>CAURJV010000005.1:0-136994 GCA_963524945.1 uncultured Clostridium sp.
GATTAAAACACACCTATCATTTTAACGCCTATTAACAGGCATTACAATAATAGTTTTTGTCTATGTCTTTTTACTCTATATATTAGTCTTCTAATAATATTATAAATTAAATATTTTGTAGCTACAAACCCTTAATATTCAGCTATTTGTCGTACTCCTAGCAATTTCCCACTACAGCACATCGACAATACATTTGAAATAGTTAAAAAAAGTTGGATAATGCATCATTCTTTTTGCCCCAAAATTCTTTATCAAGCCACTTTTCGCTCCTACTTTTAAAAATTATCATTGAATCAAAATCTTTTCTGATAAGTTTATTTAATTCTGCATTTAGTTTTACTATTTGTGCTTCTGTTATTTCCCCCTCAAAAACAGAATTTTGAATATGCGTTAAATATTTTTTACAAGTTTTAAATACCTTTCCTAATACTTTTTGTCCGTTTTCATCTCCGCTTATGTCATAAACCAAAACAACATACATTAATTAATTCCCTCCTACCACCATATTTTAAAACCTTCATACTCTTTTTCCCCCATTAAATGTTTTATTAATTTATAGCACTCAAGTCTAATTAGTTGTTTATATGAAACATCTTTTGATAATTCTTTATGATGGATTGTTGTTTTTAGCATTTCATCAAATTTCATTGATATTGTTCTAGATGCATCTTTTGTTAGATGGAGATAGTTTAAATTTTTTGTAAAGCAACTTGGTGTTATTTGATTTTTGTTTAGCAATGAAAAAATCAATCTGTCCCCTAAAAGTGGTTTGAATACTTCTGCTAAATCTAAGCTTAACGAAAATCTCCTTACTCCTGGCTCATGTAAATAGCTGATAGTTGGGTTAAGTTGTGTCCGATATATTTCTCCCAGAACTCTTGTATACACTAATCCATTAACAAAAGAAATCATAGTATTAATCATATTGTCTGGAGGATTTTTCACTCTCTTTTCAAAATCTATTTTTTGATTAACAATAGTGTTCCAAGCTGAATAATATTGTTTTCTTATGTTACCTTCTACTCCCATTAATTCATTAATGCTCTCTGTTTTTAATATCTTCTTTCTAAGAGATTCTATTTCTATCATTACCTTTTCTACATCTTTACCTCTACCATTATAATATCTTAGATTTCTATAAATATTTGCTGCAGCTGCATCTATAAATTTCCTTGCTATACAAATCCTTTTTTGTTCATCTTCATAGTGATTAACCTGTTTTACTAGCAGATTTCCTGCAAGTAACTCTTCTCTTGGATAAAAACTACCTGTATAAAAGCTGTAATAATTAAAAAAATGAATTGGTATTTTGTATTTAGATGCAAAAGTTATAAACTTTGTATTAAATGTCATCTCAGACATTACATATATATCTTCAACCTGTTCTATTGGAATATCTCTGGTTTCATTTTCACTATTAGTAAACTGTAGTGTATTATCTTTTCTGTGTAACTCTCCATTACTATACATATAATAGCTCCGTTTCAAAGCAATTCATCCCTCTCCTTAAATATAGCATAATTCAAAATATGCACATTTCTTACAAATTTGCTTCTTTTCAAGTAGTGGTGGTAAAGGCTTATTAACAATTTCTTTTAAATCCACCAACATATTCTCTATATTACTTTCATCTTCATCTGTTAATTCAATATTAATGCTTTGTTTTAAAAGAGGATAATCAACCTTCCCATTAATATTTTCAACACCTTTTTGCTTTAGATAATATAAATAATATTTAATCTGCATTATTCCAGCTTCCTCAATTTTTTTACTCTTTTTAACTTCATGCAATGTGCCCTTACTTCTTATATAATCAATATTAATAACATCATCTATATTAATATGCTTGTCTTCTCTCTCGTAGGTATTTTCATCAATAATCTTACCTATTTGTACATTTTCATTGTCTGCTTCCATTTGTATCTGATTGTAAAAGTACCATAATTTTCTTTTACAAACCATATAATAATAAATCATTGTTCCATTAATCGGCTTGTCCATAGCGCTCCCTCTTTTTTATAAAAAATTATCAAAGTTTTCTTCTATACCTGTTACTTCCTCACTTGTTAGTCGTATAAATCCCAATTCATTGTATTTACAATCTACAACATTAATAAATTCATTTTTACTTAATTGAATCTTCTTAATAATTGCACTTTTTCCATTAAAATAAATATCATATCTACCGACTGGCACTGTGTATTTTTTGATTTCTTCTTTTAAATTTATTTTTTCTAATTTGACTTTATCCAACTCTGCTTTATCTAACTTTTTTGTTACAGTTTTTAATAATTTTCTAGAATTCTCATCTATCTCATGTTGATGCTCTTCATAAACTTGTTTAGGTATTACATCATAAGATATAATATTTCTTAAATTTATATCTTCTTTATCTATTTCATAAGGTTCTATTTCTCCTATCCATTTTGAAAACTTACTATACTTAAATTCATAATCACTTCCTTTTAAATTTTCTGTTGTTAAGTATTTATTTATAATATTTACCTTATCTTTTTCTGTTAATACTCCATTTACATCTTTCATTGCATCCTTTGATAATGAGTATATTTTACTATCAATAAATCCTTTATCACCATTTGTTAATAGATTGTTATCAATATTTAAAAACACAAAGCAATTAGGTTCACCTACAGATTTCTCACCTTTTCTGTTACATCTTCCGAGTCGTTGAAATAATCCGCTTATATCTGAAAGCTCTGTAAATAAATAATCAAAATCAATATCTAAACTTGCCTCTACAATTTGTGTAGAAATCCAAATCCCTGTTCCAATATTTTTAGTTTTTCCAAACTTCAATATTTTGCTTTCTTTATCTGCTCTTTCACATTTTATAAATTTACTATGTAGTATATTTAAATTGGAAACTTTCCTCTTGAGAAGCTCCTTATATATTTGTTGAGCTTTTTTTACAGTATTACAAACTACAAGTATTTTGTTACTTATTCCCTTGATTTTGTTTTCTTCAAATTTACTATATATAAGGTCTGCATCTATTTGACTATCATAAATCTTAACATTGTGCCTTTTCATATCATTTATGAATGTTTTTTCCTCAAACTCAATCGGATTTTCTCCATCCTTAAATTTATCTTTTATAAATGGTGCTAAAGTTGCTGTTAAAATTGCCACCTTACCACCAAATTTATCTATCGTTTTGATTCCATAAATTAAATATGCAAGTAAATCTGCTCCATACATTTGAATCTCATCAATAACTATTTTGGAATAAGATAGTGTCGCAAGTTTAAGTTCATAACCTTGGTATTTAAAAACAAAATCAAATAATTGATCTAAAGTAGAAATATTAAGAGGCATCGAAAGTTTTCTACTCTGATTGTAATAATCCATAATATCCATTTCTTCATTTTTGTTACTGTTATAGTAACTTAGTGAATCTGAATGAAGTAGCGCCAATTTAGTTTTAATATCATTTTCCTCTAGAATATTTTCTTTAATTCTTTCATATATTGAATTTATAGCTGTTTTTAATGGTAATATAAAAAAACCTTTATTATTTCCTATCCAATGTAGTCCTGCCTCAGTCTTTCCCATACCAGTTTGAGCAACGACAACAATATTCTTGTTTGTATTTTCCCTACAAAACTGTTGAAGCTCATTCCAATTCGCGTCATCATTCTCCACTTTCCATTTTTTCAATAAATTACCGAGACCCTGATTTAAAAAATCATTTTCGTATTCAACTGGGATATCTCCGCTTGCACTATAATCACACTTATGAAGAAATCCTTTTATAAGAATTGCATCATAATTTTTAGTTATTTTCTTCAAATTAGTGGTTGTAATTCTTTTGATTGTATTTACTTTAAAATCACTTAACAGACTTTTTATTAATTCTTTACATTGTTGATTTTCTATTGTTCCAAGATTATCGCAATAGTTATGATGATTTAAAACAGCAAATCCAACCTTATAATAATCTTCTATATTTTCAAATTCATTTTTATCTATAAAATACAGAGATAACACGTTATGTGCTACCTCTGCATTTTTATCAAACTTTGCATTGCTAACTATTCTTTTTTGAAATTCTCTATTAGCCTTACCATAATCATGATATTCACAAGCAACTTTGGTAAGTTCATATATATATTGACTTTTTACATAATTTAATTTTTGTAATATATCAAGATTTTTCAATAATTCATCTGTATGCTCTCTTATTGTTTTATCAGGCTTTGCTTTATAAAGAGATAAATCCATAATCTCACCTCTAATTAAAATTAACTATATAAGTCTTATCTTTACTTATATCAAAATAAAGATTTTCAGATCCTTCTTCTGCTGAATATTCTGATGCATATATAACTTTCTTTTTTTCAAAGATTCTTTTATTATCTTCTATGATATATTTTTTATTTAGATAATATTTTGTTCCATTTGCTGATATTTTATCTCCTAGTTTCAAATATACTTTTTCGTACTTTATAAGATCATAATCGATATAAGCAGAATAGTCACTAATTACTTCATCATCCTCAATTTCATCTACAACATCAACAAAACAAATATCCTTAACATCCACAAAATCTTCACTTCTACCAATTGATTTTAAGTTATATATATTGTCTTTAATATCATTAAGTGTCTCTTTATCACTTTTTACATGAATTATTAGTTCTACATTATTTAAGACCTCATAGTATTTTAAAGAGGTTGTAATACTTGCAAATTTTGAATAATGAATTTCATATTCTTTATTCTTATAATCTTTGAACCTCTGATTAATTGTTTTCTCTAAATTCTTTAGCTCTTTTTCTCTTTTAGAAATCAATTTAAATTCTTCCGAATTCGCTTCACATCTTTTCTTTTTATCTGTTAATGTCTTTTTTCGATTTTTTATAATCTTGAATATCTTATCTATTCTATTCTTTTTAAATTCTGTAATTTTATCTGATAAATCTTTAAGCTCCCTGTATTCTTCTAGTAATTTTTCATTTATAACTTCTATTGTAGTTCCATTTCTAAAATCATTTCCTGTGGCTGCTTTAGCCTTAGCTACTTTATCAAATGCTGTTGATAACAAATTTTGATTTTTCATTTTTACTAAAATCCCTCTATCATTCATGGTTGAATTTAAAAAACAATAATCCGTATATGGTTCTTTATTCATAGATTCATATTTACCTTGGATACTTATATCCATTGGGTGATACTCTGTATAATTACAGGCACTGTGCAAAGCTCCAATTATTGTTGAAAATGGTGGAAGTGGATATGTCATCTTATTTAAAACTGTTTCTTCTTTTTTATAATTTGCACTACTTTGGGTTAATATAATCCTCAAAACTTCCATGACTTATACCCCATAATATGTGTTAACTTGTTTCCTTAAATCCTCAAAAAATTTAGCAACACTAATTGGTGTTAATTCATTTTTAATTTCAACTTCATTTTTAAAATTACCGCCCTCAAGCAACGCAACATTGCAGCCCTTTTTAATTCTATCTTTCAAATCTTCTGTAATTAATAATTTATCTTCTTTAACCTTTACTACGTTCTCAAAATAATGAGTTTTTCTATCAACCAGTCCACCTACAACAAATAATGGTTCGGCATTATCTAAATTTCCCTTAACTACTAAATTAAGATTTTCAACTGCATCTAATATAGAAATAACTCTATCGGCTTTTTCTTTGCTATCTGCTTCTGGTGTTTCAAAGTTCTCATCTTTCCCTATCATATCTAAATCCACAGTAATACTATATATTTTCATAGTTTTATCAAACTCATATTGGTATGGCATAAGTCCACTTTTTCCTGCATCCGTCTGTATATTTAAATTATTATTTTTTGCAAAATTTGAGGCAAGATACAAATTATTATGGAATCTTGTTTCATTTACAAAATCATCACAAGCAATTGCATCGGTCAAATAAAAAGAACTATTTCTTTTAAATGTAGTTCCAGTCGTATTCATATATCCCCCCTCTAATGCCCTACAATTTGTGGCATTAAGATCAGCATCAACCAATTTTTGTGTAGCTCCATCTACTGATGTTTGCAAGTCGTCATACATACCACTTTGCACCATTATAGCATTTTTAAGACTTTCCCTACTTCTTGTCGCATAAGTCTTTCCATTCCTAAATATCTTTTGAACACTTGATATATTTCCTAGGCCTTCTCCATAGTTTGATGTCATATTTGCAACAATTGTAAGTGTTAACGCTTTTTTACTCATTTGCTTTTCCTCCATTATCTTTATTAGACTCTTTATTTAGTGCATTTATAAATGTATATGCTATGTTTTTATTTTCATCAAAATTGCCAAATAAATCATATGCAAAGTCAAATACAACCCCTGAATAAGACGATAACTGTAATAATACTTGGCAAAACCTATCATAATCTTTAAAAGTTATTGCACTAATTAACTTCTGTTTATAACTATCTACTTTATTTTCTGGAATTTCTTTCATTACCCTTTTAGCACTTGCATAAGCAGACTTCATTTGCTTGTCCATCTTATCTCCCCCATAAATTAATGTATTAATTTCTATAAGTGTCCTAATATTGTATGAATAATTTGGATACTTATATTTTGCAGTATCCTGTTTTGGTTTTAATAACATCTCTATTAAAGCATCAATTTTTATATTATTTAAAATACTGTCACTTACTTCTTTCTCAAGATATCTATTGTAGTTTTCATTTACTCTATATTTTATTTTAATAGCTTTATAATTTTTAATCTTAGAAAATATTTTGATAGCATCTTTTCTAATGTACAATGTCTCAAAATAATCCTTATCTCTATTTTTAGTAATTACTTCAACATCAAAATCTATAAAATCAGCAGAGTTTTTAAGTTCAGAAAATAATGTACTTCTAGGATTATCGCTATTACTAATTAGATTATTTGTATTAAAAAGTTGTTTTATAGAATAATTATTATTTATAAAAAATGACTCGTAAGACTTTGAAAATGCAAATGGAATAAAATCAAACTCCTTTTGATCCTCAAAGTTATATGTCTTAAAATCCCAATTATAAGAAATCGATTTACTTTTTTTCCCTGTATCTATATTATAATTTTGTAATCTACAAATACTTCCAACATCTTGAAATAGACTATTTATATTAGCAAAATTAGCATATAAACTTCTGCCAGACCTATATGTTTCTTTTATTAATAGCAATCTATTTTCCTTAATTTGATCTATTATTATCTCTTTATTTTCAAGTGAAAATTTTATATCTTTAAAAACTTTCTTCATAATAGCATTGGATTTTAATTTAAGATTTACTAATTTTATTTGTTCATCAGTAAGTTCATCATCACTTAATATTTTTTCTATATCCCTATGATGCATATACTCTTGAAAGTAATACTCAACAAATAGCAAATATCTTTCCTCTGTAATCGACTCTTTGTTATACACCAGTACATCATCTTCAATTTGATATAAATCAGATTCTGCTGCATACCCCTTATCTACAAGATAATTGAAATATTTTATAAGCCCTACTATACTCGCACTATATCTCCAATCATATGTTTCCATTTTAGTGTCGAAATTTTCATTTTCTATTGTACCTTTCATAAATTCTCCTTTCTCATTACTTCAAACATACCAAAACCACTTGATTTACGACTTCCTATTCCATTTGAATATAAATAGTTTAACAATGCTATATTCCCAGTCAATTTAAACGCACCTATGGTTACCTCTATAAATTGTGAATGATGCTTAACAACAGTTTTTTTACAATCTACAGGTATCATAGAAAAACCTTCTAAAATGAAAGTTGGTAAAGTATTAGAGCTGGCTATTTGTACTTCTAATATTTTATTAAGTACTTCATTAAAACCTTCTTTTTCATAAGAATAATATATATCTCTATTCATTTCCTTATTATGTTCCCGTACACACAAAGGAGATCTAAATATAACCTCAATTGTATTTGTAGTAATTATATATTCTTTTTCTATTAAAATATTTTTTACAATTATTACATTCCCATACGCCAATGGGTATGATTTGTTTTTTTGCATCATTAATGCATTAAAAAATACTATCCCTGTTCCCATATCACTTGTGCTAAATGAAATATAGATTTTTTTCCTTGGTACTAATATAAACTCTTTTGTAAATGTACTATTCGGTATCACCACCGCAAATGTAAAAGGCTTCACTTTCCCCAATTCATAATAATTACTAAAATATTTACCATCCTCATATAAAGTCAAACTATGTTTAAATAGACTAATTACAGCTGGACGATAATCCAAAGGTAAATGTTCATTTTTTAATTCCAATTCTATTTTAAATCTCATTATTTCTCCTTTCTAAGCAAAACGTCTAAAATTAATACTATAAATATAGAATTCCCATGCATTATGTATCTTGCTATTCATATAACTGTTTCTTTAATTTGTAATAGCTAATTTTATTTAGTCTCAACTATGTAAATCCAAATTGCTCATATCCACTATATATTTCATTAAATAAATCTATTGCTCCGTTGAGTATTTTATATGCTGTTTTTCTTTTTATATAAAATCATCTATATTATTAATAAACTATTATATTATTTTTTCTATTTAGTAATTTTTTCTACATTTAAGTTCCAATTCCTTCTAATTATCTAAATTTTTAAAAAAAATAGCATAAATAAACAGTGTAATTATAATTAAAACTTTTAGACCCAATTTCCAAAATATAATTAACCTTTCATTCTCAACATCTCAAAATTATTAGTTGCAATAAATCATTTAATAAACTTAATAAGTAATGTGTACTAAACATAGCATTCACTTCTGATTACTACCTATTAATTGGGTTATGTTGAATTTGATATACTTATTATTTACTTTTAACGGTTTAGAAATATATAATTACTTTCCTCTACTATAATCAATTACACAACTATAGCTATTACCATTATCAATTCATCTACCTTCCTTTATAATAATTTTTCTTCTCCAAATTACTTTTATCTATACGTTATATAGATTTTAACCATATATACTATATGTAGAGGTTAATTTAACACTAAACACAATATATGTAAAATAATTCATTAATTTTATAGATCTTATGTATGAAGGAGGTTTATATGGATTTTAATTATATCGAAACTTTAGTTACTAGGTGCAAAGATAATGATGAAGGAGCAAAAGAAAAATTAGCTGAAGAATTTAGACCATTAATTTATAATATCTCAAAGAGAACTTTTATTGATGGATATAACTCATATGATATTATTCAGGAATGCTATCAATCACTTTTTAAATCTATTTCTATGTACAACTTAGACAAGCATAGATTTGTTGCTTATGCTACCAATGCCATTAAAAATAATATAAATGATTTGATTAAGAGAATTAAAACCAGAAGCTCTACTGAAGGTAATAATGCTCTAAGCTTACATGATAATTTTGAAAAGGACATCCCATCACAAGAAATCTCTCCTGAAACTTCATTATGTGAAATGTGTGATTATGAGGACTTAAGGCTAGCTCTAAAAAATTTAACTAAAGATGAGAAAGAACTTATAGATTTTGTATTCTTTAAAAATTATACAGTTCTGGATTATGCCCATATAAAAAATATGTGCTATTCTACTGCTATTGTAAGAAAGAAAAATATTCTAAGGAAAATCCACAATAATATTTCATTTTATTATTAAAGCTAAACGCCTAACAGCTCCAAGGTTATTTTTTTATCCTTGGAGCTGTTATTATTACAATGTGATTTATATTATATTCCAATAGTTTTGGAGATTAAATGCACACTTTATTCAAAACTAAAATCATTTATAACTTCAGTAGTTTCCTCCACATAGCTATCAACCACCTCATCAATTCCATCACAAATATATCTAAGGCTACATCCCTGACATTTATCTATTATCCCATTCTCTAACAAAGAACATTTTAAGTCATCCTGAAAAGTGGAATTTCTAATTGCTAAAGCTGTAAATGAAATTAAAAAGCATTCATCCAGACATTAGCATATGTGTCAGCACCATAGTTGATATTGCTATAGATTATTACCATAATCACATTGTAAACGAAGGCGGTGCTCAATAGAAAACAAATTAATGGATTATCGGCTTCAACAATAAACTTAATACCATAATATCAACAAAGCTTGGAATGTGAATTTTTATTTTCTCCTTCAGTTAAGTTTAATTTATTCATCTTTTTTATCTCACGATATATAAAAATTAAAGATATCATTGCAGCAAGAAAATCAGCTAATGGAACAGATACAAAAATACCAGTGATTTTAAGAAATATTGGAATGATTAACATTAATGGTATTAAAAATATAAATGGTTTCATTATTGATAAAAATAATGCAGGTTTAGGTTTACCAATATACTGAAAAAAACTTGAAGCAATTACTTGAACACCTACTAAAGGACTCATAAATATCATTACTCTTAAAATAGGAACCGTCAATGCTATTAATTGATTATCAGATGTAAAAGCACCCGCTATTTTATTTGTAAAACTAATAATTATAATTAAAAATACCAATGAAATTACAACTGATGCTAAAATTGCAAGCTTTAAGCTTTGTTTTACTCTATCGAATTTTTTAGCACCATAATTAAATCCTATAATAGGCTGAAGAGCTTGTCTAATTCCATACATAGTAATGGTAATAAACCCGAATACACGATTATATATACCAATTGCAGAAACATATAAGTCAGACCCTCCATAAATCTTTAATGAATTATTCAATACTATGGCTAGAATTCCATAAGCCAGTTGAGTCATAAACGTAGATAATCCTAAGGAAATAGCTTCCTTTAATAACTTTATATTAATTGTTAAATTTTTAACTTTTACCCCTAAAATTTTGCTATTAAAACAGATGTATACTAGTAAAAATATGAAACATATTATTTGCGAAATGTCTGTAGCAATGGCAGCTCCTTTTATCCCATATTGAAGTCTTGTAACTAATATATAATCTAAAGGAATATTAATTACAGGCCCTATTATCATGCTTATCATAGCAATATTAGCATGTCCTTCTGATTGTATGATGCTATTAGCAACAATACTAAAAACGAAAAAAACACTGCAATATAAAGTAATTCTAAAGAATGTTACAGCATAGGGTAGTATATTTTCCAAAGAACCAAAGATATATAACATAGGTCTTATGAAAACCAGTCCTATAACCATAATTAAAATTCCTAATAAAACAGAGGATGTTAATGCGGTCCCCACAGCCTTTTCTGCCCTTAGTTTATCTCCGGCTCCAAGGCTTCTAGAAGTTATAGAAGCAATTCCAACTCCTATCATTTGAGAAAGCGCCAGTATTATTTGTTGAATAGGAAATACTATAGTTAAAGCTGCAATTCCTAAGCTACCATTAGGCTGATTACCTATAAAAATTGCATCAATAATGTTATATAATACATTAGCTAAAAATACACTTATGGCAGGAATAGAAAACTTAAAGAGTAATTTTTTGATACTACCTTCCAAAATAAAATTTTCAAGTTCAGTCATATTATTACCTCCTCTTACTTTTCTTTATTATAACAATCCGAGTAAAAGATTTTTTGACCTATCTTGCTGTTATCGGAATAAAAAGATATGCCTCAATATTTTTTTGATTAGGTACAAAACCATTGGGATAAAACTCATATGCGTAATTATCGCACGGGACATACAATTCATCATTAAGTAAGCTAAACCAGTTTCTCTGTATCTGAATCTGTATCTTTTCGATTATATTTGTTAAGGAATATACTGCATAATCATTCTCCGGTATATATTTATGTACTAATTGAGCATCTTTCCTGTCACTCTGACTAAAATATCGACTATCAATTCCAGCGATAAAATCGAACTCATAACTCCTCACTTCTTCATTTTTACAAAAATCCAATCCGTAAACCCCATCAATTTGATTATATATTTTATCCAATTGCACTTTTTGAGCAGTTTGATTAAAAATACGTGCAACATCATGTTTTTTATTATCCCCATGATACAATAATCCTGTTATCTCAAAAGAATTTTTATGTATTATTTGATATTCTGTTGCTGTTCCATATGACATCAACCTCTCGATGTCTTCCTGTGTAATTGAATATTTATATAAATTTAAATATTCAATCTTATTGTCACGATAATCCTTTGGTGTAATACCAAAATATGCCTTAAACATACGGGTAAAACTTTCCTGAGAACTATATCCACACATTATAGCTATATTCAATATACTATCTCTTGTCTCTAATAAGCTCATCGCTGCAATTGTAAGCCTACGCTTCATTTGATAATCCCCAATATTCTCTCCCAACACTGCTTTGAATAATCTCGCATAGTGAAATTTAGAAAAATTAAACTGCTTCGCAAGTTGTTCTAATGAAACTCCCTCAAGCAAGTGTTTTTCTAAATATTCAATTGCATCAAAAACATAATTCTTTGTATTCATAACATCACCTCATAGATTTTTCTTAATTACTTGATCTAAGCTTATATGACATAAAACTTAAAGCTACCAATGTTGCCTTTTCTAGATTTGATGGATATAATTACCCTATCTTAGAGAAAAAAAAGTACCTATGTTTTTCGCAGAATAGTACTAGAGACGCTAGCAAAAGATATAATTGCTGCAATATAGACACAATATATTTCAATATCTTTATCTAACAAAAACTGAGCTAACAAATCACAAGTATCACCACAACACCCAATCGGGAAATTGCGAAAAACAATGTCCTTATAAAACTCTCGCTCCTCCTTAGCCACTTCTATAGCTTCTCTAAATTGATTAGCTAATCTTTTGATATCTTTCACATCATATCCTCCGACAAATTATAATTTATCTTTTAATTAATCCTCACAATATGTTTTCAAATCAATGCTCAAATAACATTTTTATTTACTATACCGAATCTCAGCTTCGTAGTATTAGCCTAATTATAATCTTACAACATATCTCATTATATGAATTAATGGGAAGCTTACTTATAATAATCAATATTTAATCTCATTTATAAATTTAAGTTGTTGCTTTTGTGAATCTGTACGATTAATGAATCTAAACAATACTTAAACACTCTAAGTTTATTTTCAGTTGCAATATTTCCTTCTTTAAGTTGATCTACTTCAAAACCTATTATTTGCAAAGTTAATTCTCTGTAATAGTTAAGTTTATGATTTAATCGTGCTATGGTACTATTATTATACTATAATTTTTTATTGTTTTGACTATATTTTCCTCAACTACAATTTACTGTTTTAATAATATACATGTTAATCAAATTTCAAAACTGTTTTCATTATCCCAAGCCCTCCCCCATCAAATGTAATATAATCCCAATACGTAACCTACGTTTATTGAAAATAGAATATAAGAATATTGACTAAATGTTTTGAGCTTGTTTTAAATATCTCTCTAAATTTTACAAAGCCTTATGAAAATTCTTGCGCCCTATTGCTTAGTAGCTTAGTACATTCATAAAAATAAAAAAAGAATACCAAAAGCTCTTATTGCTCTAAGTATTCCTTTTAATAATATTTACCTATTATATAATATGCATTTACAAATTTGTTAAAACTTGAGTTCATATCTTTACTAGAAATTATAAATATATTTGTGTAGGAAACATTTAAAAATGAGCTGTTAAAGGTTCTTAGCTTTTCGGAACAAAATATTTATGATTTCGGTGATGCATACGCATAAGTATAGATTATAGTTGAGTTATCTATAATGCTCATTTCTTCTCACTATTTGTTGTATCCATCAGCTGCGTGAAACTCAATAATTTATTTTATATCTAATTATTTATATATATTGCGATTCACAATTCACAATTGCGGCTAAAATTCTTGTAATATTTTTAGAATTGTGATGAAGAATTATTTTTGCAACGTATATATAATAATTTCATTAACTATTTTAAAATTGTTTATGTACATTCATATATCCATTAAAAGGAGGTGGATATATATGCAGGTAACTGATTTAATTAATCTTGTGGCTAACAATGGCTTTGCTATAGCTGTAGCAGCATATTTGCTAATACGCTTAGAAAGACAAATTGATAACTTATCCTCATCAATTAATAGGTTAAATACTATAATATCAGCTAAACTTGGAGTAGCTATTGATACTGACAGTCCTAATGATGATTCTCATAACGTAGCTTAAGAAAAAGGCAATAAACATTATGAAGTGCACCCCGAATATTAAATATGAGTGTATCATATGTCTAACATTTGGGGGACACTTCATTAATTTTCAATGTTTATTGCCTTTAAATTTTATTTATACTATTGATTGCTTATACTTATTAATACTATCTATAGAATATCCTACTCCTACAAAAGCAGATTATCTAGAAACTTTTTTGAAAGTTTATCTAAGTCTAGAATTCCTTGCTTACTGCCTGTCCTTTTTTATATTAATAACATTGTCTTTGCATAGATTATATTTTTATTCCTTGGATAATGTATTTTCAATTGGAACCTTCTCAATATTATCGAAGTTTTTGTTATAGTTATTTAAATTATAATATGAGATCATCTAAAGATTTGCGGGTTTTATCATGACGATTTGGAGAAGCTGGCTCTCCAACTGCATAACCTATTGCCAGAACATTAATTGGCTCAATATTATCAGGCAAATTAAATTCACGTCTTATAATTTCTGGGTCGAAACTACAAATCCAAACACTGTCTAATCCAAGAGAGGTTGCTTCCATCATCATATGATCAGTTGCAATGCTTGTATCAATATCAACTACACTTTTATTGTTAAAAGGTATAACTCCAGCAATATTGTGGTCACCGCATGCAACTATAATAAGTGGTGCCCCGTAGATTCGTGCCGCCTTTGAAACTTTTTCTAATTCCTCTTCATCTTTTAATACAAGTAATTTAACAGGTTGTTTGTTACTTCCAGAAGGTGCAACTCTTGCAGCTTCCAATATTTTTCCCAACTTATCATCTTCAACTTTTTTCCCGTCATACTTACGAGCTGAGTATCTTTTTTTTGCTAATTCTAAAAAATCCATTTTTCATCTCTCCTTAAATTTCAGTTTTACTTAATTATTTACTCTAATGTATTTACAAATACAGATATTGTAACAATTGAATCATAAACATTTATTTATCTTTAACAAATGTTTATTATAAATCAATCTTTGTTCAAAATGCATGTTGTTCCATTTGGTTGCATACATTTTGAACATGATATACATTTTGGTACTTCATTTAAATCCTTCATCCAAAGATTTACTAAATCCGGTTGGCGAATTAATGGTCTTGATAAAGCAAAATATTCTACCCCTGTTGTATTTAGTATCTGCACCATAGTGTCAGGTGTTCTGTTTTTGCACACCAAAATTATCGGGATATTATTATTTAATGCAGAAATTTTAGCTGCATAATCCCTGTATATAGATTCTTTATAATCTGAAGCTTCACCCTCACCACTTATTTCTATCCCATCGATTCCAGAATCAGAAAGTTGACTACAGATATATTGGCAACTCTCAAAAGCTTTTTCGCTATCAATTTCATCGAAACTATTAACTTTTAAAAACACAACGAAATCTTTACTTGTTCTACTTCTTATGGCATTATATATTTCAATAATTATCCTTGCATTATTTTCAAGAGTTCCTCCATATTGATCGGTTCTCATATTTGTTCTACTACTTAAAAATTGGCTCAGAATGAATCCATGTGCAGCGTGGATCTCTACTCCGTCGAAACCAGCTTTCTCAGCTCTAGCTGCTGCATCTCCAAAGGCAGAAATGATTGCTTCTATATCTTCCAAAGAAACATCGTCTGTTTTTAGATTTTGACCGTTTTTAGTAGCATAGTTCACCTGAAGCAATACTTTACTTTCATGGCCATGAATTGTATCTGTAAGCTTTTGGTATTCCTCTATAAAATTATCGTTGTAGAAACCAATTTGTCCAGGCATGGATTTAGAATCTGCTGTAATATAAGCACCACTTGTAATAATTAAACCAACACCTCCCTTAGCAAGATTTTCATACAGTTCATACAGCCTATCATTTAAGTGACCATCCTCATGGGCCATAAGTTCCTGTGTCGCTGAACGAATAAAGCGATTTTTAATTTCCATCCTATTAATAACTGTTTTATCAAATAATGTTCTCATGTTAGTTTTCCTTCCTCTTACATTTATTTTTTCTTTTATTGCACTATGCTGATTTACTATCTAGATAATTTTAGATATAGCAATCCGATAAATTTCTACTTGCTTTCATACACATGAATTTCATTTATTTATGCTTGAATATCTTGCATTAACACAACAGCCATTGTAACTGTAACAATTCCAGTTACAACTGTTCTAAAAAAAATTGAATCTTTCAATTCAACTTTTTTTCTAATATACTTGCAACAATATCTGCCATTGTATAACTTTTTAATACCTCTTCCATCGCCGATTGAGCTTTGGGTAACATTAACATTAATACATCTTGAATATTTGCACCTATAATACATTCCTGATTAGTATTTTCATGTATCTGAAAGAGCTTTTCGTCTTCAACTACATCAACTGCTTTATATACATCAAATAGAGTAATATCTTCAACTGGCTTTAGAAGATAGGCACCGCCACCTCCACTATTGACATCAACCAGTTCAGCCTTTTTTAGCATACCAATAATCCGCCTTACAACAACTGGGTTATTTTGTATGCTACCTGCAATCACTTCAGATGTACAAACATCATTGCTAATTTCCAAGGCAGCAAGAATATGAATTGCTACAGTAAATCTACTGCTAATCTGCATCATAAATATTACCTCCTTGTAACCATTATAGTTACAACGAATTTATTTGTCAATTATTTTTAACAATTATAGGTTACAATTTTTATTTAAACTACACTTTTGATTATAGGTATTATTAACTATATTTAGTAGAACCACTGTATTTGATTTTTACTAATTATGTGGCTCAGAGCCATCACTAATTCAACATATATAATTCTATCTTTGTTGATAAAATTTAAAACTTAACGTGCTTCTTTAAATTATTACTTCTGCCTTCTTTCCATTTTTTCTTTTTCAAGTTTTAAGGCTTCTGCTATTACATTCCCACCATTAAGCTCACAAACTCCAATTTCACTATTAATGGCTTCTAGCATTTCTGACTTACTAATTATTCGGTATTCATTTTCTAGTTCATCATCACCAAGGCATGCTGGAAAAGTATCGTCCTTATAATACTGGTTATCCTTTGTAATACCATATATTGTTGCCTCAATAGGCCCAAAACAAAGATTAATTACTATATCTCTGTTTCCATGTTCATCTGTTTCATTGGCTGGCATCTTATGATAAATATTCCCTATAAAAATTCCTTTCATATAGCACCTCTCAAATTACTGTTTTTAATAAATTCAAACCTATTAAACCGTATTACTGAATAAATGATACTCTTTGTGGTAGCTTACCTATTTTTTTATATTCTTTGGATATATGAAGTATTATACGTATAGCTATATAATCAAATTTCATTTCATGCCGATAAAATGCATTCTTGCATTCCTTTATTATTTTGATTCTGCCTTTATCAAGTTCACTGACCCATTCCTCTTCATTAAGTAAGTTTTTCTCAATAGAAATCAATCCATCATATAAAAGGTGGCTTTCCTTCTCATGTGGCACATTCCAATTTGCTCCTGAATACTCATATATTAAATATCCATCACTCTCTTCTTTATATCTTGCGTAACCTTCAAATCCTAAACTCATTTAGATATCTCCTTCATTAAATTATACAACTTCTAAAAAATTCATCTTACTTGCGAACTTGCCTTTACTTTAAAATTTTATATTTCATCTATTGATATTGTGAAATAAATTTAATGAAATCCTGTTCAATATCTTCTACTTCACCATAAATTCTTTCTTTAGCTAAATATAAACCATCTGATAGATAGTTTATATTCGCTATAATTTCATTCTCTAGATCTGTTTCTTTTAGTAAATTATCTAGATAATAAATAGCATCTTCTAGGGTTATTTTATGTGAATGATACCTTTCACGTATGATACATAGCAAATGTTTATTTATATTTGTTTTAGAACCATTATTACTATAAAAGTATTCTTTTAAAATATGCAAAGCATCTTGCATGTTTTTATTGCAAGCCAAAGATGCTTCAATTATTTCATAAGGTGGTTCATCTAGATCAACTATAATTTTATCAAGAAATTCACTTAACCCTGTCTTAGAATATATTCCACATGCTGTTGCTATTCTGTATATCTCAACTTGCTCTACTAAATCCATGCTATTCTCCCTAATATATGCTTTTTATATCATTTACATATTTCTCTATATTCAAATATTTTATTGGAACATAATCAGTTATCCATACCTTATTTTCAGATAAATAGAATTTAAAACTATCTTGATGCATTTGATGACTATTAATTTTAAAAATAACTAAACAAAAGTTGTATTTAAAGGTAATAAAAATTCACACTCGTTCAAATAATCATTTTCATGGTAAAATTCTACATAAACGCCTTTTGTTTCTTTAGGTAAATACAACTTCAGTAAGCAGTTATACGTATGAGTATATGCAAAACTTCTAAGTAAATAATGAAAGTATTCTTTTAGCTTCACTCTTTAGATTTGTTCGAGTTTGTTCAGTAAAATAATGCTACTAATTTATTGTAAATTCTCCGCACAAAACATGAGCTTCAAAAGTTTTTTCCTTCACTGGAACAAGCACTGGGGAAACTACTCTATAATTACCAGTTGGAATATTATTCGTATATTTACTAATATCATACGTATGTAGCATTTCAGTATTAGGAGTTATGGTTATTTCTTCGCGCGAAAAACTAACTGCCTTCTCTCGGTATACGTCTTGCCATTTATCATCAACTTTCTTTTGAATATAGAAGCTTTGTTCACTCGTTAATTGTTTATCTGTATCGTTTTTCCACTTAAATACAATTTGCTTTGTTCCAGGAGAATATGAATATTCTTGTGGGGTAACCGTAACGCCTTTCGCCGCCAACTCAGCAACGTCTTTATAAGCAATTTCTGCTGAAATACTATTTCCAACCTTTGGCTCTGAAAACTTTTCTTCAATTATTTTAATCTTGTATTTATTCCATAATTCATCTTCACTGATTATACCGTTTGCAATCGGGCTTGATATATTTACATGCCCTGGTCTATAATCTTTATACTTTTTGTATCCTAAATAATACTCAGGATTACCTATATCGCAAATAATTGTCGTACTACCTTGACTCTGAATTACTCCATCAAATAATTTTATTCCATATTGATAATCTTCATTAAATAAGAAGCTTGTAATCTTATTTCCGCTTGACAGGCGTTCTTCCCATTTAATATATTTCCCGCGTCCCTCATCTGCACCTTTCCCGCTATAATCGCAAATAATTGTATCGTCAATTGTATATTGCTTTCCGTCTGCTTCATAAACCAAATGAAATGGAAATTCCCCATGTGTTATCTTAGGCGTAGGAGGATTTGGTGATAAGGTAATACCCAAAGCAAGGAAAATCCAAGGCAAAGCAGTAAAAAAAATCAAAAAGAATATTCCACCAAAAATTGTTCCCAATATTACAACTAATGATTTTAAAAATTTGCGGCGTTTGTGGTTATATATTTTTGGCATATGTTGTAATTCAAAATTTTGACCACAGTTGCCACAACTATGCGCCTCATCTGGATTGTTCGTGCCACAATTATTACATATCATATTTAAACCTCCCAACTTAAAGAAAATGCTTTAGTGAATATCATATTCCTACAAATACAGATCATAAAGAAATTTTTTTGAAAGTTCAATTATTTGATCACTGTAATTCCGTATGATTTTATTCCTTTCAATAAAATCATCTCTATAATGATATTCAACATCCTCAATAACACTATCATATCCAACGAATAGTATTGGAATATAGTCATATCCGTTTTCAAATGACCTTAGATAAGCTAATTCTCTACAACCAATAACTGGATCACATGTACCATCTAGCACATTATTTAATATCCATATTACATGCTCCTTATCAATCTCAAGTACTGATTTTTTATATAGGCTTTTAATCAATTCTTCAAGTTCATATTCTGTTCCATAAAACCAGTAATCAAAATCAAGTAAAGCATTATAGTTATCTGAACCTATACTACTCTCTAAATATTCATAACTATAAATCCATTCTTCAAACTCTTTAATTGTTAAATTTCCATATATAAAATAGAAAAATATATTAGTCACTTCCTTTGGAAAAGTAAACATATGCCCTCCTGTTAAAGTAATAATATGTGTAAAATTTCTATAAAACGGACTCTTTATATAAATCTATATATTGTTCTTATATTGCCTAATAATATCAATGTACTTCCAATTATATGTGTTACCTAATGCAGCAATACCATCTGCCAAGTCTTCTTCTCTTAGCAAATCTATATTTTCTGCTAAATAGTCTAACTCACTCCCAGCATATAATATCAGTAAACTAAGAATGTCTTCACGTACATCTACATTATTTTCTTTAAGATAAATCACTATTTATCTGTATCTTTAGCCTATATTCTTAATTAACTCTTATTTTTGAAAAATTCCTTTCTACTTATGTTTCTCTGTCAATGATTGGTTGTTTTCATTAGATACACTTTATTTTTCTATACAAGGTTTCATCATAGAAAACAGCTTATCAATATTTTCTTGATTTACATTACAATCAAATATCTGTGTTTGTAATCTACACTCTGATTTAATAGTTACTTTTGTTGTATATTCATTAACTCTTTCTAGAGTCAAAATAATATTTTCTCCCCATGACTTCATACTCATTTTGCCTTTAATTATAAAACCATAGCCATTATACTCATTAATACAATTTATGATTTCGAATTTATTTTTTTCATTAATTCGATATGACAGAGTATCTTTTAGTGTATCAATTGGAATTTCAACAATTCTTTTAGTTTGTACTTTTTTGCCCATTACTTATTCCTTCCAAATTAATTCTATTTCAAGTAATTATCAATATTAGCCTTTTTCTTACAAGGCAGTTTCTATGATTACTATTTATCTTCATATCTCATACCAATTTAAAGTAATATCTATATTTTTAACTCTGTAGCGAGTATATATCTGAAAATTCTATTTGTATTTTTTCTATATTAGTTTTAAATAGAATTTTATCTTCTTCTTCTTCATTTTTAATCAATTCTACTGGTAATTCTATTATAAATTCACTGCCTTGTCCTTCAACACTTGAAACACTTATTTTTCCACCATGCATTTCAACAAAAGATTTAACAAGATATAATCCTATTCCAGTTCCCTCACATTTTCTTGAAAGAGTGTTATCCACTTTACCAAAACGTTCAAATATAAAATTAAGTTTGTCCTTTGGAATGCCATCCCCTTCATCCCTTACTTTAACGTTAACACTTGTTTGTTTATCTATAAACTCAACATATATATTTCCCTTAGAATGACTATATTTAAGAGCATTCGATATTAAATTAAGCATTATACGTTCCATCATATCATGGTCAAATCCCATGATCTTTTCCTCAACGTTTGTATCAAATATAAGTGTTATATCTTTATCATTGACATAAGATGCCACAGATTGAGTGATCTCTTCGATAATATTTACAATATTGCCATTTCTTTTTTTTATTCTAATAAATCCAGAATCAGAATTTAACTTAGTTACATCTAAGAAATTATTTATTATTCTAATCAGTCTTAAACAATTTTGTTTCATTGTTTTAAAGTATAATTTACATTTCTTCATATTTTCCAAATTATAGTTCCCAAAATAAACATTTACAGTTTGAACTGCTGAATAAATTACATTAACAGGTGTCTTAAGCTCGTGAGACATATTAGTAAAAAAGTTCATTATAAGATTGTTAAATTCTCTTGACTCATTAAGTAACTTTAGATTTTTTTCTATATCTTCTTGTAGAGATTCAACTTTCTTTTCAGATGTTATATCTCTTAAAAATGTCAAAACTGATGGTTTCCCTTTATAAGTAAAAAAAGATGATGTATTAATCACCGGAATGAATTCACCATCACAATTTAATATGATCTCCTCACTTGTAATCTTTACAAGCTTATTATGGCTAATACTTAAGTATTTTTTTTTAATATCTTTGTTAACTTCCGATAAATAATGATTATAAAAGTTCTCGCCCTTTAAACCTAATAATTTAGTTGCACTTGCATTAGCATATATAACTTCTCCATTTGTATGTACAATAATTGAGTTTAATGAATTTTCAAATAACATGTCATAACAAATTTTATTATTTAATAATAGAGATTCCATCTCTTTTTTTTCATTGCTTAATGTATTAAGAGTTTCATCTTTCTTTTTATTATTTTCAGCTTCAATATTAACATAATATCCTAAGATCCACGCAACAAGAATAAATACACCGCACATTATTAAATCTTTTTGAAAATATATATTAACTCCATTTTCTAAGGAAGCATATAATAAATCTGCTCCAAGAATAATACCACAAGAAAAAAGTGCTGTTACTATCCCACATTTAGAACCATATTGAATAATTGAATATATTATTAATAATAGAAATAAATATTTGCATTCACTTTGATATGCTTTGGATAAATATATAGGTATAGATATAATAAATGTAAAAATAATATTATCTATTAACCATGAGTCCTTTAATAAAATTCTTTTTTGTAAGACTATCCCAGTAATTATTAAACACATAATGAAATTTATTCCAATAAAGAGCGAAGAAAAAATTGACATATATATATTAAATTGAGTATTTCCGTGTATATATAAACTTGACCAATACTCTGGCAAATTCATATGTATTATTATGCTACTAAATACTATAATTGCAATTTTAATAAAACACATCATTGTTTTTAATTTGTTATTGTGTTTACTTGTATAATTATCCATATGCATATTCCTTTCAATAAATAATTATTAAAAGTAAAAATTGTCAATTCAATTTATGACAATTTTTACTTTTAACATTGATATTAATGATTCTTAATATCCCTTAAACATTTTGGTTCTTCTGCTTGATATAATCCCCAACCACATGCTGACGCCGAAACTCTTAGTGCCATTCTTCTACAAATATTTGATGTAAGCTTAAGTAAGAAATTTTTTAAAATATTGTTCATTAGTTTCATCTCCTCTGCATTCTATATTTATATTAAAGATAATTTGGAATGACTTTCTTATTTTTTAGTATAAATTTCAAAATTATAACTGATATTATAAATATAATTAAGCTTGGAATCCCATAAATGAATCTTGTTATTGGTTGTAAAACAGAAATATCTGTATCTATATTTAATCCACTTAGTAATAACATATTTATGGTTTCACTTAAGGAAAGCATAAAATATAATAAGAAAGTTCCTAACACATTTTTTATTAATGGTATATTAATAATAGACATAACAATGATTATAGTTAGCATTATACAAATGTCTGTATGCACTCCAAAATATATAGGCAAACACCTTATAATCAAACACGATATAGCTAACATTAAACTTGAAATTATGTATTTAAACATATCAATAGTTTTTCTAGAAAATATGTGTATTCCCAAAACTAAAATAAATGTTTCTGGTATTATTCTAAAAAAGAAATCTACGTAAGTAAATCTAAACATTACATTCCTCTCTTTTCTTCAATATTTTGTATATTTAAACGTTAAAGTATTTTCTATATTTATCACTATTTTAAATTATTTTTACATTTTCTCCTTTTTTGTATTGTCAGCTTCCACAATCTTATTTATATATATTTTGACAATCATATTTCTACTATAAAATGATTGTTTTATTTATCCTATCTTTAAAGTTACTTTGCCTTTGGTGTCATGGATGTTCCCATTCCCTCAATTATGTATTTTAAGAAAAAGTCAACTTTGTTTAAAAAGTTTATTCCATTTTTAGTAAGAGTAATAGTCTGCCATAAGACTCCAACACCAATACTTTCTATTAATTTTATGTAATACAATTCTGAAAATTTTTCGTTGAGCATAAATAAAATTATTATTATAAATGAAAAAATAAATATAACAAAAATAGATTTCCTCTTAAATTGCTTTCTAGTTTCAATATTTTTAATAGGCTTCTTAATACTATCTACAGGTGCATTTCTAAAAACTGTTATAAATGCAAATATTATAATAGCACCGCTTATTACTGCTACATTAATACTATTTATGCTGTAAAATATATTATTAATTAGAATTCCAGCTAATGCTGCTGAAAATGTTCCTATTATAACACATCGGCTTGGTGAGGATGCATGTACACCACCTGAATATTTTCTAAGAATGCTGGAACTAATAGAAAATATTAAAGCTTCATAAAACACTCCAAAAAGCAACCCAGCAATTATGACCCATAAGATAGCAAATAGCATTTGAAACAAATTTATTGCTCCATATACGATTATCTGTTCTTGTTCTTCATTAACATTCAAAAATAATTTTGCATTATTACCGATTTTAGTTGCTATTTTTTCAGTTAGAGACATTTTCGCTCATCCCTTTATTTTTAATAATGATTTCATGATTATTATGCATAATAAAACAAACATAATAACAATGATTAAATTTCTATAAATTTCTTTACAAACCCCATAGTATATAGGCATATTACTTAGAAAATTAATATAGATAATAATAGAACAGAAAAATCAAATTGACTTTCTATATTAATTACTATTCTGCCTTTTTACATCTTTCAGCCATATCAAATTAATTTACATATTTTGTTTCTATAACCTATAATATTCACATTATTATAACAATGTAAATAGAAATGGAATAAAACGTCAAAATATTGGAATAAACGGAAATTTATTGGATAAATATGTATAAAATTAATAACTCTATTTTCTATATATAAATTAACTTGTTCCTGCAATTATTAAATAGTACGCCTTTCCATTAATACTCCCCCGTTCATAAATCAGTTCATGAATATACTATACTCTTCTATTTTTCAAGCGTTTAATAATTAATTATTCAGCCTCTGATATTATATTAGAGTTACGCATTACTTGTACAAAAAAATACCGCAAATTCATACGAATAATGCGGTATTTCCATGAGGACTAAATTATGTTAATGCTCCCCTTTTAACATGGTTCAATGCTTATCTTCACTGTTTTTATAGATCCAAGCAAACGCCCTTTTGTCCTTTCGTTACTGTACAATTTATTGGTTATCATCATCAATTAACAAGTTAAATACTATAATATCAGCTAAACTTGGAGTAGCTATTGATACAGATAGTTCTAGGGAGTATCAATAAAAATCTTTCGATACTGCTTCTGTCGCTTTATTAATAAAAGCTGCAATTTTACTTGGACTTTCCTTCATACCACTATTGACCCATTTTTCTATTACGGCTATCGTACCATATGCGGTAAATGTGTACCAATTATCAAATAGTTTTTGATCAATATATTTTTCTTCCTTCTTCCATTTCTCAATATTTAATTCGTGGCTGATATAAATAATACGTTTCAATAATTCTTTATCCCCGTTCTCTGAAAATAATACTCCACATATATTGCTATTTGCTTTTATATACTTACAAATTTCATATGATAGTTTTTCATAAGTTTCAAGGTTCAAAGTACGTTCCGCAACCTGTCTGATTTCTTCATATAACTCACCTTCAATATTTGAAAGAAGTTCAAACTGATTCGCATAATGTGAATAAAAAGTATTGCGATTGATATCTGCTTTTTTGCATATATCTGTCACTGTAACTTTGCTGATGGGACGCTCTTTCATAAGTTCCAGTAAACTGTTTTTTATAATCATTTTTGTATATTTCACCCGGCGGTCTGCTTTTTCGTATGCCATAATACAGTTGCCAAAACCTTATAAAACTTTATAAAACTTGTTTAATTCCCTGTTCAATGTGTCCGATTTTGTAATTCTAAAAGAATATACTACTTTCATTGAAGTAATCTAATCTGCTTTTCAAGTTTTATACTGTTGCTAGTTTTGACAAACTTCCTCCCTTCTTTATTTAACTCATATTTTCTTGATATTTTGCGCTGCAACCTACGTAATCTTTTTTCTAATTTCTTAACTAATCGTGTTTTATTTATATTTTTAAAAGTCATTCCATTATAGCATATAACTAGTTCTTTAATTCCAACATCTATGCCTATAGGATCCCTATAATTCTTAATCTTCTTCATTTTAAGTATTAGCTATAATCTCAGTAATAATTCCCATTTACTACATAGATTTTCTATAATTTTAAATCCCAAAAATATTTTTTTGCCTTAACCTTAAATGATGATTGAGTTGTTCTTATTTACCCTTCCTAAATAATTTAGTGAACGAACAACACTCATCTAATTTGTAAGATATCGAACGTAATGTTATCGAACTGCCTGTTGATTAAGTAGCACTGTGTACTTATAATATATTTAACATCTAACATATTTGAACGTTCAAATAAATTATAATTTTAAATGGAGGTAACACAATGGGAAATATAACAATAGTACCTGTGTGGATTATTCAAGATATTTTAGTTCTAATCATCGCCGCATTAATGGCCTTCTATATAATTGAAAACGAAGAACGTCCAAAGATTGTATTAATGCAATTCATATGTTTTGTCTTTTTCTACGCCTCAGCCTTTGAAAATGTTGCGGCAACCATGGGAGTTATGGGGAAAGAAGGTTTTTACTCATATGGGCACAGTATCCTAATGATATTCAATATACCAATAACTGTTCCAATTATCGAGTTTCTTATAGTTTACTCAACGTTGCGTGTTTTAAAGATGGTCAATATACCGTCATGGAGTAAACCATTTATTGTTGGACTCATGGCTATGATTTTTGACTTTTCCATGGATCCGGTGGCCATTAAACAGATTTTTCATACAGCAGAAGGAGTTATTGGAAGGTGGAGCTTTATTCCTCTTCCTGGTGAACCTTTAATATATGGTGAACCTGTCATGAATTTTACAGGATGGATTTACATAGGTGGGTACTGGACTGTATTCATATTAATAGGTGAATGGTGGCATAAAAAGAAAAACTATAGTAATATAATTGGCTACATATATCCGTTTTTGGCTGCAATTTTTTCCCTAGCCTGTTTGGTTTCACCTTTATCCAACTTTTTTAATTATATGGGACCATTTTTCTCCAGAGCTTCTAATATGCAATGGGTAATGTTGATCTCTCTTTCTGTAATTTCAGCGGGAATTTTAGTGTTAGCTTTCGTCAAGTTCTGGGATCGTAAGGTCATTAGTTCTATGAATTACAAAAAAGATTTTCCTATTATGTTTACATTCCTAGGTTTTCCTCTGGTTAATACTTTATTTTGTATTATTGGTGGATACATGCAGATACTATGGCTTGTTGTCTTGGCACAGGTGTTATTATTGCTATGCTGGAGTGGAATTCATATTTTGAGTAAAAAGGTTATTCTCAAGAAATGAAGTGCCCCAACAAGTTAGATAAATATTCACACAATAGAATTTTATACCGTCTTATTCTATTGAGCCATTAATTAGCAACCAATGAAAATCTCGGATGTCATATATAAACAGGGCAAAAAAATCGGGCTGAAAAACGCATTTTTCAGTCCCGATTTTTTTTCAATTTTCACTTTAAAACCAATACATATTGTGGCTTACCTGTCTCACTTGACCTTAGAGCCACTATTTGTCATCAAAATTACCGTCTCCACGCGTCACATTACTGGAAACAATTCGAAAGATTTTTTTAGTTTCTTTTCTCATTTTTCACCAAATTTTTATCTGCATCTTTAGCATATAATCTTTTGCGAAAAACGAGACGATTTTCTGTTTCTCCAAATTGTACAAATCCAAATTTTTTATATAATCCAATAGGTCCAACAAAGTTATAATACATATCACATTCTGTCTTATTAGGATACGACTCAATATAATTATATCCTTCCTTAGTTGCATCCTTTATAACTCGCTCAAGTAGTGCAGTAGCAACATGTTTACCTCGCATTGATGGGGCAGCAGTAAAACAGAATACCGATTTGACTCTTATACTCTCCTCAATTGCCTTAGTTTTACCTGATATAATCTGCCATCCAAAACATCCAAGGCAATCTTTTTTATCATTAGTATTACACCAGCCAATGACCTGTCCGTTATAGTAAGCAAGATATCCTTGAATAATATTTTCATTTACATACTTTATTGCATATGTACGTCTCACTTCTGGATCACGAAGTAATTCAGCGATCCCTAAATTATTATCACTGCAGAAATTCACACAATAACATCTATCCCATTCTTTATTATCTGTGTGAGCTATATTTTCAAAAAAGTATAAGTAATCATCAAGCCTTTCTGGCGTCAATTTACAAATATTAATATTGTCCATATTATTCCACTCATTACTCATCATTTAATTCCCCCTTACAAATTACTATTTATAATACTCACCACAAGATTAAAATTTATATTCCCAAAATAGTAAATATATCCTCTGTCTTAAAAACACTCTCAGCCCAGCAATTTATTTCATCTATGGCAATTTTTATTTCTCCATCAATTCCTTAAGCTCTACGATATATTTCATCCCACTGTTCTTTAATTATTTCTGTTATTATTTTGATTCTGCCTTTATCAAGTTCACTGACCCATTCCTCTTCATTAAGTAAGTTTTTCTCAATAGAAATCAATCCATCATATAAAAGGTGGCTTTCCTTCTCATGTGGCACATTCCAATTTGCTCCTGAATACTCATATATTAAATATCCATCACTCTCTTCTTTATATCTTGCGTAACCTTCAAATCCTAAACTCATTTAGATATCTCCTTCATTAAATTATACAACTTCTAAAAAACCCATTTGTGCTTGAATCAAACTAATATGATTTGCTCCATCTTCATATGTTGGATATTTTAAGTTAAATATTTCATCAGGGTGCTCTTTTGTTACCAAACTGCGTACAATTTCAGTCGAAGTTTCTAAATCCATATGATTTCCAACAGATAAAAAAATAGGTTTTACATCTTTTTGTGTTCTTAATACACGCCCATAAATTTCACCATTTATTATTATATCTGTATATGAGCCTTCTATATTTTCAGGCATTTCGAAATCTGTATTATCTATTTTATAATAACTTTTAGCAACTCCATATGAAAACTAATTCAACAAGGTACTACGTTTACCATTCACATATGTTTAACCTTGAGATATCGAAAAAAATATGCTCTCCAACCAATCGTTTATCTCTTGAGATATATCCTAACTCAAATTTTCCAACACCACAGTCAACCATAACTGGATTAACTGATAATACTTTTCCATAAGCAGAGTAACAGGTTATTTAATTAAAGCTTACCTATTACCTTTTTATATAAAATACTTTGTTCTATAAGTTTCCGATTAAAACAGAAATTCTACTTCTTATTGTCTTCAAAATAATCCCATATCTTCATTACTTGTGTTATTGCTGTATCAATTATATCGAAAGTAACTCCATCTCTTGCTTGAATTGAAATTCCATTTAGAAAAGATTGAAAAACAGTAGTTAACATATTAACATCTGTTGTTTCCTTAATCTGGCCTTTTTCCACAGCATTTTGTATACAATCCGCTATCCAGTTCCTTATAAGTTTGCGTTGTTTACTAAGCATATCGCGAACATGAGCATTCTCCATAGAGCAAGTGGTCGCCGATAGTACTACCAAGCATCCAAGCGGATGATTGCAATCTGTTTGCATTTTAGCAGACTTTCTTAATGCTTGTTCAATGGCTTGCCTTGGTTCTAAAGAAGTATCCTTCAAACACGACGTAACCTGCCCAAAGCTATTCATATATTTTCTAATTACTTCTTCAAACAAAGCTTCTTTTGACTTAAAAGTAATATAAAAACTACTTGCCGAAATATTCCCCATAACTTCTCGTAATTGAGCTAAGGAAGTTGACTCAAAACCTTGCTCCCAAAACAACAACATTGCGTTAAAAATTGCTTCATCTCGATTAAACTCTCTTGGACGTCCTGCCTTAGACATGATATCACTCCTCTAAATAAATTAATCTTATATAATATAGTGATTATACACTTCAATCTTCAAATATTAAAGATACTTTCACCTTAGATTATCTTATTTTTGAACAAAACCATATTTTTTTGATTTCCATGATACCAATAATGCAATAATAAGAAAAATGAACATACTCCACGGAAATAAAGATGCACCGACTTTTTTTAATATGATTCCACCTACAACACCTCCAGAAGCAATAGCCAAATTCCATACAGTTGTGTTTATTGACATAACGACATCTACAGCTTCATCTTCTACCGATTCAGCAAGAGCCGTTTGTAGTAACGTAGCTGCTCCACCAAATGTTAATCCCCATAAGGCTACTTCTACATTTAACACAATCGGGTATCCTCCGCTTATTCCGAACAAAACAGAATCTAGCGCAAAAGCTAATATACTAATTAATACCAAATTTCGCAAATGACTATCGACTAATAATCCTATAATAAATATACTAATTAAAGCTAAGATTCCAAAAATAAAAAGTGGAAGTTCAACCTGACTGACACCTTTAGAAGTTAGAAATGGCGATATATACGTATAAAGTATATTATGAGCTGTCATCCAACATAATACAACGACAAGTATTGGACGTACTCCTGGAGATATAAATACTTCTAAAATAGAAACTCGATTGCTTGAATCATTCCCTGGAAAATCTGGAACTTTCATTAAAATCCAAACTATTATTACAATAGCCAATATCGATAGAATCCCAAATACTAAACGCCAGCCAATAAGAGAACCTAGAAAAGTACCAATCGGTACCCCAAATGATAAAGCAATTGGTGTTCCAATCATAGCTACTGCCATACCACGACCTTTAAGTTCATCAGACACCATACGTCTTGCATAACCTGCAATCAGTCCCCATGCTACTCCTGCAGATACTCCTGCAAAAAAGCGAGCCACTAATGTTAAAAAATAATATGGTGAAATTGCTGTTATAGAATTAAAAATCAAAAATCCACTGATGGCTGATAGAAGTAATGGTCTTCTTCTCCACTTTCTAGTCAATGCAATAACAGGAATTGCTGCTACTAATGAACCTATCGCATATAAGGTTACCAATTGACCAGCTAAGCTTTCTGAAACATTAAGCCCTTTACTGATATGTGGCAACAATCCTGCCGGAATAGTTTCAGTCATAATTGCTAGAAAACCAGCCATTGCCAAAGCTAATAATCCAGATAACGGGAATTTATTTTTTATATTATCTTTCATTGTTTATCTCCTTTATAATAATTATGGATCGATCGATTCATAATTATTATAAGTGAGATTTTCATGTTCGTCAATGATTTATGGATCAATTGTTCCATAAATTTTGATTGAAAATATAATAATCTAAGCGCTGTCTATCTTCTTAGTAATTATCGTAGCCACCACCACCTCGTATAATTAGAAAAATAATAAAATATCGCTATTCAATAATAGTAAATAACTGCACATGAACAATATAAAATATTAAAAGGTTATATAGTTGATTTAATACAATAAATCAATTATATAACCTTTTATAAATTACATTATTCATAAAAAAATAAAACAGTATACTAGATTAGCAACTCCAGCCACATTTCATATATTCTTATTTCAGAGAAAATCATCCAACAATCATCCAATTACTTTCTTTCTCTAGAACTAAATCAAACTGTGAAATTTGTGTTGCTTTTGTCTGCTGATCAAGATATTCCACTGATACAGATACCTCAATATGAAGTATGAATTGTTAATGAAAAAATTTTCCGAAGCCGGAAAAGAACAACAATCAGCTATTGGTAAGATTCTGTCCATATTCAAAGTCTATGAACAAGTTGTGGAACATCCTTCCTTTATCGGAGGATGTCCTGTATTAAACACGGCCATTGAAAGTGATGATACTCACCCCGAATTACGAAAGAAAGCCCAACAAAGTATCGAAAGGATGCTACAATATATTAAGGGAATTCTATATGAAGGTATACAGAACGGCGAGTTAAAGCCCAATTTTGATACTGATTCTCTTGCTACTTTCATTTTTTCCGTCTTAGAAGGTGGCATAATGCTAAGTAAACTTGAGGGAAATAATAGGCATATGCAATTTAATATTGAAAGTTTATCCAAGTATTTAGAACAATTTTCATCCCAATCATCTTAGTTCTTTTCTTCTAAGCTGCTACGTTAGTGAATATGAATCATAACCATCAGCCTGTGGTTTATTCAGCCCTGCAATAGTCTGTTACTGTCTGGGCTGAAAGCCATCCGAACTGGCAATGTCATCAAGTTAATTTGGAATAATATTCATACTGTTGTAAATTAACTTGGGTCTTTAATGAAAAATTATAATCATTTATGTAGAGTGTTATCTTTATAATTCTATTTTGGGTTGCAACAAATTTAACCTATGTATAATTACATAAAGGAAAAATACTTATAGTGACATTATGAACAAATCATATTTTTAAAAACTTTGTTTTTGATTAATACAGTATTTCCTTCCCTCTTTTATTCTTTTTATTTCTTTGAAAATGCAGTCCAAGTCTCACTGAAATAGTCCTGATTGTAAGTCATTTCATATTAATTATATGAGCAATTTTAGTGAAGTTCGCATTTACTTATGGTATAATTCACTATTAATTATTCTAAACCTCCTTTAATATTTCCTATCTATAATTAAATGGATTTGAATCAGTCTAAATTAATCTGTTCATTACTAAACAAATCAAGAATATCTAACAAAAGAAAAAAAGTTCATGAGGAAAAATGCGAAAATAACTTGCTATAGTAATCAATATCTCTTACATATTCAACATCTATTTCATTTATAGCAAATTCGCTTCCCTATTTTCTAACCCAAGAAATAATATATTTTTTATTATCTTGAGAGGAAAGCTTAAGTTTCTCCCAATGTCCCACTAACCCTAATTCTGCTGAAGTTAACTCAAAATGACACATAGCTATGCCAATATCTATTTTATGCATATCATTATAACTATCACTTTTTGAGTCTTTACTTTGTTCTAAATAGAAATCGTATGAATTAGAACTTTTAATTATTCTCCAAGGTTGCTTGTTTGCTGCTGAAGGTGCAAGCCTTACCATTTGAAGGGGAATAAAATACTCTAAGCTTTCCAGCTCCTTTAAAGGTGTATTGAAATCTACATCAAAGAATAGTTTAGACCAGGCTTTTCTATTTTTAGAACCTGCCATAAACCTAACGAAAGTATCCATACCTCTTCTTGATTCACTGGGATACCCTACAGGTATAACTATTGGAAGGATTTCATTATCTTTAAGCTCCATAACCTCTGCAAATTGACCTTTATTAAAGGTACCACCTAACCAACATGTACCTAAATTTAAATCAGTTGCATACAATACTGCTCTTTCCAATGAATATCCTAAATCTATTAATGCATCATCTGATTTTGAAATTGATGAAACTATAAAGGTAGAAGTTCCTTTTATAACACCATAGGTTCCAAGCTTTAAATCTGAATCTTTAGTGTTTATCAGCTTAACTCGTATATTTGTGCCAAAAGGTGCTTTAACCTGATTTATAACATCTATTATGCTATCGCCTATTGTTTTATCCAAAGGCACTCCATTATATGACCTCATCGATGTTCTTGCTTTTATAACTTCTATAATTGACTTCTTGAAAATCCGATTATCTAAATTCATATTTCAACACTCCCACCCTTTTTATTTTATAGTAAATCCTCATTTGAATTGCTGGGTTGTGTTCTAAGAATGTAACTTTAACTTAGATATTAATCCTTTAGTTATGAATTTAACTGCACCAGCCTGACAATATGTTTCATTAAGATATGATTGTGATTTATGAAACTCTCGACAGGCTTTACAATTACCATGATTTTTACAGCTTTTATTTATGCATTTACAGTTTGGATTTATAGTTGACATATTTAACCCCCTAGAAATAAATATTTATTTCAAACAATTATTATAGCTACACATATTGCAAAACCAACTCGTGTTGCTTATAATGATTATAAATTTAGCTTATATATTTTTCAACCAACAAAATTGATAAAGTGTTGCTTGCATAAAACTAAATCTGCAATATGAGTTTAACTAAAATTCTTTTAAATGAGGTAATAATATGTCAGTAAATATAAATAATCCTAGAGTAAAAAGAACCCATGATCTTATTATCAACGCTTTTATTTCACTAGTTACTAAAAAAGGCTTTGACTCCATTACAGTTAAGGATATTACTACCGTAGCCACCATAAACCGTGCAACCTTCTATGCACATTTTACAGATAAATATGCACTACTGGACACCGTCATAGTAGAGAAATTCTCTGAGATCTTTTCCCATAAACTACTAGGCGAGATGCGCCTAAATGAGAATACTATACGTAGCCTCATTCTTTGCGTTTGTGAGTACTTTGAAATGGTAAAAAGCATCTGCAAGTGCGGTTTTGCCTCTATTTTACCTTTAATAGGAGATAAAATATCTTGTGAGCTATATTCCATAATCTATGAGATGCTAATAGAAGACCATGAATTAGCTGAAAATGAACAAATACGAGCCCAATTAGTTGCAACAATGATGAGCACTTCTATTTATAATGTAATTTACAAATGGGAAATTCAGAAGAGGCCAATCTCTCAAGACCTTCTAATTACTGAGATTATTGGGTTTGTTTTTACTGGTATGGATACTTTAAAAGGATGAAAAGAACATTATATCAAATAGTGTCCTTTTCATTTTTATTGTGCCAATTTCATTAAGCTTTTATCAATAATATTCACTGTATTTTAATTATACTAAACCTCAAGTTCTTAAATGCTTATTCTAAAAATAGTCTGCGTCATTTGTGGTACGGTTCACCGTAACGGTTTTAACGTAGACTTTTAACCTATTTTGAGAATAAATATAAGCTTACACGCTTTGATGTAAGCCAACTTACACACTATATATTATAAATTTATCATTGAAGAAATTTGCTACATCAAATATTAATATAGATTTCTAAATAGTTTGCTCTTTCATTCTATAGGCTTCACTTATTTAATTGTTTTTTAAACTTTTGTATTAGGGTTTAAGTATTGACCATGTTTCTTTGTATTCTTTCCATACTGAATAGCAAATTTCGGACATCTGTGCAGACATCCAAGGCACATGATACACTGCTTCTTTACCCACACAGGTTTATTCTCCTTCATTTCAATGGCATTGGCAGGGCATTTTTTTGCACAATAGCCACAGCCTACACAACTGTCCTCCAACACAAAATGTGATGTCTTGCTTTGATTTCCATACATACTATAAGATATTCTTGCAGCAAACATAGGCATTTTATGGCGCATATGATTACCTGCCACGCGCCTTTTTACCTTATTAATTACTTCCACAATCTCAGCTTCTGCACTGTTATTTCTAGCTTTTACTTTCTCTTTATCAGACAAATCAAAATGAGGTGTCCATACATCTGGCATTCTAATACTGAACATTGCATCAATGTGCTGCCCACTTTCTTTAAGAAACTTATCTGCCATATTTCCTGATTGTCCTGTTGTTGTCCCATAAGTTGAAATGTAAAACAGATAAATATGCCCCTGCATCGCAACTTTTGTCAAAAATTCTTTCACATTTTTAGGAATGCCCCAAAAATATGTGGGAGCAACAATGCCTACGGCCTCATTTTCCTCAAAATTATACTCAAAACTGTTATCATCAATACACTTCACAATATCTACAGTACAAGTGCTTAATTCCTTTGCCACACTCTCTGCAACATACTTACTGTTTCCAGTTGCTGAAAAATAAAAAATCATTCCGATACCTCCTATTTCTGATATGGTTTGCACGATAACGCCTCTATATTTTAATCCTGTTTGTTTACAAAGACTGATAACTCTTATCAACCCCTCTATCGATTTAATACTTCTGTCCGTAAAAGTCTGAACCAATTGCTTAACAATTTTAAGTAGTGATTTTAAATCATCAATCTCACTAATATCCAGAGCAAGGTAAAAGTGAATAACTGTTTTGTTTAATCTCCCACAGTAGTTAGTATTTGGGGCAGTTATTGGAATATAGTGCTAACTGCTGCATATCATATTACTATATATTTTATTTAATAAAAACTTTCATTAGTTTGTTATAAATTGGATTAATCATATAACCTGTAGGACTATGCGAATATCTTCTTCCTGTATTTAATTGGTTGATTCTATCCATTTCTTCGCTGGTTAATTTAAAATCAAATAACTGAAAGTTTTCTTTAATTCTTTTTGGGTTTGATGATTTAGGAATGATAATAATATCCCGCTGTATATGCCAGCGTAGAATCACTTGAGCTACTGTTTTATTATGATTACCGGCAATCTTCTTAATCTCTGGATTTTTAAGCAATGCTATATTCCCTTGACCTAATGGTGCCCATGCTTCATGCAGAATCTGATGTTCAATAAGATAATTATGCAGTTCATTTTGCTGAAACTCTGGATGAGTCTCTATTTGATTAACCATTGGCGTAATCTTCGAATGTTTCATTAACTTTTCCAAGTGCTGTATTTCAAAATTTGCAACTCCAATCACCTTGACTCTACCTTCTAAGTACAATTCCTCCATAGCCTTCCACGCCTCTAGATAATGTGGTGCTGCAAAATGTATAAGGTATATATCAAGGTATTCTACCTTCAAGTTTTTACAGGTTTGTTCAAAAGCCCTTTTAGTAGATTTATAACCAAGATCCGTATTCCATACCTTTGAAGTGATAAAAAATTCTTCTCGCGCTATCTGGCTTTTTTTAATTTCCTCCCCTAAGCTTTCCTCATTTCCATAAATTTTAGCAGTATCAAAATGTCGATAACCAACCTTTATAGCTTCTCCCACAGCACTTTCGAGATCTTTCCCTTTTGTTAGTTTGTATACTCCGAAACCTATTTGTGGAATTTTCACACCATTTGCTGCTTCCATTTCATTATTAATCAAATTCATTTACTTTCTCCCTTCAAAATGGATTATTTAAACGCTCTCTTGATTCTTAATTTATTTCATTCCCTCTTCCAACACTCAAACATAGATTCCTCTATATGTGAAAATAGCTTCTTTAGTAGATTTAAATCGCTTGTAGCTGGATTAATATGATAAAAATTCATTGTACCTTGCTTTACCATATTCACAACTTTTGCTTCTTTTAGTACTTTTAAATGATGTGAAACGGCTGGACGGGACAAATTTACTCCTTTAGTTATTTCTCCTACTCTCATTCCAGGAAATGTGCCCTTCATTAAACATAATATAATTAATTGTCTTGTCTCATCTCCAATAGCAGATAGTACTGCTTTGCATTCTTTAAACTCTTTTTCTAATTGTTTTAAATCCACTACTTCATTCATTGTAAAACTCCTTTAACTAAAGATATTTAATACTAATTTATTAGCTCTTTTCACAAACTTAATTAATTTTTATATAATGGTTTAATCTTTTAATCCATCATAGCAAGATACAATTTCATTATCAACATTGAGAAAGTAATTCGAGACGAATATTTTATTATATTGCTAAAAATAATAAGCACCGGTACTTTAAGTTCTTACATTCTATTAACATTGATTTTAAGATTGCATAGGATTGCTAGTACTAAGTCATTCTTAAAAGAGATTTTAATTTGTTTTGATTATATACTCCAATTTGTGTTTATTTTTATAATCTCCTTAATAAACAATATTCTTATAGTAAAAACAGAAAAAGAAGAACCCCCATCATCTGAGGATTCTCCTTCTTTATTATTTATGAAATATTTCTGTACCTTTTCATCAAGGTGGAGCTCTATGCTATCTATATCTTTCTTGTTTTTTATGGTTATCTTGTTTATAATTAATTGCAGTAGTGTTTTTTATCTTCTGGAGCAGTGATTTCTAGTAACTCATTAAAGTTACTTAGTGTATCCTTTACCACCTCATATGGTATGTTTACTGAATCATTGCTTTCCAATTCTTTTTGTATCCTTATTCTACGCTTGGATTGTACATCCATCTCAGCAGTTATGCTTTCCATTCTTTGTGCCAGTGTTTGCTTGTCTATTTTTCCATCTTCGTACAATTCAAAGACTCTGTTCTTCCTGTTTTCTAGGTCTTTTAAGCTCTTTGTCAGTTGCTCTTGTTCCCTTTCCAGTGGTATTATTGTGTCTTTTCTTTCTCTGTTTAGATTTTTTACAATTTAAAAGGTTTAATTTCTGGTCTAATTCCACTGTCAACTTCCTGTTTTCCTTGTTCTACTATTAAACCGTCCTTAATTATAGATTTTCCCCAAAAAACTCTCCAAGTTTATTAACTGCTTGATTAACATACTCAGGTACATCATACATTGCGATATGTGTCGCACCTTTTACTTCAAATAATTCTTTTGGACTATTTGCCAATTCAATTGCATTTTCGCTAAATCCTTTTGTATTAGCTTCACTTCCTACTATTGCTAAAATAGGCTGTGTTAATAATGTTGGCACAAATCCGAATGCTGAAAATGCTATAATCTTATCAAGACTAGTAAAGAGTAATTTATTTGTTGAATTTGGGTGTTGTGCACGAGGTGTACGATAATAATCATATGCTTCTTTCATAAGCACCATTGGATTAGCTTTTGCTTCCTCTTCTGTATTAGGAACATATGTGATATATAAAGAATCTTCTCCGTTGGTCTGTGCGCTACGCATAGCTGCAACCTTATTTAATGTTTCTAATGTTGCTTCTAAGCCACCTGGCATACCATCTCCTCTAAAACCAGCACCAATATCAAATGCACTTATTGTAGCAACTGCCTTAATTCTTTTTTCTGTCAAAGCAGCATTAATGGAGTATCCACCACCTGCACAGATACCAAGTACTCCTACCTTTTCCATATCAACATAAGAAAGTGTACTAAGATAGTCTATAGCACTGCGAATATCTTCTACTCTTTCTGTAGGATTTTCAAGATAGCGAGGTTCTCCACCGCTTTCTCCCTGATGTGATGCGTCAAACGCTAGTGCAATGTATCCCATTTCTGCCATTCTCTTCGAATAAAGACCTGATACTTGTTCCTTTACTGCTCCACCTGGATGAACAGCCACAATTGCTGGATATTTCTTGCTTTCATCGAAGTTTTTTGGAGTGTATAAATCCCCCTTCATTTCTATATTAGCATTTTTAAATGTTACATGTTTCATCATAACAACTCTTTCCTCTCTGTTAAACTTTTTATAATTTCCATAACTAATCATTTGAACTGGTCGTTTTATTCCCTCCTTAAATCGGCTCTAAATTTTATTTGTTATGCTATGTTTCATATTTTCTTAATCCATATTTCTTGACTTTTCAATAAATTTACATTAAGCTTATTCATATAATACACCCTAAAGTTAACTTTAGGTCAATACCTAAAATTAGAAAGGAGCATACAAATGGAATATACTATAGGTGAAGTGGCAAAAATCATGAACCTTTCAGTACCAACACTGCGCTATTATGATAAAGAAGGACTTCTTCCTTTATTAGAAAGAACAGAACGTGGTATCCGAAGATTCAATGACAACGATATAAGCTGGCTCAATATGATTGAATGTTTGAAAAATACAGGAATGCAGATTAAAGATATCAAGACATTTTTTGAAGGGTACGTGGAAGGCGATTCTAGTATTGAAAAACGATATAAAATGTTCTTAGAAAGAAAGGCAGAAGCAGAAAAACGAATTGAAATTCTTCAGAAATCTTTGGAGTTAATAAATTATAAATGTAATTACTACAAAACTGCTTTAGAAGCTGGAACTACTGATATCCCCGAACTTCAGCAAGCATGCAGTGAACATGATGCTCCTAATAATCATAAGCTCTTTAAAGATGTTGTTTGCAAGGAATATTAGAATTACAAACAATACCAGGTACTTTTCTTTCTCCTGGTATTTCATCCATTTATTTTTATATATTATCCTGCTGTGTCACTTATACATATCTCTCACATCTTCAATTTCTCAATTCATAATCTTCTTATTTGATTATTTTTCTATTGCTTTTCTTAGTACTTTAACAGTTTCCTTTGAGCATTCCATTTTCAAGATTCAAATAATCTCTGTTACAGTTAATTTCTTTTACAATTACTGCTTCTACCTATCGTGATTATATTAATATGGAAATTTTTTAACTGGTCAGAAGCAAAAGGTCGTAATAATTTATTCTATCAAACAATTTATCAATGTTCAGCTTGCATTGCAGTTACAATTTTTTTGTGGAATATTTTAAAATATTTATTTTCTTATTGATTTAGTCTATTCATTATAGAGTATAGAGCTTCATATTGGCTTTAATTAGTATGAAGCTCTACACTCTTAAATATTTATATTTGCTTATATAGTATGATTATAATTATGCTTCAAAAAAACCTCCGTTACTTATGATATGGTTCACCGTAACAGTTGTAAGTGATATAGTTTTTGGTACATCCTTCGTAGTCTTTGTACAATCTTATATATAATGCCGCCCTCCATTAAGAATTTCCTTGATAAATAGCTAGTTCCTTCCCCTCCAGAGTTAGACTTTAATATTTCAATATTATTAACTTTCAGTATTCCACTCAATTATTCAAAAGATATAATATAATCAACATAGTATTCTTTATCATAACGTTCTATTTTTTAATGAAAGGAAAATTGAATACAGTTATAGCATAGATTTTTTCTTAAACCAAACTTTATAGAAATCAATCCAACCAAATGCATTAATAAACACATTTTGAATACTATTATGTGATTGTAAATTAATTTGGCTTCTATAAAGCGGTATAACATTATCATGCTTCAAAATTTCTTCTTCTATGTTTTTGAGGAATTCTATGCGTTCAGTTTCTTGATCACTTTTATAAAGCTGTATTATTGTATCATCTAATTTATTTTTTAAGTTCGAATCCAAATGATGTTTTATAAAACTAGTATCACTTAATAATATATCTAGATAACTAATTTCTAGAGATTCATTTATAGTGCTACTATCATGTATAATATCAGCCTTATTTATAATTTCTATCTTCATTAATTCCTCTGAACTTAAAAATTTAACATTTATCACTACTCCAAATTTTTTACATTCCTTTTGAATCCAGTTAGCATCTTCAACATGATCTAATCCATGGTCATATGTATATAAGTTTATGATTTCTCCTCTGTAATTACTTTTATTAAGTAGTTGTTTTATACAATCACAATCTAAAGTTTTTTCTTTACTATTATCGGAGAAAATAAATCCTTTTGCGACTTCATATCTCTCCCCTTCTAATTCCTTAATCATATTACTTGTATTTAAAATACTTTTAAAGGCTTTTCTAAAAAATAAATTTTGAAATGGACCATTTTTATTTAAGTTAATTGATAAGTATTGAGTACTTTTCTCCAAATAATCTATTTGTTTAAAATCATTGCATTCAAGGTTATTAATTATTTGCTTAGGATATAAATCATAAGTCATTTCATTAGAATCATTAACTGAATTAAAATTATCTTTGACACTCCACAATTCTATGCGATCCAGAAAAGCACGTCCCCTAAAATAAGTATTATTTGCTTCTAATATAAGTATATCTCCATCATTTTTTGCTATTTTAAATGGACCTGTTCCAATAAGAAATTTGCCCATTTTATCTTCAATATTTTTGCCAGTTGGACAAGGTAAAATGGATAAATGTTCATCACACAAAATAGATAAAAACAACTGATTGATTTTTTTAAGATTAAACTCTAATATGTAATCATCTATAGCTTGTACGCTCTCTAAATCTTCTAACATCCATCTATATGCATTATTAATTGAATTTTTAAATCGATTAATAGTATAGACTACATCTTTTGAGGTTAGGGTTCTTCCATTGTGAAATTTGATGCCTTTATTTAAATACATGTATAAGCTTTGTTTAACTTCATTGTATTCCCAGAAAAACGCAATTCTTGGTTCAAACTGCTTTGTAGTTGAATTATACTGCAGCAATGTATCGCTTATTTGTTTTAAGATATGTCTATCAGAACGTAATGTGGCATCTATAGGGTCTAATTGAATAGCAATAGGAGCTATTTCTATTTTTAATCTTAATATATCAAGTTTCTTATTCCCACTTATTTCAACATTATATCCAAACAGAGTATCTACCCAAGAATTAAATTCACTAGCAAGATCAGTATACATATCACTGTAATCATTTATAAGATTCCTAGCAGACTTTACTTCCCCCTGTTTAATTAATTCCATACATTTTTTCATTATCAAATTATAGGGCTGTTCCAAAAATATTAATTTTGATTTGTTTCCACGCCCCATTCCAGAAATCCAATTAATCCATCTCAAATTAACGAGCTTTTTCAATACAGATTTACTATTTCGTGGTGTACAAAATAAAATTCCTGAAATTTCTTCAATTGAAGTGGTTATATCTTCGTTAATACACTTTTGAAAATGCATAAATAACATTATGTACTTCTCTAAAATCATCAATTATAAATCTCTCCTTTAAAAACATGAAGTTTTTGCATGTATAAGTGTACACTTTTTCTTTATATAAATCCAATATAAAATCAACATGTAGCAGCTAAAAATGGAGGTGAATTACTTATTCCTATAATTCATAATTGATGTATTAACAGGTAGTTCAAATTCGGTTTGGACTACCTGTTCAGTTGTGTATATATCAACAATTTAGTCTAACAGAGCATTATTTTTTAACAGAAAGAACGGTGATCAAAACATGAATATATTTAAAAAATTTATACAATATTATAAACCTTACAAGTTGCTTTTTCTTGCTGATATGACCTGCGCTTTAGTAGTTTCATCGGTTGATTTAGTATTTCCTCTAATTCTTAGTTATCTTACAGAAAACTTTTTTAAAAATGACAAAAAAGTTATATTAGGAAGCATATTTTATATTGGTATTGCTTTGATAATTATGTATGTAATACGATATTTTTGTGAATATTTTATTACCTCATGGGGACATATTATGGGGGCTAAGATGGAAAAAGACATGAGAAGAGATTTATTTAACCATTTTCAGGTACTTCCATTCTCTTATTATGATGATAATAACACTGGAAAAATGATGTCTAAACTTATAGCTGGCTTATATGATATTGCTGAACTTGCTCATCATGGACCAGAGGATGTATTTATTTCAGTTATTAAAATAGTAGGATCTTTTTCAATACTGCTGCTAATAAACATAAAACTAACTTTTATCTTGTTTATAATCACTTTAATTATGATAGTTTTTTCCGTACATCAAAACAAAAAAATGGAGAAAGTATTTACTAGTAATATGGAAAAAATAGAATCTGTAAACTCCAGTGTTCAAGACAGTTTATCAGGAATTAGAATCGTAAAATCGTTTGGTAACGAGGATTTAGAAAAGAAAAAGTTTAGTAGAAGAAATAACGAATATTTGAATTCAAAAGTAAATAGTTATATTGCTTTGGGTAAATTTGTATCAGTAAACAAGTTTTTTGAAGGTTTATTTTATGTTGCTATAATAGTTTTTGGTTCTCTATTTATAATTGATGGTTCTTTAAAATCGTCTGAATTAATAATTTACGTACTTTATATAAATATATATATAAATCCTATAGATATTTTAATGAGTTTTATTGAAGAATTTCAAAAAGGATATGCTGGCTTTAAAAGATTTATAGAAGTAATCAAAACTACACCAGAGTTGGATAAAGATAGCTCATCACCTCTTACAGATATAAAAGGTGATATAGAATTTAAAAATGTATCCTTCAGTTATAATGATGAGTCTAATGTATTTAATAATATAAATATGAAGATAAATTCTGGAAGTAACATTGCCTTAGTAGGCCCTTCAGGTACTGGAAAAACTACTTTATGTTCACTGATTCCAAGATTTTATGATGTAACCTCAGGAAGTATTAGTATAGATGGAAAGGATATACGTGATATCACTTTAAAATCCTTAAGGGGTGCTATCGGAATTGTTCAGCAGGATATATATATGTTTGATGGCACTATAATTGATAACATTGGTTATGGAAAACCAGATGCAGATGATAAAGAGATAATAGCTGCAGCAAAGAAAGCTAATATACATGAATTTATAATGAGCCTCGATGATGGGTATAAAACTTTTGTAGGGGAACGAGGGGTTAAGCTGTCAGGTGGTCAAAAACAAAGGATCTCTATTGCCAGGGTATTTCTAAAAAATCCATCTATACTAATCTTAGATGAGGCAACTTCTGCATTAGATAATGAAAGCGAGAAATTTATACAAAATTCCCTTGAAGAATTATCAAAAAATAGAACCACATTAGTTATTGCTCATAGATTAAGTACTATAAGAAATTCAGATGAGATAATAGTTATAAAAGATGGAGAAATAAGTGAAAGAGGCAATCATGATAAACTTCTTCAAATGGATGGTATATATTCTTACTATTACAATATGCAGTTTAAAGATTTTAATTCAGTTAGTTCAAAGAAGGTATAGAAATAATAATGATAACATGTGCCTTTTCTATCTGACTCAGTACAACAATATTTCACTAGAAACCACCTAACAAATGATTAATCTAATCCGATATTGTTCCGACATACTCTAATGAAACAATATCTGAATTAGATTAATTATAACATAAATTGTAAAAACCATATCATTTTTCCATCAATATTGATATTCCATTTTCTTAAAGAAATCTACTTTTGGTTCAAGAAATTTAAACTTATGGTTATCAGCATCTTTAAAATAAGAAGTAATAGGTTCAAATATTTTATCCCAATTCCATAGCTCATCATCTATATTTAGATAATCTTTAAACATTTCACATCCTTCTGGTGCTATAGGGTGTATTAGTACTGCTATAACTTTACAAGCGTAAAAACAATCTGCTATTACGTTTCTTTTTAATTCCTCATTTTTAATATTACTAGCCCAATGTTTATTTACTTCCCTTATATAATCGTCGAGAACATATGCTATTCTATGAAAATCTTGATTATACATATGTCTTTCATATTCTAATACTGATTTTTCTGTTAATTCCTTAATCTTTTCACTTACCTCTTCTTTAGGAATATCTTCATTAAGACTTTGTAGAGTATAAAAACATGATCGAATAAGTCTATTAAATACATTTGTTAAAAGATTTCCTTCTTTTAATACTGGATCAGCTCCTACTTTTTCTTCTTCCTTCATATAAACTTGTGGCTTAAAACCAACACTTTTTGAAGATAATCCAAGACTCATAAAGTGCATGCGTAATTGATCCTTTGTATAAAATTTCAATAATTCATCTGCCATTGGTGGCTTAATATCTGAACTGCTGCTTGCTTTTTTATCCATAAATAAAATGTGCTTATTAGAAACAATGTGTGGTAAATTTAGCTTAGTAACATCTACATTTTCACCCTTAGGCACCTTTAACCCAATGAACATAGCCATTTCAGCAATTGAATAAAAATATATATTATCTTCCCCTATAAATTGATATACCATTGAATCATCATTATCCCACCAATTACGCCATTCTTCAGGATTAGTGCTCTTTGACTCCAAATATGCTTTTATAAAAGAAATTGGAGCCCATAAAGATTCTGGCCACACCCAGAAGGTTAAATTTTTTAAATCTTCCTTATCTGGTACTTTTACTCCCCATTCTATATTTCCTGATAATCTAAAAGGAACCAAGGTCTTACCACTAGTATAGTTAATATTTAAATTATCCAATATTTCTTTTGCCTTATCTCTATCCTCTAGTGTTTGGAAAATAAAAGCTAGTGAAGATTTTTTCTCTTCATCTATGGTTTCATGACTTGGAAATTTAGCTTCTAGATCATTTACATCTTTTATATATTTTCTTGGGACATATATTAATGGCTTCTTTAAAAATTCATCTATAGTGTTAATTTCATACTTTCGTCTATTGGTATTCTTCTTTAAAAACTCATTAAGTTCCTTCATTATATCCATAGATTCATCTAAGGTAAAATACCAATTATCTACACTTTTTAATATTGGTTTATTTCCTGATAAAGTGCTAATAGGATTAATTAATTCTGATGCCATATATTGATGCCCTAATGAACATTCCTCTGCATAGGCTTTATCAGAGTTACATCCTGCTATTGGACATTTTCCTATTACTTGTCTTCCATTAAGAAAGATTTTCTTATCTTCATCATAAAATTGCAGTGCTGACATCTTCTTTATATAACCATTTTTAAATAAAGTATTAAATATTTCTTCTGAAACTTCATTATGAAATTCTCCTGTCCTTCCAAGGGCTGAAGCTCCAAAAATATTTAGGCTGATATTGTAATCTTCTAAGGTTTTCTTTTGACTCAAATGATTTGCCTTAACGTAGTCCTCCATAGTATTTTCGTATCCATTTTCCTTTAGCTTTCTGTAGCTTTCAAGGATAGGTGAACCATAACAATCTGTACCAGATACAAAAATAACATTTTCTTTCCCTATTCTGTCTCTTAAAAATCTTGCAAATATATCTGCATGGATGAACATTCCTCCAACATGGCCAAAATGAAGATTCTTATTTCCATAAGGCATTCCAGCTGTTACTATAGCCTTCTTTGGAAATATTGGTCTTTCGTTTTTTTCTATTCTTTTACTTATCATAAACTTTTCACTCCTTAAATTTGTAACTTTCATACTTTGGATACTCAAAAAATAAAACATGTATGATATTTTAAACCTATAATTTTTCATATGCTCAATTTTAACGTCAAAAAAGCCCCTGTAGAAAATACTTCTACAGGGGCGAAACTTCTATTTCGCGATGCCACCCTTTTCCCTAAAATGTCATCATTTTAGGCTCTTCAAGTACACCATCTCCCTAAAATAATGGAATTATAGGTCAAATCATACTCTGGTTCTGTAACGTGAACTTACGTCATAGCATCACTTATAATTAATTTTTATCTTATATTTAGGCATAAGTAACATCACATCTTCTTCAAATGCGAGTTATAGGTTGCACTCTCTAAGATAATTCAAACTAAATTCAGCGAAAATAAAATTTCACCCAAAAAAAGTTTTACTTTATAAGATCCGTATGCAGCTCCGAGACTTGTTTCATTATGATTTCATAATTTCCTCACACCAAATGGAAACTCTCTGAGTATTCCCTCATAACTACTCTTCTCTTCATAGCTTTTATTTTTGTACAATTATATACCTTATAACATTAAGTGTCAATTATATTGTTTAATAGTTTTTCATCTATTTGAAATCTCTAAAACTTTTTATCCTATAGATGTGTGATGCAATAATTTTTAACAAACTTATTAAAGGCCTTTTGGGTTAAACTAATGTTTACTTTTCAACACATGACACTAATACTCATTTCTCCCTGTTGGTAATATCAAGATTTCACTTTACTTTTTACCACATTTTCTACAAATCCAATCCTGTCAATCTCCAATCTAATTATATCGCCATTTTTAAGCAAGTATCCATTTTCTAAACCGCTGCAATTCGCTATTGTTCCAGACCCCATAAATTCACCAGCGTATACTGTTTCACCCTTAGATGCATAGGCAACTGCCTGTCCAAGAGGAAAAATAAACTCGTTCATCTGACTAGTTGCAACTATCTTATTATTAATGATAACTCTTGTTTTAAGCGTTTCAAGATACGGTAATATTTCATCTGGTGTTACGGCAACATTAGAGATTGAACTGGCAAAATCTTTTGCCTTGCACGGACCAAAGCCTGTTTATCTCATTTCCGGTATCTGAACATTTCTTGCACTGAAATCATTAAATACACAAAATGCACCAATGGAATCAAGCGCAGTTTTCTCATCCGCATTCCTGATTTCCTTTGTAATAATCATGCCAAGTTCAAGTTCATAATCCAATACCGTTGCGTAGTCAGGATAACTAACTTCGCTTCCGCTCCCAACAAAGGACAGATGATTTCCCTTATAATAGACCAGATTCTCATAATATGCCTTTTTCGGCTTAATTGGAGGAAAGGTATGTCGTGTAATGAATTCATATGCTTTTAAGATCGGATAAGCCGATGCCATGCAATTCTTGACCATTCCTCGACCATTATTAATCACATGACGTTCGCTCAGCATAAAATCACGATATAGAATTGGCTTGAAGACCATAACTTCAGTCATGTCTGACCTTACAAATGATTTGCTTGAAGCAGACAAAATTATTTCATCTATTTCATCCATATGTGTTTCACGATACTGCAAAAAATAAATTAAATCATCGCAAAAAGCTAATAAGTGATTCTTTTTAATTTCTTTTACTGCTAGCCTTAAAACAATCCAATTATCATCCCTCTTAACAGCAAGTGACATTGTTCCTTGATTGTCCATTAATAGTTTTTTGATTTTCATTTTTATAAACATTCCTTTCGCTCACTCAAGGCACAAAACTCAATGAGATGTTATCGCTTCTTGGCTTTGAGCGAATTATTTTGTATTCTTTATTTGTAGGTACAACAATCCATTTTTATATAAATAATAGTTAATAAATCCCTTTCTTCATTTTCCTATTAGTAATAAAACTTCCAAACAACCAAAGTCCAACAATCCAAATAAGTAAATATATAAATTGCCCTTTAAATTCTAAAATTCCACTACCTTTTTCTATGCCATGAATCATTGTGATATAATGCTTTTGTGGAAAAATACTGCAAATTGCATCAAGAACTTTATTATTATCTGTAAATGAAATGAAACATCCTCCAACAACACAGGTTATCATAGAAATTCCACTTGCTACTAAAGAAATTTCACTATCCAAGACTGCTGTCATAAATAAGCCAAATGTAGTTGCTAAAGCACAAAGAAGCATAATCAATAGTGCTAACATTCCAAAACTGAAACCGATATTTATTTTAAAACACACAGTTATTATAGTAACTGCTAAATATGATGGTATAAACAAACATAGAAATGTAAACATTCCTTGTGAAAAAAGATATTCTTTTTCGCTTACCGGTGCTGTCAATATTCTTCTAAAAGTTTTTATATTTCTATCTTCTTCAAAAAATATTGTTAGAGCAACCCCTTGCATTAAAAGGATCATTAAAATAAATCCTAAAATGTTGGTTCCAACACCTCTTTCAGCCATTATTTGATCTTCCCCTTTATAACTTTCTGGGATTTTACTAGATTTAAAGAAATCTTCTATTACTTTTATATCATTTTCACTTTTAAATGATGTTACCTTATAGTTGCCATCATTTTTATCTTCAACAATGGCAACATATTTACCTAAAACAAGATCACCTTGTGTTGGTTTTTTATCGACTACTTCAACGGTAAATTGACTAGATTGTGGAATGTTTTGTGCATTGCTTGAAAGAAAAGCAATAGTCTCCTTTGATGCTGGTTTGCTTGAGAATAATAGAGCGATTCCAATAATAATAGGTATAACTATCATAGCAACTATTATTATAGGCTTTTTAGTTAAAACTCTATCTAGCTTGTTTTTAAATAAATTAATTATATTCATTATACATATTCCTCCGGTTTGAAAATAATTTGACATGCTATTATACAAATGATTGAAGCAATTAACAGAAATGCAAGAACCGGACGGTATATGCTGAAGTCATTATCATACATTATACGAATAGCACATTCATTAACCCATTTTATTGGCGATAAATTAGTTAATGCAGCTACGAATTTTCCAAGCCTATGAACACCAAAAATTACTCCTCCAAAAAATAAAAAGAATAATAATGGAATTTGCATTGTACTATTTGCACCTTCTTCACTTTTGAAAATACAGCAAAACAGCGTGCCTAAACTACAACCAAATAAACACAATATATTAATCAATAAAATAATATAAAGAATATTCCTCCCCCCAAAGTTTAGATGAAATAAGTATTGTAATATAAATATTAAAATACTATATGAAATTGTGCCTAAAATATAAGTAGATATTAACTTAGATAAATATATTGATGTTTTTGAAACTGGAGCATATATTATACGGGTGTTTCCCATTTTAACTTTTTCCTCCATAAATGTGTTACTAGCTGTCATTGCAATTAATAATGCAGTAAGAATAATCATCTTTATGCCATAATAGTCATAAAAACTCATACTTCCTTCACCGCCAAAGACACTACTCATTACAAAACCCATGACCCCAATGAGTATTAATGGAAATAACGTATTTACAATTAACAGCATTGGATTTCTAACAATGTTCATAAAATCAAATGTTACTATTTTTATAAATTTCATATTCTTTAACCTCTAATCTCTCAAATTTCTTCCTGTTAATTCTAAAAAAACAGTTTCTAGAGATGCTTTTTTGCTACCCATATTCTCAATTCTGCAGTTATTTGATGTAATTACGCCTATAATTTCATTTATATTGTCTTTTGAATTTTCCATAGTTATTTCTAAAGTATTTTTTAATATTTTAACTTTTGTTACACCGTCAATTTTATAAAACTGTTTATCATTTAAATTATTGAGATTGTCCAAATTAAAAGAATATGTTGTTTCATCATTAACTTTTTGCTTTAATTCTTCTTTTGTACCTTCAGCAATAATCTTTCCCCCATTCATAATAATGATTCTATCTGAAATTTCTTCTACCTCTTCCATGTAATGTGTAGAATAAATTATTGTGATACCACTCTTTTTCAAGATTTTAATTGATTCTAATATATGATTTCTTGATTGGGGATCTATACCTACTGTAGGTTCATCCATAATAATAAGCTTTGGCTTATGGGCAATGGCGCAGGCAATATTTAATCTTCTTTTCATACCACCTGAAAAAGTTTTTGGTTTATCATATCTTTTATCATAAAGACCTACCAGTTCTAAAGCTTCTTTTACTTGATTGTTAAGCTGGTCACCTTTTAGATTATATAAACTTGCAAAAAAACGTACATTTTTCTCAGCCGAGATTTCTTCATAAATAGCTATATCCTGAGGAACTATCCCAATTTCTTGCTTTATAAGGTTTATGTCCTTTTTTAAATCATGCCCCAATATAGTTATTTCACCATTATCAGGTGATAATATAGTAGATAAAATATTAATAGTTGTACTTTTACCTGCACCATTAGGGCCGAGTAAGCTCAGGATTTCACCTTGTTTTACTATAAAATTAATATTGTCAACTGCCTTTTTTGTATTATAACTTTTTTCTAAATTTTTAACTGTAACAACAGTATTCATTTTTTATTGCCTCCCAGTTCTTATTGTTTCAAATTGATTTAATATACAGGTTTCTATTTCATCTTGATTTTCATCCATATCAAAATCAGCTTTTTTTTAAAAGAATCTTGTTTTATAGACTCTGTAATTTTAAAATTGATGGCGCCCTTCTCCTGCTGACTATGTACAATGATATCATAATCTTTATTCTCTATAACCTTCATTAATTGCCTACTTGTTGAATTCTCACAATATTTATCGCATTTTATCTAAAGCTTATTAGTTAGAGAAAAATTGTTACGTAAAATTCGTCGTATTAAAAGTACTTCTTGTACTTACTCATAAATATCTCCCTCCAATTAGACATTATACTGTCTAAAAACTACAATAGCATAATATTCCAATTAAGTCAATATACTGTCTAATTATTATTACTAATAGAGTTAATCCAAGAAACTCTACAACTAGAAGCAAATGAAAAATTTAACTTAATACTAAATTTAATCTTTTTGATTATAGTCTAAATAAATAAAAAGCTAAGAATTGATCCTAGCTTTCCATTATTAACCTAATGGGTATATGAATAATAGAAATTACTTTTTCACTTATAATATAGTTCATCGCATCAGTCGCAAATGATAACATTTTTTCTTAATTCATTAAATTACTTATATTTGTAAGAATTCCAAGAAAACATTGATATTAAGTGTTTTCTTGGAATATACCTTACTTACTCTATACTTATAGTTTTATCAAAAAGAATTTCATCTCCAATTTCCTTATAGTTGATTTCAGAGCCACTATCTGAATTTCTAGTAGCTTCCTTTTGCTCTAATTTATTCTTGTATATAATCACTCTTAAACTCTTGCAATCCTTAGATAATGCACCAAAATAATTTATTTTCTTATTTTCATTAAGTGATCTCCCGCTTTCAGATTTAAGTTTTCTATTTTTATCATCAATTACCTTCATATTATAATGCTCATTATCTGGATTGGTACTATTTATTACTACACTAAATGGTGTAACTATAATAGAATCTATTGAAAATCCACTATCTGTTTTATAATTAATATCTATATTTTTGCTTATAGATTTATCTACTTTAACTGGCACCTTAAATGCCCAATTTCCATTAAAAATTTGATTTTTAGAATTATTATCAGAAACATGTGTAGTTAATGAAGTAATTTTAACTTCAAAGTCAAAGTTATCAGGAATTTCTTTATCTAATGAATTTAGATAATATTTTTTCATACCTATAAATGTATGTTCATCTATGAACTTTCCATCTAATCCTGAAACCTTCCCCATAACTAATTCATTATCAGAAAAACTCACCTTATGGTAATCTTCATTTTCTAAAAGCTGATCACTATCTAACGGTTCGTTTCTATCTAACTCATATTTAAAAGGTTCCTTACTTTCTATTTTATATGTTACGTATAATCCTTCTCCATCACATAATATATCTGATAAGGTAACTTTTATTCCATTATCTGATACAGCTTCATTTAATGATGCAGCGTATTTAGAGTAATCTGCTGGAGACTCAACATTCTTTTCTATCAATTTAAACATCGCTCCGATTATAGGCAATTTTTCAGCTAAAGCTGGATTTATAAATCCCACGGTAAATACTAAACTAATACTTGCTGCTACAATAATAATACGGTTTATTACAGAATTTTGTTTTTTGTTAATTTTAATATTCTTAAATACTTGCTTCTTAATTTCTTTTATATCTTTTGAAGTTACTTCAATATCATCTAATTCAAGCTCTTCTTCTATAATATTCACATTGCTTAGTATCTCTAATAATTCTTGTTCATTAATTAATTCCTTTGTGCAAGAATCTTTCACAACATCCATCATATCCTCTCCTTTTTTACTTTAGATATCATTTTTTCCTTTAAGCGTTTTCTTCCGCGCCACAGTCTGTTATCTACGGCTTGTCTAGTTAGTCCTAATGATCTAGCTATATTCTCAATAGATTCCTCCAAGAAATATCTCCTAATAAAAATCTCACAATCTACTATTCCAAGTTCTTTAATTATTTTTATAATTTCATCCTTATTTTCTGCTGCTAATATATATTCTTCTGTTTCATTAAGAGCTGCAATATTATAATCATTTATATTTTCAATGTTCGAATTTTTCATTAGTTTTTTTCTATAATCAATTGCTTTATATTTTGAAATTGCAATAATCCATGACTTAAAACTAGCTTTTTCATTGTCATAAGTTTTTATATTGTACCAAACAGCTGTAAATACATCACTTACACACTCCTGAATAGATTCTTTATCTCCAAATGAATTTAAAATATTATAAACTATTTTATAAATTAACTTCCCATAATTATCAATTGCATACTCCAGAGCATCAGAATTCCTATTTTTAATTTCTTCTGCTAGGTTTTGTTCTCCTATTTTCAATTCTTCACCTCATTTTAACCTCTATTATTTTGAAATAATATTTTCCAGACGTCTGATTTTTATATCAATTATTAAATACTGCTTAATTACAAAAAATCTCCCACATATTTAAAAAATTTTAGTTATTAGAAGTTTTATAACATATTATAATTGAATCACTTATCCATTACCTTTATTTTCTATTGTAACCGTTAAAGTATTACACTATAATTTTCTGCATAATTCAATAAGTTTTTTGTGGCCACTAGCATCACTTACCTATTCTAAAACCCTTTAAATTACATTTAATAAAACCAGGTCGACTTCCCATCATAGACATTATAAGAATATAATCTTATCATTATCTATAAGACCGTATATGTCATTATAATCCAATTTTTTCATGTATAAAATAATTATCCACTTCTGCAAAAAATGTAACAGCCTTCTTTTATTCTATTACATTCTAAATTACTTAAATGTTTCCCTTATAGCTCATATTGCTAATATTTATTTTCTCTAATTCTTTATTTAAATAATTTTCATCTATTTATGTAATAACCAAAATTTATCCATATATCCTTTATGAAAACAAAGTAAAGGAGGTAATGAAACATGGCTGTAACTAAAACTATTGACTCTGTTTCTCTTAGTATTGAAGTTCAAAAAGGTCTAGACAAGGCTGGGGACCCAATTTATACCAAGAAAACTTTCTCAGGTATAAAAACAGATGCTACACCTGAAAATGTCTATGCTATTGCAGATGCAATTAAAGGTGTTTTAGAAGCTAACACTAGAGATTACTTTATTAATGAATCTTCTAGTTTAGCAAATGCTTAAGCAGATAAGTGAGAATCCAAATGTTTTATTTGGATATTCGAACTTAGTTAACTCGTGAATATGAGTTAACTTCCTCAAATCTTTTGTGCGAATCGCTTACTCCTACGACACTAGGAGTAGGAGTTTCCGTTCCTTAGCTCTTCTCTAAACAGAAAGGTGGTGAATTAAATGGAATATACTTTAGCTATGACTTTTTTAACTTCTGCTGGTGAAAAAAGCACTTTAAGTGTTTCTGGTGTTAAAACTACTCTTACAAAAGATGAAGTTAACACACTTATGGACACTATAATCTCAAAAAACGTTTTTAAAACTAAGGCTGGCGATTTAGTTAAGAAATCCGGTGCTCAGGTTACTCAAAGACAAGTTACTAAATATGAAGTAGCTTAAAAATAAGGACTGCAATAAGATTGATATTTTTTATCTTATTGCAGTCCTTAAATTTATGAAACCTCTTAAGAGTCAAGGTGTATTTTTACAAGGTTGTTCTATTTCTGCATATCACGAGCTTGTCTTGAAAACATACAAAAGTAATTAGCTTCTGACTGTATGACTCCAAATCTATATTTATTATAAGCTAAATAAATGAATTCGCTATCCTTATTCTGACTATCCAATTGCCATAAATTCAGCATTATTTATATCCGGATATTCTGAATTTATTTTAACCAAATCATTTTCGAGTAAGTTAACTTTATTTTTCAAAACGCTGATTAGGTTATTTTTATCTTTTATTTTTTCTTTAGTTTTGTTTTGAATTTCATTTAATACATCTATCTTTTGCTGCAATTCTGAAAACAAAGCACTTTCTTCCTTAAAGTATTGGCTTTGTTTTGCTTCTTCAACTAATAATTTTTCCATATTTATTATGTTCATTTCATTTACAAGCTTTGAAGATTGGCCTTTCCACATATCTAAACTAAATATGCTTTTTAAGGTTCCTACCTTGTTTTTAGTTTCATCTATTTCTTTTTGAACCATTTCCAGTTTATTTATAGTGCTGCTATACTCCCCATATGAGTTTAGATATACTTTTTTATCAGAGCTTAACACAATATCTTTAAATTTATAATTATATTTTGCATGTTCTTCCCATAATGTATTAATAGCTTTAGACACTTGTTCTGATTTAGCAGCGAATTCATCTCTTTCTTTTGTATAATTATTTAAGATATTTTCCTGCAATCTTTTTTGCAGGGTAATTTTATCAAAATTTCCTTTTTCTCTTTTCCATAATTCAATCATAGTATCATAGTTATCAAAGTTTATTTTTGTTTTTTCTATAGCTACATTAGTAATTATGGTTTGCATTATAAATAAAGGTACTAACTCTAATTGTTGTTTTTTATGTTGAGTAAGCAGAAACCCTCCATTTACAATAAAAAGCATTATCATAAAGGGCCCGCTGAAAAAGCTTAATAATGATGAAGCTCCAGTATATACCCCATATGAAAAAGTTGTTCCAATTAAATGTGAAATGCCGAAAATTATACTTGAAACTGCACTAAATGCTGAAAATCCCCCAACAGTTATAGTGGTAGATAAAAATATAAAGGGAGCTGATCTTATAGCTGCTTTAACTGTACTTTCAGAAGTACTTTTCAAATGTAACTCGTCATAAATTTCTTTTTTAGCTTTTTCACTTAACCTTTGAAAATTATTATAAATGTTATCAATTAATTCCTGCTGTACTTTTATATCTCCACTATCATATTTATTTTTAAAATCCTCTAGTACTTTTTCTAAATAATATGTACCTATAGCTTCTAACTTTGAGCCTCCACCTTTGAAATCTTTTTTTCCTTCTAATATTGAATATCCTGCATTTACTATTTCATCTAAAGTTTCAACAAAACTTCTTCTTTCATAAATGTTTTTATATTCAATATCAGTTAATTTAATTAATCTATAATAAATTTTTAATCTTACTTCCTCATCTGATAAATGATTCAATTCTCGTGCTTTTTTATGTATAAATTCCATGAACTTATCTTCATTAGATTGTGATAGTAATTCCTTAGACTTACTAATTAAAATTGAAGAAATATTGGTCTTAGTAAGCATTGTATATAAAATTCTAAGTTGCTCTCCTTCTAATCCTAAAAAGCCTCTATAAAATGCTACGTGTTTACCTTCCTTAATGCTCTTCTCTTTTAATACCTTCTTGAAGGTTCTTATTCTTTCATTAGTTTCTTTCACGCCCTCACTATATTCATTTAAATTATTATGAAAGCTCTTATCCTCTTCAACTAATTTTTCTTTAACATCTGTCTTTTGAATATTTAATAATATTTCTTGTTCTTTATCATAATAATACTCACTTTTTTCTAGAACATCTTGATACTCCTTGGTTAATTCAAAAGAATTTTTATAGGCTTGTCTTAGTTTTTCTATCCCTTCATGCAGTTCTTTTTCTTTTCTCTTTAACTCTTCATCTCTCTTTATAGCTTCAATTTTAGCTGTTTCTTCTATTTCCTTAAGTTGCCTTTTTAGTTCGAAGTTCTCTTTTTCAACCTTAATAAGCTTTTCTTCCTTATTTTTAAGAGATGCATTTGATTCATTACGCTCTTTACGTAATATTTCAATCTTTTCAACATTAGCTTTATAAGCTTCTTTTATATTTTCTAGTTCTTTATTCTTTTCAAGAATCTTATTAGTTAATATTCTATCACGATTTTCTAAATAACCTTTTTCACTTTGCAAATCATCTATACTTATTTTAAGTAAATTTATTTCTTTAGACTGTTGCCTTAACTCATCTACTTTTGCTTTTAGCTCATTTATTTCATTTTCTTTTGAATGTATTTCTTGTCTAATATTATTTAATTCTTCTTTTTCTTTTAAATATGTATCTTCTTTACTTTTTAACTCATTAATTTTGTCATCTAAGTCCCTTTGGTGCTGCTCCTTAATTCTTTTTACCTCAATATCATACTCTTTAATCCCTTTAGTTAAAATAGAATCCATTGATTCTAGTTTTTCTTTTTCAGCTTTTATTTTTTCAATTTCCTTTTGTAATTCTAATTTATCCTTAGATTCTTCTTTGAAATCATCTATCTTACTTTTTAATTCTGCTATTTCATTATTCTTTATTAAAATTTCATTCTTAACTGCTACTAATTCAACCTCATTAGAAGCTTTTTCCGATTCTCTATGTTCCTTTTTAAATTTCTCAATTTTTTCTTGGAGCTCAATTTTATATTTCTTTTTTATATCCTCTATTTCTTTATCATGCTCTTTAATCTTCTTTTCTAATAACTCATCTTTTTCTTTTAATTCAAGTCTTTCCACATTTATATTATCTATTTCTTTGTTTAACTTAAATAACTGATCAGCCTTATCCTTCTCTGAATCCTTAAGTTGCTTTATCTTTAATTTCAATTCAGATATTTTCTTATTCTTTTCTGAAATCTTCTTTTTTACCTCAGTTAATTCTTTTTTTTCATTATTAAAATTATTTGGATTTATAAACTTGATTTTACTACTATCAATAGAACTTTTATTTTTTATATCTTGAAGATACCAGATAAGAATGTTATGCATAATCTCTAAAAGTTCAGTTGGCGTCCTTTTTGTTTCTTCTTCTATTACAGCCTCAGGATGAAGTACATAATTTCCATTAAGTCTTATAATATTAAATTCTCTATACACTTTTGAGAACTTTACTTCAGAAACAGTTATGAGTTCACCCATTATTCCATAATAAGTTCCACTATTATCTATACTTTTGTAAAATTCATTCCTGACTTTTATTAAAACAGTTTCCGCTATTGATCTTAAACACATAATTGTTGCATCAGGAAAACTTTGATATACAAATTCCGCCTTCTTTAAATTTTCGTAGCATTCTTCTATATCTGTCCCCTTTACATATTCAAAATTACTTTCTCTCGTCATAAGTACGTCTCCCCTAAATGCTTGATACTTTTTCCTTTACTTATATATATTTTACACACACTATTGATTTTCCTCTTTACACACCGCAATTTTCAAACCTAATATAATTCCGCTCATGATCAATTCCCATTTAATTTATAAATATAAGCATAAAAATAGTATATATATGTTGCAATTCACAATTCACAATTACAGCTAAAATTCTTGTAATATTTTTGAAATTATGATGAAGGATTATTTTTGCAATATATATTAATTATTTTCATGCTTACGACAACTTTATTTATTATTAATTTTTCTTCTTATAAACTCTATTCCCTTTTGAAATACCATTTTAGATCCTGTTAATAGCATTAATTAATCTTCTTTAGCAGCCACGCCATATTTTGTCCCAAATTATGCATATTATTGATTCCTCCCTTGTCATACTATTCAAAACTAGATTTTACTACCACGATTTAATATTTATCTGCTGGCCGAAAATCTCCTTCATTCTTAAGATAACAGTTAAAGAACTTCAATATTAAATCATTCATCTTTTCTATGACATAATACTTGTCTGCTTTCTGTGTACCAATCTTACTTTTCGCTGTATCAGACAACAAACTTGTAAGAATTGGTGATGATAGAGGAAGGTCAGTAAAACTCATGTGATTTGTTCCATCAAAATATACTTCAAAGGACTTTGGAGAAGTAGCAGAAATTAATCTTTGAGGTATAATGCTTGGATCAGTTTTTTCATATATTCGCTTCAAATCATCACTGTAAATGCTAAGAATGGGTATAGGATAAATATTATGATTAATTTGCAACTTGCCATTATTAAAGCCAGTATATTCTCCTTTTAAGTCATCATCAAGATTAACTACAGCACTTACATCACTGCGTTCTCTTCCAAGCTGTGCACTTGCTGAAGCTCCTAATGAATGACCTATTAATCCAATTTTACCAGCATCAATAAGACTATAAACTTTTTCTGTATTACCTTCCTTTACGTTCTTAATAATTGTATCAAGTACAAAATTCATATCTTCGGTGCGTACATTTAACCATTTTACTCCAAGATTATATTCAGTCTCTTCATCATAAACTCCATTATTTGCACCATTAAGCTCGTCCATGAATGATTTATCTATTGTTGTTATCTTTCCATCAGCATCTCTGGTAAATAAACATTGATATGGGTGATCTATTGAGCAGACCACATATCCATTACTAGCTAGCTCTCTAAAAGTAGACATGTTACTAGTTTTCATTCCGTATGCACCATGGGAAAATACTACAAGAGGATAATGAGATGTGACTTCATCATCTTCTGGATACCAAAATTCTACTGTAACTTCTCTATTTTCACCTTTTGGGCTGTATATATCAATACGATTGTTGTCCTTGAATGTATAAGTTGCTGTTTTTATCTCTTTGTACTTTCCTGTTAATTCAGGCATCTTATGCTGTGGAAAGATTAATTCAGGACTGACAGCTAAAACTACAACTAAGCACATTGCTATGGACTTACCAACCATTTTTCTAATTTTATATTTTTTCTTATCTTCCTTTTTTAGTATAAGTGATATTACAGAAGTAATTGCAAAAATAAGCAATACCCCACCCAAAAGCATCCACCGGAAACTCCATTGTATTACTGATAGAAATGTAAATACAACAAATGCTATAAATACACTAATGTGAATTAAACTCCTTATTTTCTTCTGATTTGATTTTGTCTTAAAGCAGTATATTCCAAAAACAATTTCTATAACTGCTGCAATAGAAACTACTATTATTCCCATTCTTCCTTCACCTCTTCAATTTATTCTTTTAATTACAACCAGCCTTAATCTTAAAAGTATACTTTAATTTCATACTTCATCTACAAAACTAAAATAATACTTACTAAGCCAAATGTACATAGCTTAAGCAGTATCCTGTAACTAACGGCATGTAAGTTGTAAAATATAAGAGGTAAGCTGAAAATTACATTTTATTCTTCTTCCTTCTTAATCTCTAATTCTTCTCTCATTATATTCAATTTTTCATTAATTTCATTAGCAGCCTTCTTATCGTACATCCATACTAAAAATTGAAATATAGCATATATCACTATTATCTGAATTTCTAATATAATTATATCTAAAGCATCATGCATAAATCCAATCACATTAGTAAAAATTAATAGCACTCCATTGAGTATAATAAAGTGAATAACTCTCCTTATCCACATTTGCTTTTCTGATAATTTTTCTGTGGAATATAATATTAGGCTCAGCAAATCAATGATTAATGAGCATATCATATAAATATATATATCTTTTAATTCTAATGATTTATTTGGTAAAAAAATCTGACTTGATACTGTTACACATATTACTATAAGTGAAAATATAGTAAAATAATTTCTTATTAACTTTTTTATATAATCCATTAATTCCATATGCTATTTCCTCCTATAAACCTAACATTTCTTTTAATATAGGTACAAACTGTCTTGAGATAACCACCTTTTCTCCATTATCCAGCTTTGATTCAAACCTGCCACTTAAAGATGGTCGTACTGATAATACTTTTGTTATGTTTATAATAGTCGACTTGGATGCTCTGAAAAACTTTTTTCCTTGACACATTTCCTCCAATTCATAAAGCTTTTGCTTAGACTCAAACACCTTGTCTTTGCAGTAGATAAATACTTTGTTGTCTACTGCCTCAAAATAATACACATCTGAAATACGAATCCTGTGAATATTACATCCATCATAACCAAGAACCACAGCTTTTTCTGTTTTTAATTTGCTTATTAATTTTAAAATATCATCATTAACCTCATGACATTTAACAATAATTTCTTCTTCAAATTCTCTTCCAATTTCCTCAATAGATATTTTCATATTTTCACCACTTTTATTTTAATTGTTTTTTATCTTACAAAATAAAGTATTTTATCTACTCACAAATCACATTTTTTATACAACTGTTATAAATTATCATTTTAATTTAACACACATCTTTTTACGCTCCCTCGTTTCCTTTTATAGACGTTATAAGAATAAAATCTTATTATTATCTATAAATCCATATATCTCATTATAATCTAATTTTTTTATGTACAAAATAATTATCTACTTCTGAAAAAAATAAATGTAACAACACTTATCATGCTGCTACATTATAAATCTCTTAAATATTTTCTTTATTACGCATATTTGAAATAATTTAACTACCACTTGAAATTTGCGATTTTAATTATATATCTTTTCTCGCTTTAATTTAAAAATTTCTTCAACTGCTTTCTTATAACCACCAGATTCTTTAAAAGAATCACTTATTTTTCTCATATTTTCAAGATAACTTGGATCAGTTAAAACTTTCTCAATAGATTCCCTTAAAATCTCTGGATTAATATTATCCTTATCAAGAGAAATAGTTGCACCTAACTCTTCAGCTCTTTTTGCCATATATGGTTGATCCGCACCTATAGGTATTGCTACAAAAGGCACATTATTATACAATAAGTCACTAGTACTATTCATCCCAGCATGAGTTATTGCTATATCAGTATACTTTAAAACCTCTGATTGAGGAACATAGTTTCTTACAATAAAGTTATTAGGTATATCAAATTTAGATAAGTCTATATTATATGCTGCCATTACAACAACTTCATCAGTATTACCAAATGTTTTAAAGAATATATCATATAGATTGCTGTCAGTATTATTAAACACTGTACCTAGTGAAATATAAACAACTTTCTTTCCCTCTAATTTTTCAAAAGGAAAATCTAAGTTTTCTTTTCTATCATATATTGATGGCCCTATAAATTTAAAGCTCTCATCATAATATTCTGGATGTGCAACAAAATATTTAGAGGTATATACAATATTTATATCACCCTTATTAAAAAATAAATCAAAGATATTATGGGACATTTCCACATTAAATTCTTCTTTTAATTGTCTTGAAACTTTTTTATAAGTCTCTATAACTGGATGATTTTTTATTAAATTTTCATTCATTAATTCTTTGTGCTGCGACCTTAATTCTTTAGGAGTTGCAAACACTGCAAAGGAAGAAACTGAAGGCATTTTCAGTATTTGAGCAATGATACTTCCAAAAGGAAACATGGCTGTATACATAATATAATCGAATTTTTCGCCTTCAATTTGATTTAGAATATCTTTTATAATTTTATCACTTGATTTAAGCGTTTCATTTATATAATCGAGAAGTTTACCTGGCCCTATATCACTAGAAGTATTATGCTTCCTTTTAAAAAGACTCAGTTCTACTCTATAACTTTTAAACTTGGCACCTGTTTTTTCAATTTTTTCTTTAAAATCTTCTGAGCAGAAATACGTAATTTCTTCTCCTTGTTTTACTAATTCATTTACTAATCCTAATGTAGGATTTATATGACCATGCGCAGGTATACTTAAAAAAAGTACTTTTGACATAAATCAACTTCACTTCCATTCTTTATATTTACAATTACATATTCTCATAATACTCATATTAATTAAATAGCATTTTCTCTAAACGTCCAAATCCACACATTAAATGTAAATTCCTCGGTATTAAGTTTAGATTTTTTAACCAGAATATATTAATTAATATATTCTGCATTTTTTCCCATGCATATTATTTTTTTGCATGAATAAGCAAAAATTATTATCACTTTTCATATTTATCTTTTAATATAAAAAGCAGTAGTTAAAGACCTCCTAACTACTGCTTTTAAAATTTAAAATATGATTTATATTAATAAATTCCATGATGCTTTATTTAAATATACGTAAATATCTAGCCTTTATATTTGCATATCCTAAAATAAGGAGAATGAGTTTATTACTCCCCGATTTTTCTTCTTATAAACTCTATTCCCTTTTGAAATACCATTGTCTTAATGTTTATCTTTGTTTCACCACTAGGTACTGTGTATTTTTGCTCCAATACTCTAAAATACCCTAAGTCTACAAACTGTTGATAAGGAATATTGTTTTTATCCAAAACTTTCTTTTCTCTTAAGAGTGAGAATAAGTTATTTCTTCCCATTCCTCTTATAGCAAGAACCTTTGCAACATGTCCCAACTTCAATGCTATCTTTAGATCCTGCAACATCGTCATAAAATTGTCCTTTAGGCTCTAATAGCTTTACCTTATTTTCAGCTTCCAGCCTTGCTTTTCTCTCTTCTTTTAACTTAGTCGCTGCAGCAATAAGTAAGTCGGGATTATCTAATAATTCATCTGTAGCATACATCCCTGTTTTCCGTATGCTAGGCAATACCTCATCAAAAATCCATGCTTCAAATTTCTCTGCTCCAGGCAATTCTGATTTAGCTGCTAACCTGTAAATATCCCCTTCAGGAATGACGCTCATTTCTATATTTTGAATAACATCTGTTCCATCTTTCCTCTTTCCAGTAACTACCCCTATGTCGCGTTTCACGACACCCTTGCAATGCCTTAAAATTGCATCTCTTGGGTTTTTATATCCTAAAGCTTTTGCTATATCAATCCCAACTGCATAATCTTTATTATTAATTTTTACCCATCTTATTTCTCCAAATCTTTCATCTTTAAAAATTCGTAACCCTTCCATTTTGTTTATACCCCCTTATCAGATTTTATATATATGTTCCAAAAATAATTCTTCAAATAATTCTTAATTATAAGTTCAAAAATTTTACAATGATTTAATCCATAATTGTTCACTATGAATTGCAGAATATATTTTTTCAAAAATTAAATAACTATTTTCATAGATTATACCCTCAAGGGGCACAATGTCCACACAGTTATCCAATACTATAATCTCTTTGAGAATAAAAAAAATCGCAAATTCAATTTCTTGAATAATACGATTTTAAAATTTACTATTTATTTTTAGTGATTTATACTGTTTGAATATTGAGTATTATAATAAACAATTCCATGTATATATTTTAGGCTGTATTTCAACACTATAATAAAACATAATCAATTATTTAGCGGAATTATTATAATAATACTAATATTCCACAACTGATTTATTGCTACCATCTAATTTCATTTTATACAACTTATTATCGGACCAATTATTATAATATATCCACCCATCTAATACTTCAGACAACCTACTTGCCTCACTATTAATCTTAGTTCTATCCATTCCATCAATAGTAATTTTATAAATATTTCCTCTCATCTTATCAAGTGGTAGAATCATATCAGTATGTCCATCGTAAGGATTATTACTATAGTATACCCAATTTCCATCCACTTGAATATCCCAGCTGATATCATCATTTAATTTTTTTTCATCTGTGCCATTAATACTAATCTTGTATAATTTACCTCCATCATCACGATTGCTAAAATAAATATTCTCCCCACTTAGCTTTAGAAATGACGCTAGCCTATCAGATATTTTCATTCTGTTTGAACCATCAGTATTCATTTTAAATATACCTGAATTTTCACTTGTAATTGCATTATCAGTAGTAACAGAGCTTGAACCACTGTAATAGATACAATCTTTATATATATTTATATTCTCAACCAACTGATCAGAAAGTTGAACTTTATTTGTTCCATCAATATCAACTTTATATAATCCACCCTTAACCACATTATTTTCAACCATTTCAGGTCCTAATGTATAATATATTGATCCTTTATAAAGGACAGCATCAACAATATAATCCTCACTTGTTAACTTGATTTCCTCATTATCCTTTATTTTGTATATACCTTTACTGCCATGGTGTTCAGTATTTCCATCAACATAGTAAACCCAGCCATCAGAAACTCCAATAATGCTTCCATATGCCTGTCCAATGTCTGTTTTATTTGTTCCATCAATATTAACTTTTGATAACTTACCAGATTCATATAGATAGTTTCCTTCTTTGATAATTGGTTTTCTATTGCTTACTTCAGTTTCATCACTTACATTTTTATTTTGCGAATCAACATTTGATGAATCATTATTTTGTGATGATTGAATCAACACTCCGTCAGAATTTAATTTGTAACCGTTAATAGTAGTATTTTTAAGCATGGCACCATCATCACCTAAGTAATACCACTTATCTTTATACTGTATCCATCCCATTTTCATATATCCATCTTGTCCAAAATAATACCACTTTCCATCAATCTCTTTCCAACCTACTGACCATGAATTTCCTTCTGCATTCCACCATCCATTAGAATCTTGTTTCCATTCAGCATTTACACCTATTGGATTTAATACAAATACTAAAACTACTAATAATGAACTAGATATTACTTTTTTTAATTTTAATCTCTTCATTTTACTTCTCCGATTTATTTTATTTAACACATGCCTTTTTCTAATATAAATCAATTATAGCATAAACTGTAAATATTGAATTATTAACTTTTCAAAGACCATCTTTTTTATTTATTACTAAATCAACTCTACATATTCCACATTTTAATTTAATGGCTTAGCTTAATCAACTCATCTTAAATTTTCTCAATTAATTTCCCTTTAATGCCTCCCTACACTCGTTACAAATCAGTATATCTTTAAAGTTAAAACCCCCTTTATCACTTCCGCAAAAGATACAGCCTTTAATATACCTCCTAACAACTACCTCATTATCAACCTTAATTATTTCCATAAAATCTCCGTCATTAATGCCTAGTACATTTCTTATTTCTTTTGGTATTACAATCCTTCCAATTGAATCAAGCTTCCTTACTATTCCTGATGCTTTCATTTTTACATTCTCCTTTACAAAATTATTTTCTTTTATATGATTAAATCATTTCTTTTATATCTCAAATTTTATATATTTACTAAGCCATCATAACCACAATATATTGAGATGATTTCTTGCCTTGAATTACTCTTGTCTTTTCTTCTAATATCTTTATTTTCTTTTCTAGAATTAGATTTCCAGGCACATGAGAGAAAATAATAAATCCAAAATGCCATGATTATTTTTCATCAGGCAAGGAAGTAGATTGGTCTCATAGCGGGCCTATTAGGGCAATCTTCTGATGTAGCATGATGGAAAATAGGCTGGGCAGATGGACTAATTATTTTTTTGAATGTGCCTTATAACCGAGTTTAATATTTTCTCCAGTAAGCTTTATATTTTCATTGATAATTTCCTCAATAGCTTTTTTATCCATATCTAAATACTCCTTAAATTTTCTTAATTTCTAGTCAAAATTTTGACCTATTTACCCCCATAATTGTTGTGTATTGAATTTATCTTAATCTAAAGTTATTGTGTATGTCTTTCTCAATTTCCACCACATAATCCTTACTCATCTCATAAATTCTTGAGCCAACAGCTTCATCAAAATTTAGTAATCTTTCAATGCTAAATTCACTGCTGACTATGATTGGCAGAAAGTTTAAATATCTATAATTAATAATTTCAAAGACTATGTTTATATCACTTTCATTGATTTTACCCTTAAAGAGATCATCAATAAGTAAAACCTCACATAGCTTATATTTTGAGATGGTCTTAACGTAATATTCTTGATCAAGGATGTTTTGTTTAATCTTAGTAATTACATCTCTATAAGGCATGTACACAACTTTAATCTTCTGCTTTAACAAATTTAATCCAATGGCAACACTGAGATGCGTTTTGCCACTGCCTACCTGGCCACAAAGCAAAATGCTATTTCTTCTACTATTTCTAATTTCATCAAAATCAGTGCAATAAGCTGCTGATGTATCCTTTGCCCTTTGCGATGCTCTATTCCACACTTTATAATTAGCAAAAGTATGCTTTGTCATTTCAACGTTAATCCCTGAATGCTTCCATTCATTTTTCACCTTCTCAATTTCTCTACACTCACAGCTAACTGCAAGGGGCTGTCTATTTTCTTGTGGAATAAGTACCCACCCAGTATCACAGCATTTATCACACTTATATGAGGTTTTTTTCAGCTTTTTTTCGCTGCTCATCTGTAAGGCTTCGTGGTTCCTTTGGTTTGAATCCTGCAAATTTGTTTTTATCTGGGTTAATATTCTTTCCATAGCTTCTATTGACATTTTTCTTTACCTCCTTGTCATCTGGATACCCTTCTCTTCTCCAATTTTTCAATATGCCATCAATATAGGTCATATTAGGTTTATTAGCCTTTAATGATATATCTATAGCCATCTTTACATATTCTTGACCATGCATTCCTATAGCTAACTTAAGTGCGCCTAAATTAAGAACATTAGGTATTCCAGCTATTAGTTCACAATACTTAGCAAGTTCAATAGATTTAGAATTTATATCATCCTCTTTCTTTATCTCTCTATCTTTATTATTCTCATTCTTAATCTTGTTCTTATTCTCTCTCTTATTCTGCACCGTTACAGTAACGTTACTTTTATCATCTGTAACGTTACAAGATTTTTTTGTAATGTCACAAATATCATTTGTAACTTCAATGTTATATTCTTTACTTTCAGCACAGCCATATTCTTTACTTTCAACCCAGCTATTTTCTTCAATTTCAACACTAGTTTCTTCACTTTCATTAACTACAGCTTCAACTTGTTTTTTCTTTTCTCTATGGTTTTGAACTCTTTTTCTATTTTGATCTCTAACTCTGTCCATTCCCTCAACATTTTGATGTCTCTCCCAATTCACTATTCTGATTACATTATTTTCAGCTATCTCAATCATTTGAAAATCTGATAATACTTTAAGTGCAAGTCTTATAGAAGCTAGAGGCCTTGAGAATATTGTAGATAACATTTCATCAGTATATGGGATATTCTCATTTAGATATATAAGTCCATTAGCATTAGTTTTGCCAGCTTGTATAAGTAATCTTATCCATAAATAATGAATAGTATCTCTCTCTGGCATTGCATCCACTAATTTCATCTTTTCATCATCATGCATGTTAGTGGATAACTTAATCCATTTAATGTCTGACATGTTTCTCACTCTCCTTTAAAAGAAATACTTTAAATTTTTCCATGAGAGCATTACTCTCACGGAAGTACATACATCCGTCTAATATCTAGCCATTCTAATACTCCAATCATTTCTGATAGCAGCTAAAAACGTACACTCTTAGACATTTTTACCTTGTGGGTATAAGTTCAACTAAATTCATATAAAATATAAAATTTCACATGAAAATTTTTACTTTATATATACTCTAAGTGTTTATAAGTTCAAATTGTAAACCTATCTTTCAAAATTATTACAAATAAAAATCATAGTTTTCTTGTCCAATGGTTATGAACTTAAAAAATGTATTCTAAAATTGCCTTAATCCTCCTCACAATTTAATTCCTATTAATAAATATTAATGTCTCTTGGGATCACATGGCTGGCTGCTCAATCCTGGCTTTGGATTTAGATGGAAATGAACTTATTGAAGAAATAACAAATTACTTAAATACTCATTATTAATAACATTATTGATAGAGAGATTGATATTAAAATACATATCATACAATGAAGTGAATGAATGAATGGTATTAAAGAGCACATATTACAATTAGAACAAGACTTATTAAAATCAGAAAAGAAATTAGAAAGTCAGAAGATAAAATAAATGATATACTGTCAGATGACTTCATTGAGTTTACCAGCTCTGGAAGTGAATATCATTCTAAAAACTAACCTCAATATGAATATCACAAACTCTTTCCGCGAATAATAAATAAAAAGTAAGGTGGTGATATAAAATGGGATCTTCTCAATACAATAGAAATAAGAATGATAAGAGCAATGTTGATAAGATGAAAGGCAAGAATAATCGTGATAAAGGCAACAATCAAGTTGGCTCAACAGATAATGGAAAATAATCTATTTTACTTAAATATACTATAACTAAATTAACAGCAAATATATAACAAAAAAACACAGCCTACATCAATACTCAGTAGGCTGTGTTTTTTTATGTTATTTTTTATATAAATTTTTAAGTTCACATTTTAAAAATACTTACTAAAATAAAAGTACAAATCACTAGAAAACCTAAATTCCACTTATAATTTAGACCATACTAGAAAGAGAGAATACTCCAGTTCAGATCTAAGTTAGTTTATCTATAATATCCATATTAATATTTAAATCTATAATATAAACATATTTACAAACTTGCTAAAACTTTGAGGTAATATCTTCACTAGAAATCACAAATATATTTGTGCAGAAAACATTTGAAAATGAGCTGCTAAAAATTCTTAGTTGTAGGTTGTTCCACTTTTGCTTGTCACACTGAAAGTGGGAACATGCTGAAGTGGTGCAACCTGCGACTTAGGATTTTCAGCGATATTTTCATAGTTTTTCGGAACAAAATATTTATGATTTCGGTAAGTTACCACATAAGTTTAGTTTCAAAGTTGGTTTATCTATAGTCATAAATCTAAACTGCGTCAAAGAAACTCATTTGATCACTTTCTGGAAGACCATTTAAACAATCAAATTTTCTAAGAAGCTCTATGGCAGCATTACCAATCTTTGAACGTTTCTTTACATCATCTACTGAATTAAATTCCTTTTCCTTTGCTGCACTTGCTATACCTTCTGCCGCTACATTTCCCATACCTGCTATACTGTTTAATGGAGGTCTTATTCCATCTTCTTCTAACTGGAATTTTGTAGCACTAGATTTATATAAATCAATTGGAAGGAATTTAAATCCTCTTTCATACATTTCCAAAACTATTTCAAGGTCATCATACATATCCTTATCCTTAGGACCAGCCTCATTTCCAAGAGCCTGAATTTCCTGCATCTTTGCTTTAACCTTTTCTTTTCCAAAGATCATAAATTCTGCATCAAAGGCTTTTGCTCTTATAGTAAAGTATGTTGCATAATAAGCCTGAGGTATATGAACTTTAAACCATGCTATTCTAAATGCCATCATTACATAAGCTGCTGCATGGGCTTTAGGGAACATGTATTTTATCTTTTTACAAGACTCTATATACCATTCTGGCACATCATGTTCTCTCATCATAGCTTCATATTCTGGAAATTTAGGTTCTTTTAAGGCTTTACCTTTACGAACAGTTTCCATTATTTTAAATGCAGTATTAGGTGGAAGTCCTTTTCTAATTAAGTAAACCATGATATCATCTCTGGTACATACCGCATCACTTATGCTGGTAATTACTCCATTATCAATTAAGTCCTTAGCATTTCCAAGCCATACATCTGTACCATGTGAAAGTCCTGATATACATAATAAGTCTGAGAAAGTTTTTGGTTTTGTATCCACAAGCATTCCTCTTACGAACTTAGTACCAAACTCAGGAATTCCAAAGGTTCCAACCTCTGAATTTATCTGATTTGGAGTTACCCCAAGAGCCTTTGTGGAGAAGAATAAGGACATAGTATCCTTGTCATCCATAGGAATCTCATGCGGGTCAACCCCTGTTATATCTTGAAGCATTCTTATAACTGTCGGATCATCGTGCCCTAGTATATCAAGCTTCAATAGATTTTGGTCAATAGAGTGATAATCAAAATGTGTTGTTATAATATCTGAGTTAGGGTCATCCGCAGGATGCTGTACAGGGCAGAATTCAAATATTTCTCTTCCTTTTGGTACAACTATAATTCCTCCTGGATGCTGACCTGTAGTTCTCTTTATACCAGTACACCCTACTGAAATTCTTATTGTTTCAGCTTTGTTTATTGTAATATTTTTTTCTTCATAATATTTTTTAACATAACCAAACGCTGTTTTTTCTGCTATAGTACCAATAGTCCCTGCTTTAAATGTTGTTCCCTTTCCAAAGATAACTTCTGTATATCTATGGGCCTTTGCCTGATATTCCCCTGAGAAGTTTAAATCTATATCTGGCTCTTTATCTCCATTAAATCCCAGGAATGTTTCAAACGGAATATCTATACCATCTTTATACAGATTTTCTCCACAAACAGGACATACTTTATCTGGTAAGTCAAAGCCGTTTAGAACGCCATAATCCTCAAAATCAGAATACTTACACTTAGGACATCTATAATGAGGTGGAAGCGCATTTACTTCTGTTATACCAGTCATATTTGCAACGAAGGATGAACCAACAGATCCTCTGGAACCTACTAAGTATCCATCTTCATTTGATTTCCATACCAGCTTCTGAGCTATGATATACATTACTGAGAATCCATTTTTTATAATGGAATCCAGCTCTTTATCAAGTCTTGCCTGAACTATTTCTGGAAGTGGATCTCCATAAAGTTCATGAGCTTTTTCATAGGCGATATCTTTTATTGTCTGCTCACAGCCTTCTATGTGTGGTGGACATTTTTCAGGAGAAATAGGGCTTATTTGCTCACACATATCTGCTACTATATTAGTATTTGTAACTACAACTTCATAAGCTTTTGTTCTTCCTAAATAAGAGAATTCATCAAGCATTTCTTCAGTAGTTCTTAAATATAATGGTGCTTGATTATCTGCATCCTTAAATCCCTGTCCTGCCTCTAATATACGTCTGTATATTTCATCTTCAGGATCTAAGAAGTGAACATCTCCAGTAGCTACTACAGGCTTACCTAATCTCTCTGCAAGTTCTACAATCTTTTTATTAATTTCTTTTAAATATTCTTTACTTGGAACTTGCTCCTGTCTTACTAAGTAATCATTATTTCCTAAAGGCTGAATTTCTAAGTAATCATAGAAATTAGCAATTTCCTCAATTTGTTCTTCTGGTTTTCCAAGAAGTATCGCTTGATATAATTCCCCTTCACTACAAGCACTTCCAATGATTAAACCTTCAGAATATTTCTTAAACATGCTCTTTAATATACGTGGCTTTTTATAAAAATAATCTAAATGAGAATATGATACCAATTTATATAAGTTCTTTAATCCCACGTAATTTTTTGCTAGTATTATTGCATGGTGAGTTTTAACCTTTTTATATGCCACTTTCTTAGCTTCTTCGTCAGCTGCATATAAATCTATATCTGATAGAGTTTGTGCGCCTCTCTCTTTTAGCTTTTCAATCATTATGTTAAATACCTTAACAGTTGTATCAACATCATCTAAAGCTCTATGGGCAACTTCAACCTTTATTCCAAGATTCTTAGCAATTCTTCCTAGCTTATAAGATTTATAATCAGGGAATACATCTTGGGCTAATCCTAAAGTATCTACATAGGTAAAATCAAACTCATAGCCTAAAACTTTCGCATTATGCTTTAAGAATCCAATATCAAAGTCAGCATTATGCGCAACTAAAACACTTCCTTCAATAAATTCAAGCAATTTAGGGAAAACTTTATCAATAGTTTCTGCATTTTTCACCATATCATCAGTTATCTTTGTAACCTCTACAACTCTCATAGGAATTGACTTTTGAGGGTTTACAAAAGTACTGAACTTATCTATAACCTTGCCATCCTTAATTTTCATTACTCCTATTTCAGTAATCTTTTCTGTCTGAGGAGAAAAACCTGTAGTTTCTAAATCAAGAACACAGTATACCGTATCAATACTTTCTTCCCTAACATTTGTTACAGATGGCTTTTTATCAGGTGCTAGGTAAGCTTCAACTCCATATATAACTTTCATATCTGGATTATCTCTTCCAAGCAATTTGTGCGCTTCTGGAAATGACTGAACTACTCCATGATCAGTTATAGCAATAGACTTCATTCCCCAGCTCATAGCTCTCTTAATTAAATCACTAGCACTAGACATGGCATCCATCTGGCTCATTTGAGTATGCATGTGAAGCTCTACTCTCTTGACCTCAGAATTATCCTGTCTCTTATATTTCTTTATTCCATTTGTTTCAATAACAGTGTTAGCAATAAGTTCAACTTCATGAGAGAAATTACTATATCCTGCATTTCCAGCAAGTCTAAGCCCCTTAGCCTTTTTTATTCTAGAAAATACTTCATCATACTCAGTAGGCTTTGCAAAAATCTTGCAAGTCATAGAGTTTGATCCATCATATAAATCAAAGGAAATTAACATCTTTCCACTTCTTAATTCTTTTGCTTCTAAATTAGATATTTCACCCTCTAAAGCTACTCTTCCCTCATCAGGTGTTATATCATTAATTTTAATTATGTTTTCCTTAATATTAGCATTTCTTCCTAAAATCAAGAATGGATTACTTGCCTTTTTGCCATCGCCCTCAGCTTTTACCTCTGGCTTACCTTCTTCAGCTTTAGGTACTTCAGGAGGATTATTGCTTTGGTTAATTTTTATTTCTTTAATAACTTTCATCTCATTAGCACGTTTATCTTCTGCAATTTTTACTAATTCTTCGCTATCTATTTGGTCAATAAAGTTGATATTATAATGTTTCCCGTACATATGCTTTATAGCTTTATTAATTTGCTTATCATATTCCATGGTTTTTAGAAAACCTGCTACAGGAATTTTAAAATTAAAATTTATAGTATTTCCTTCTATTTCATAGTCACTATTATTAACTGCTGCCTTTAATGCAGGATACTTTGTAGATAAGGAATATACGATATTTTTCAATTCTTTTTCTATAGGTCTTATTTCAACCTCGTCACTATACTTTACAATAATTTTAGAATCATTTAATCCGAATTTATCTTTTATGAAACTATTGAAACTTTCAATTTCCCCTAGTTCAATATAATTATCTGAACTAATTTCCATTTCCAGCACTTTAGTTTTCTTACGCAAGACTACGGATTGTATAACGGCAGTATTTATGCTACCAGCCGATTCATAATCACTAAAAGCTTCATTTATTCTCTTCATACTACTCATTAACCTTTTCTAAAAAATTTTCAGTATGCTACTATTATATAGATTAAACTTGCAATTTGTTAAGCTTCAAAAAAACGCATAGAAATAATTCTATCAAAAAAGTATTCCTATACCTCCCTCATATTTAATCTAGATAATATTTATATCATTTTTTAATCTCAACTAATTTTTCATTTGTAAAATAATTAATCAATTAGTAGTTTTCCGACATCTAATTATCATTCCATAATCTAATAATGTTGTCAAGGCAAAAGAATGTTTGCTAATTCTATTAGACGTTGAATTCACTGGCAAATTAATAAATAATAAAATTTGCATACATTCTTCTTAGAGTGAAACTATTTATTTTAACTCAGAATGGCACCTGCCAACCGTTTCCTTTATTGCCATAGCGTTCTCATTTTCTGATGAAATAACTAACTGACTTATGTAATTATTATTAAATATCTCACAGTAAAATTCCTTACTCATTTCATCAATTTCTTCATAATTTTCACTTAACTTCTGTAATAAATCCTCTTCACTAAGTCCAGCGTTATCTATGAAATAATATAGATTCATTCTATTTACATATTCTTCAATTCTTTTGAAATTATACTTATTTACAACAAATCCTATTACATAATCTTTATCAATTTTCTTAGTTCCTTTTTTGATACTCATGCCAAATATGGATACTTCCGGTACCTTCTTTATTTCAAACTTCTTATATGCTATTCTTGAAATTCCTAAATGCTCTATTATTTCTTCAACTGGCACCTCATGTTCCACTTGATTTCCAAAATACAACATTCTAGAGTCCAAAACTATTAAACAAAGGTTTTCTCCAATCATTTCATTTAAAACCTTTACTTTAAATTCATCGCTTTTCTTCATTCCATAGTATTCCACGAAAGTTTTAACTCCATCCTCATCTTCTTCGCTTCTTACCTTTAATTTATTCCCGCCAAATAAAAACATATTTTCCTTCTCCTTCATCAAGTGATATATAACATTATAATATATAACTGCTTGTTTAATAAATAAAACTTATAGAAAATTAGAAATAATATTTTAATTTTGATGCAGGTATCTATATACAATATTAAAAGGAATAATTAAAGTGGTGTTTACTTTAATTATTCCTTAAATTTAACATCTTAATATTTCAGTATTATCTCTACTTAATTATAGAGCTTTATTTTTAACTTCATTATTTATTCTTTCTATTAAATCTTCTAAATTTAATGTTCCCTCATCTCCATTACTTCTGCTGCGTAATGATATATTATTTTCTGCTTCTTCCTTTTCTCCAACAATAATAATGTAAGGAACCCTTTCATTTCTAGCTTCTCTTATTTTGTAGCCTATCTTTTCATCTTTCTGATCAATTTCAACTCTTATACCTTCTGAGCTTAATTTATCTTTAATCTTTTTTGAATAGCTATTAAATTTATTTGATATAGGAAGTATTTTTACTTGAACTGGAGAAAGCCATGTTGGAAATTTTCCAGCAAAATGTTCTATTAATATTCCTATAAATCTTTCTATACTTCCAAAGACTACTCTATGGATTACTATTGGTCTATGCTTTTCTCCATCACTACCTACATACTCTAACTCAAATCTTTGAGGTAATTGAAAATCTAATTGAATTGTTCCACATTGCCAAGTTCTGCCTATGCTATCTTCAAGATGAAAATCTATTTTAGGTCCGTAAAAAGCTCCGTCACCCTCATTTATTTTATATTCAAGATTTAATTCATCTAAGGCACCTTTCAATGAGCTTTCTGCTAATCCCCACTCTTCATCACTTCCCATTGAATCCTCTGGCCTTGTAGAAAGTTCTAAATTATACTTAAATCCGAATTTTGAATATACCTTGTCAATTAAATTAATAACGCCTTTTATTTCTGACTTTATTTGATCTGGTAACATAAATATATGTGCATCGTCTTGTGTAAAAGCTCTTACTCTCATAAGACCATGGAGTGCTCCAGAAAGCTCATGTCTATGAACTCGTCCTAATTCTCCAACTCTCATTGGAAAATCTCTATAAGAATGTGATTCTGATTTATAAACTAACATTCCACCTGGGCAATTCATTGGCTTTAATGCAAATTCCTCTTCATCAATTGATGAAGTATACATATTTTCTCTATAATGATACCAATGCCCTGAAGTCTCCCATAGTTTCTTATTAAGCATTATTGGAGTTTCAATTTCAACATAACCATCTTCGTAATGTAATTTTCTCCAAAAATCTATTAGAGTATTCTTTAATATTACTCCTTTAGGAAGCATAAATGGAAATCCTGGACCTTCTTCTGCAAAAGTAAATAATTTTAATTCTTTTCCTAATTTTCTATGATCTCTTTTCTTTGCTTCTTCTAAATTATGCAAATGCACTTCTAATTCTTTCTTACTAGAAAATGCCACTCCATAAACTCTTTGAAGCATCTTATTTTTTTCATTTCCTCTCCAATATGCTCCAGCAACGCTTAATAGTTTAAATGCTTTAATATACTTTGTTGATGGAATATGAGGACCTCTGCAAAGGTCTATATAATCGCCCTGTTTATATAAAGATATCTTTTCAGTTTCTGGAAGATCCTTAATAAGTTCTACTTTATATGTTTCTCCCTTTTCCTCCATTAATTTTATTGCTTCGTCTCTAGAAATATCGATTCTTTCAAATCTAAGATTTTCATCTATTATTTTATTCATTTCAACTTCAATTTTATCTAAATCTTCATTGGATAATGAGTTTTCAATATCAAAATCATAATAAAAACCATTGTTTATTGCAGGTCCTATAGCAAGCTTTGAATCCTTATAAATTCTTTTAACTGCTTGAGCCATAACATGAGAAGTAGAATGTCTTATAACTTCAACTGCTTTTTCATCATCATAAGTTAAAATATTTACCTCATCATTATTTTTTAATTTATAATTTAAATCTACTAATGTCCCATTTACTTCCCCCACTACTGCGACTTTAGCTAAGTTTTTACTAATTGAATTTGCTAAATCATAAATACTAGATCCATCTGCAATTTCTTTTATTGATCCATCTTTAAGTTTTATATTTATCATAAACTTGTTACCTCCTTCTTTAATATTTTATAAGATTCTTTAAAGTTTTATTGTATTAGATATATCTATAGATTAATATTCGATAACACAACTTATTCCAAATTGCGTCTCATACTTTTTTAAATTCTTATATTTTTGTACAAAAAAAGCACCCGTCCCAAGCCTTGGGACGAATGCATAATATCCGTGGTTCCACCCAAATTGAATTAAATAAACTCAATTCTTCTCTAAAATTTTTAACGATTTTCACCGATGGCATTTCACAAAATCTGCTAATAAGCCATAGCTCCAGGGTAGTTTTTCTCATAGTCATATTTAGAAATGCTTACAGTCGGTGACATTTCCTCTCTGAAAACTGTACTCTATAATACTTTTCCCTTTCATTGCCTGCGAATATTTAATTTTTAAGAGTTTACGTGCACTTTGCTCTTATTAATAATAAATACTAGCACTTTTGTAGTATCTTGTAAATAGCTTTTACCACAAAAATTTTCTTGCTTCCATAAACTCAGTTAGAACCGTACTTATGTGTATACAAGCCGAAATTATAAATATTTTGATTCCGAAAAGCTATGAAAATATCGCTGAAGGTTCTAGGCAGCAGGTTGCATCCAGTTTAGCATGCTCCAACTTTCAGTTTGACAAGCTAAACTGGAACAACCTACCGCTAAGAACCTTTAACAGCTCATTTTCAAATGTTTTCTCCACAAATATATTTATAATTTCTGGTAAAGATAAGACCTTAAAGTTCCAGCAAATTTGCAAGTATATTTATCTAGCTAGTTTAATTCTTAAGCTGTTTATATATATATATAGATGTCCACTTTAAAACCAAATTTATGTAGTAACTTATCAAAATTATAAATATTTTGATTACAAGAAACTATAAAAATAGAGTAGCTTTTACACTACTCTACAAAACTATTTATTATTTATGGCTAAGCACTTACTATGATTTTGCTTGCACTTACACCAGAATTAATTAAAATCTGTTTTAATGCTTGACTCTTTACATAAAATGTAGCATTTGTACAATCATAGAATGGATTAATTCCTATACCATTAGGCATTTTTTGGTGGGTTGCTATACTTGTTACGCTATCCGGAATAGTTATACTGGTTAAATTTGTGCAGCCTTCAAATGCACTTCTTTGTATACTTGTTACACCATTTGGTATTACTATGCTTGTTAAATTAGTACAACCTTGAAATTCATTCTCGTTTATGATTGTTATACCCTTTGGTATTGTTATGCTACTTAAACTGCTACAACCACTAAATGCACTATAGCCTATGCTTTTTACACTATCCGGAATTGTTATGTTTGTTAAATTAATACAATTCCTAAATATAGCATCCCCCATATTTGTTACACTATTTGGAATGGTTAAAGTTGTTAAACCACTACATCCAGCAAATGACTGAGGCCCAATAGACTCCACACTATTTGGAATAATTATGCTTTTTAAACTCTTACACCCACTAAAGGCATATTCATTTATAATTTTCACACTATCTGGAATAGTTATACTTTGTAAATTACTACATCCATTAAATGCATATCTATCTATACGTTTCACACTATTTGGAATATCTACGTGTGTTAAGTTACTGCAATTCATACACACTATAGATTCTATACCTGTTGTACTGTCTGGTATTGTTATGCTTGTTAAATTTTTGCAGGTAGATGTCGATGTAAATCTTATACGTTTTACCTCAGTACCATCAATTTTATTTGGTATCACGACTGAGCTATCAGAACCGGTATATTCTACTATTGTTCCAGTTGATTTATCAAATTTAAAGTCTCCACTTGTTGTAAGTTCTGTCCATGCACCACTATCATTTAGATAATACCCATCAATTGTTGTATCTTTAGCCATGTAACCTTTAGAATCAAAATAATACCATTTAGAATTAATTAACCTCCATCCTGTAGCCCATGAACTTCCTTCTGTATACCACCAGCCTCTAGGATCACTCTTCCACTCTGCACTCGCTCCTATTGGATTTAGTGCTAATAACGAAGCTACACATAATGAACTCGCTATTAATTTTATTAGTCTCAAACTTCTCATTCTTTACCCCCTATGTAATTTATCGTATTTAATGTAACAATATACAATTATAACATATTTTTAGTAATTTTTTCTATTATTTATTCTACAAACGATTGAAAATTGATCAATAAAAAACGTATTTTAGTGGTATAACACATTAAAAAAAATCGTAAATTCAATCTCTTGAATAATACGATTTTACAATTTGTTATTTAATTTTATTGATTCATGATCTAAGAAAAATATAAAAAGTAACTAAGGCTCATATATATCAGCGCTACACTCATCACATTTGCCGTCATTACGCTCATATTCCTCTTCTGATATTTCACTTTCACAAATGTCACAGACTAATATTTCTTCTCCTTTATATTCAAAGTTCCTTAGGAATTGTTCATTTTCTTCCTCATCATCATGTTGGTAATATGATTTTATTTTATTTGGCATCTTAATTCTACCTTTCTAAGTTTTGACTTTAATACTTCGGATTAATTTACCATTGTTAAACCATCTTATTTTTATGACTAATAAATCATATTATAAGATTACGTATGATCCTTATATTAATGCTTGTTATCTAGGTTCATCGGTACTCATGCTCCTATATGTTTTAAATAACGTACCAACTTTATCCTTTAAATCATAGTACCCTGGATACATCATAATTGTTGGTTTAACCTCAAGGGCATTTGGTGTTCCATTTTCCAGACAGTCTTCATTCGCATATACTGCAACAATTTCTCCAATAAACATCGTAAAATCAAATATAGGAATTGTCTGTATTACCTTACAAAGATAATTTACAGGACATTCTTTTATCATTGGTGCATTTCCTGCATCATCATAAAACGAATCAAATACATTTGATTTATCTTCTTTATTACCAGATACGCACCCACAAAGATCAGTCTTATAGATAGATTCAGAGGATGGTATATTTACACTGAAGAATCCATTTTCTACTACACCTGAAGTTGTATAGTGGGAATTTTTCAATGAAATATACAATACAGGCTTCTCACTTACAACACCATATGCACCTATTGTGGCATAGTTTGGTTTTCCATTAACCATGGCGCCTGCTAAAACTGTAATAAATGGTCCAAAAGGGATATTTGCTATTTTCTTCTTTATCATATTCTTTCTCCAATCCAATTATTTATCTGTTGCAACAATATTAATTATATGGATAAATTGAAAAAAATATAGACTGTTTCTTTTCTGTGAGTTATCATATAGATAGATAATGCCCATAAATAAATAATCTTTGCATCACAATAATTTACTATTACGTTTTATAGTAGGATTGCGCATTAAAAAAAATCGTAAATTCAATCTCTTGAATAATACGATTTTACAATTTGCTATTTATTTTTATTGATTCATAATATAAGAACATTACAAATTACCTCAACGATAAATTGGAATTTATCTAACTAATTAATATCTATATCACTACATTAATAAAGCACATTTATATATCTAAATTTAATTGAATTTTAATCTACATTTTTATTATCATTATCAAAATTACTAGATTTATCAAAAGAATAGAATCTGTAATACATTTTTCCAAAGTTTCTTCCTGTTAATAATTCAAATAGCTTACCTAAAAATAAACCTAAGATAATTCCAGGCGCCACACTTGAAACATATGCAAAAATTTCTATTCTGCTATTAGTATTTTCACAAAGCATGAGAACTGCCATAGCAAGAAAAATCTGTGTTATCAAAATACAAATAACAACTAAAACAAGAGTAAGTATAATTTTTTCTGTTTTCATATAAAACACCTCTATTCTTATTTTTATTCTATTTCCAATAATTTTATAAGTTAGATATAACTTTTCAAATGTTCATCAAACAATTCTTTATTTAATACTATTGGTGTTATGGGCTCGCCATAAAAATCTTCTGTTTCTCCAATAACTTTGCATCCAAATTTTATTAGCATATTTACAGTTACTTCTCTTGCTTCAATATATAACTCGTCCGTATATTGTCTAAAAATCTCTTTTAATGAATAAATAGCCATTCTCTGACCAATACCTAGACCTCGCAATCTCTTATCAATAGCAAATCTTCCCCATTTCCATTTATCCTTTTCTTTCCATGTTGCAACAACCCCAATAATATCTTCTCCTACTCTTGCACACCACCAGATTGGTTTTAAATTGTCATCAATTACAATTGATTCTGCTGGAATACCCTGCTCATGAGCAAACACTTCTGTTGCTAATTTTATTGCATCATCCATATAATTTTCTGAAATTTTTTCAATCAAAATTCTAGAATCATTCTTTCTAAGATTGTTTTTTAATGCAAGAATACGAAATACTTTAAATGCCCTAACAATATTGTCTATATCCTCGCTATCTCCTAAATCTAAAATTTCATTCATAAATGTATTTGCTTTATAATCCCCATCATTAATAGTTGTCAAACCCAATGGTAAAAGGCAAATATCTCTCATTCTCTTATCACTTTCAGACTTTTTCAATTCTAAGTAATTTTTTGCTTCCATATTACTAACTATTCTACTAAGTGAAGCCTTATCAATACCCAGGTTTATCAACAATTCATTAAAAGGAGTCTTTCCGTTTTGCCTTAGGTAGTTTAATATGTGTGCTTGTGCAAGTGTCAAGCCTGAATTAAAGCAATTGTAATTTAATAAACCCAATTCCCTCACAATTAATCTTATCTCTTTTCTAATTATTTCCTCTTTATTCATACCACGCCTCCAAATTAATTGATATTATCAACTATATTATCTCGTTTTTATTTTTTTGTCAAGGCGACTTTCAAAAATGGGTATGCACCGAGAAATTATAATCTGTCTACTACACAATTTAATAGAATTGTGTAGCAAAAATCTACTGGATATATTTTTATTTGATACAAAATTTAGTTTATTTATACAAAATAAGCGTTATAATTTTTATAGTGATTAAATCAATATGCTATATCTGAAAGGAGACTGATTTTATTATGAAACCATATATTTCTCAAACTATAGAAAGCAATAGTTGTGGTGCACACTCAATTGCTTATTATTTATGGGAAACCGCTAAAGCTCAATCTATAAATGATAGAACCTTTGTCGCTAATATACATAAAAAAATTCAAATTGGTCCAAATAATATGGGAATTTCTGAAATTTATTCAAACCCAGAAAAAATTGCTTATGAATTAAGTAATAATTGGAGTTCATACTCTTACACATGTATGTTAAGCAATAGCACTGTTATACCAATAGCAAAAAGCCTTAACATATATGCAAAAAACATAGATATCCTTGATAAAGTTAAAACAGGTGCTAATAAATACGCAATCATTATCTGTAGTATAGGCTATATGACTCCAGCACTACATTACATGCTTATTAAATATGAGCAAAATACATTTAAACTTTTAGATTCTCTATATAACCTAGATCATTCTACTTTCAAAATACTAGATTCAATCTATGGTACTGACCATGTAGTTTGGGAAGATTTCACTATAGAAACTAATAATAAACTTACACTAGATCGAAATTCTAACTATTTTTATACTGGAGCCGGAATTCTTATAGATTAGTTTTACTCACAATTCAAGATTTTTCTATAAACTTCATAAAATGAATATGGGTTTGATAAAGTTGGAGGTGATATTTAACTACCATCTTTATTTTACTACATCCAATCTACAGTTTGTCTAATTTTAGAATTGCGTAGTACTCGTACAACAAAAAATACCGCAAATTCATTTTCTGAATAATGCGGTATTCAAATGTAGTTTCATTCTAATTCTTATACAAATTAATGTACGACAGTAATTAATTTAAGTTAATACTTTCACCTATTTTAAATTTTTTTAACATACTATCAACATATATCTTAGTCTCTTTGATGTAGGTTTCATTGGGAATAAAATTTGGTTCCAATAATTTTTTTGTTTCATCTGACAATCTCATACTTTTAACAATTTCTTTGCCTGCTTTTTCTAAATCTTTTAGATACTTAGAAATTATAGGACGTACTTGTTCTACTTTTGTACTCAAAAGAGCACCTTGAGAAGCATATATTTCTCCAATCACCTCAGTGCCCATGTTACGTGCAACCCTTTTAATCCAATGGGAAATTACCTGAAAATGAGATTTTTCTGGATAACCACAGTTAGATATCATAATTAGTTTAGGTGGCAAATTTACTGCTAAATGTCGGCATTCTCCATCTTTGTCTTGCCCCCAATATGGACTAATTGTCACCATTAATCGGTCGATAAAAACTTTCAATCTACTAGATATATTATCAAAATAAATTGGTGTAGCCAAAATATAAATGTCTGCTCCATCCATAAGTGATATTATTTCATCCATGTCATCTCTGATTACACATTTACCTGAATTGTGGAACCAACATGCTTTACAACATTTGCAATAATTAATCTCCTTTTCCGCCAAAAAAATGTTAACAGTTTCTGCACCTGCCTTTTGAGCTCCATTCAAAAAAGCATTTACCATTATGTCAGTATTTCCAAATTTGCCTTTGTGACTCCCATTAATAGCTACAATTTTCATATTGAACACCATCCTTTTTCTAGTATGTTAATAATACTATCAAATGATTACATTATTTTACAGTCTTATAATTCAAGAAAATTTATGCTATAATATTTATAGAAAATCAGTAATGTTTTCATTTTTTAATACCGCATTATTCAATTTTCAAAGAACATAATTTTTATTAATTGCTACACACTTTCTACAAATTGCGCACTAAAAACTCATAAATCCAATCTATTAAATAATGCTATTTTACAATTTGTTATTTATTTTTATTGATTCATGATAAAAGAATAATGTGACTTAGTATTGTTTTCTCTATTGATTCTTACTTAAATAAGCCTACTTGTTTTTAATACTTTCTCATACTTAGGAATTGCTAAATAAAATCTTTCAGGAATAATTTCATTCTTATAAATCTTATATCTTACGTAAGAACCTTGCTTAAAGTCATAAACTTTCTTAACTCCTATTGATTCAAATTTATGTCCATATTTCTTACCATCTATGCTAAAGACAACTGAATATTTGCTTTTAAATAGCGTATATTTAACTACAGGTGCGGTATAAAAAGGTAGGGATTTTATTTCACATTCCATAGCCATAATTTTCTTTTTTAAGACAATGCAGATTATTATGAATAGTACCGCTATAACTATTCCTATTAATGAAACCCTGAAATACATAGTTTTGTTATAATTAAAAAGAGAGTCTGTACCTCTTCTACCTTTTAGCAAGCCCATGAACGGCATCCCAAATCCAATACAAATTATGATAGTAAAAAAACTGAGTAAATTATTTATTGTCTTGTACATTTACCATTCCCCCATTACTGACAGTTATAATTCCTTCAAAATTGCCTCAGAGTATTAATATATTTCCTCTTGCATCGTTCGTAATATTTTAGAATTTACGCATTAAAAAAATCGTAAATTCATTTCTTGAACAATACGATTTTACAATTTGTTATTTAATTTTTTTTTGATTCATAACTTAAGAAAAATAGTGTATTAACAATATACGTTTATTTGTAAACAAATCAAGTTTAACTATCAGATTTCTAATTAATGTTTGCATTAACTATAATTATATAATGTTAAAATTTGGCATGTCACAAAACTTAATACTATTATTTTCGTAAACTTTACGCATTGATTTTGGGTCAAGTTAAATATCTTAAATAAATTCTTCTTAACCTTTAAAAATAAAAAGCAAACTAAAATTAAGGAAAACCATACTCCAAATATCAATACATAAATATGAGGTATCCCATAAGTTACAATATTAGCAACATCGCCCCTTAAGAATATATTACGGATTATAAAATAATTAAAGAATTCATTTGTATTCCAAAATAAAAACAAGTATAAAACATAACATATAAACTTGTTGAGATTTCTATAAAAGAATATTAACAATATGATTATACTTACAGCAAAAATAAAATTTACAATCAAACCTGCTGCTGATATTAATATTGCTTTATACTGTATTAATTTTGACACCTTATTATAATCAACATTTTCACTTATTCCAAACATAAAAATTTTTGTACTATAATTAAGATCAAATGGATTGTTTTTAATATCAAAAAAATATGCTGTGATTGAATGACCTAATTCATGTGACAAAGTTGTTAAACACGAAGTTATATACACAAGTATATATGGAATTATATATATAATAATCTTTTTAAATCTTTCCATTTTTACTCCTTATAAACTTATTACTTTAGTTGCTATTAAATTCCATTATATCTAAAGTACAACACATTTTGTAAACATCATATTATTAAATTTTCAAAGAATATTTTTTATTAGTTGTTACCTCAATTCTACAAATTGTGCACTAAAAAATCGTAAATTCAATTTCTTGAATAATACGATTTTACAATTTGTTATTTAATTTTATTGATACATAACTAATGAAAGTTACGAATTAAGGGTAGAAACTAATTAATTTTAACCTTATGTATTTTTATTAATAATAACAGTCTATAAGATAATCCCCGCATAATTTACAAACTTCTGAATTCTGTCTTTCAAGAAACCACTCTGAATTCTTTTTAATATTTCTTTGGCTTTTTCCTGCTCTCCATAATTGTAATAAAGGTATGCCACCTCATACATCATTGCTTCATCAGCACAAGTGTTAGGTTCATCATTATTAATATACTCTAATAATTTTTCAGCACTTGGAATTGTATTAAAAAATTTAATTATTACATTTTCAATATCAGAAGCAACAACCTCGTTGAATCCTTCACCAGTCTGCTTATTATATCTGCTATCTAGTTTCTCTTTTAATAACTCCTCTTTTTCATCTTTTCTAGTCTCAGTTAGGGAAACTGCAATCAATCTGCTGTTCCATAAATCCAACATATAAGGTGGGTAATGAAAATTACTCAAACCATTTTCCCATCCAATAAGTGAATCAGATTCTATATCAAATATTGTTGCCTCCCATTTCTTATCATACTTTTTACCTATAGAATCGTAAAATGAAGGTATAGCAATACATACCTGTAACCAAAACCTAGCATGAACTCTACTATTGTCTCTTGAAAATTTAACATTGCATACTTCTGTAAGACCATCATGCTTACGATAAAAAGTCTTTCCATTTTTTCTGAATCCTTTCTCTTTAAAACCTGGTACAATAACATTATCAAAGGTTTCATGGAGCATTTGTGCATAATTATACTTTTCAGAAAGACTGTCAAGATAAGGGCTGCCATAAGAAAAATTATCCATATTTAATCACTCTCCATCTAAAGTATATACATTGACTTTGTTGAACAATAATTTACTATTACGTTTTATAGTAGAATTACGCAAAAAAAATTTCAAATTTAATCTTGAATAATGTGATATTGGGAAAGTTATTTCCTTTTATAACTGGTATTTGCATTTAGATATTCTATAAAATTTTTGCTTATCTCTATCTTCTTATTATAATTTTCTATAGTAGATATAATATCAGATATTCTAGCTGTAGATCGTAGCATATATAGTAGTGTATATTTTATTCGGAGCCTTAATATCTCTTGACCATGATTACCCAAAAATATGCTATATAAGACATCATAATTCTTTCCTCTATATGATTCTTGAACTAATTTTATATCCACTTTTTTTATTTCTTTAAGCAAAACTGTCTCTTTAGAAAAAATATTGCTAGTTTCTATTCTATCCGGATAAACGCTAACATGATCAGTATATATATAAACTGTTAGTACTAACGTAATTAGTTCTACAAATAGAAAAAAACAAATAGGACCTATATCTTTTATATTAATTATCATTAAAATTGGGAACCCACATAGAAGCATAAATAAAGGCATAAATTTGAGCCTAATTGCCATATTGTAGTCTGTAAGAATAGGTTTTTCTTTTTTCAATATATACCAGCCCCTTTATTATTATAATATTATGGACCAATTATAACATATTTTGTAAGCGACGCATTGTTCAATTTTCAAAGAATATAATTTTTATTAACTACTACGTTAAATCTACATACTACGAATCACTCTAATATTTTACTTTTTCTTATCTCTTGTTATTTTAACATCTGAATTACTACTAATATTAATTTTTATTTTTCCATCCGCATTTGCTCCAACATTTTTTAAACTATACTTTCCTTTTGTTAATAAATATTGAATCATTCAATTTTAAATAGCTTCGACCAAATCTACCATTAAATTTTATGAGACGATTTCAAATTAACCTTTTAATGCTTTTAAAAATTGTTTTCTTTCATCTTCATTTTTAAACAATTTAAACCAATCACATATTTCACATGCAAAATCAATAAACGCAATTCCTTGAGATGTTATTAAATTTTTATCTACTACAACTCTTTCATTAACAAAAGTTTCTCTTGGAAAAGGATCAATTTCTCCATATTGCTGTTTATACATTTCTGTCCATTCAACCATAGAAGTAGTGTACCTTCTGTTTTGTAGAATATTAGACTTTGCTAAAAAATACGGTCCACCACAAATAGCGCCAAGCAGCTTTCCTTGTGAATTAACATTTTCAATTAATTGAATCAATTCTGGTCTAAGTTCACTATTCCAACCACCAGGAATTATTAACCCATCCGTAGTTTCTTCAACAACATCTTTCACTAACACTTTTGGTTTATATTCTAATCCAGACATACTTTTTATAATATCGTTGTCATATGCAATAGTTATTATTTCTTTGCCTAAATCTGTTCCTAAAATATGAGCAATAGGCGTAATTTCAAAGTCAGCCATTTCATTATAGATAAATATAAATATCTTATTTTTTAATTTTATATCTTCGCTTTTTACAAATGTATGACAAAAGGAACAATAAAAATTATTAGTCTTGATCTTTACTATATTTCCTTCAGAATTAACTTCCTCTGCTTCATTTACAATAACATCAAGGTCTTTAATTTTCCCACACTTAGGACACATTGCATTAGCCATATTCTACACCTCTTTTAATCTTTTTTTACTTCTTTCATTTTTGTATGCCAAATATCCTTTTAGCAATACAAATAATAGTTCCAAAACTACGATTTACTATTATATATCAAGTATAGCACATTTTGTAAAAGGCCTTTTCTTAAAATTCCACCCAGAAAAAAAATGTAAGTGCATCAGGCCGTGTGATGTCAGCCCTCTCATAAAAAAGTACTATATAAATAAATTCATAAATTCTCAACAGGTCTCTCAACTCTACTATGATTTATACCAATACAATCAATTAATAACAGCATTACTTTCATGCAGAAAACAAAAAAATAAGTATAGAATATTCTATACTTATTTTTAAAAATCTTCAGTTAAAAGTTCTTAATTGTAGGTTGTTTAGCTAATGCTTGTCACAATGAAATTTGGAGCAAGCATTAGTGATGGAACCTGCAATTTAGTACTTTCAGCGATATTTTCATATTCCTTGGAAATAACACTATTTCTGCTTTCTGAGATTTACATGTTTCTATGTGATTAAGCTGCTTTTTTGATAATGTTCAAATATTTCTTTCCTTTTTCTGTATCATATTTCCCTTCCCATTTGGAAATAACGATAACAGCTAATGAGTTTCCAATTATATTAACAACAGTTCTTGCCATATCAACAATACGATCTATTCCTGCAATGAAAGCTACTCCTTCTACAGGTATACCTACAGAACCAACGGTTGCTAATAAAACAACAAAGGATGCTCCTGGAACTCCAGCCATACCTTTTGATGTAACCATTAGTACAAATACTAAATTTATTTGCGTAGCAATTGGCAGATTTATCCCATATATTTGGGCGATAAAAAGTGCTGCAATCGCCTGATATAAGGTAGATCCATCTAAGTTAAATGAATATCCAGTTGGAATAACAAATGATGTAATAGCTTTCGGACAGCCATACTTCTCCATTTTCTCCATAAGTTTTGGTAAAACTGCTTCAGAACTTGCTGTAGTGTACGCAAGAATAATTTCATCTTTTAAAATCTTCATAAGAGATATAATGCTTGACCCACATATCTTCCCTATTAAGCCAAATATAACAAATATGAAGAAAATCATAGCTACATAAACACTAATAACTAATTTACCTAACGGAATCAATGAAGCTACCCCAAATTTAGAAACTGTTACACCAATTAATCCAAATACTCCAAGTGGTGCAAGTTTCATAATTTGATTAGTTACCCAAAACATTGAATCAGCCACACCTTGGCAAAAAGCAAGAACAGGCTTTCCTTTTTCTCCAATTGCAGCGACACCTAAACCAAACATAACTGAAAAGAATATAACTGCAAGTAAATCACCTTTTGAAAGAGATTCAAAGATATTTGTTGGAACAATATTTAAAAATGTATCTGCAAAACCATGATTAGATACAGTTTCAGCTGTATTCATATATTTTTCGATACTAACTGATGAAAGTTCTTGAATATTAATTCCACTTCCTGGATGAGCCACATTGGCTACAACTAGTCCTATTACAATGGCAACTGTAGTTACTATTTCAAAATACAGTATTGTTTTTCCTCCTATTTTTCCTACCTGCTTAATATCGCCTACACCAGCAACACCAACAACAAGTGATGAAAATACTATAGGAACAACTATCATTTTGATTAATCTGATGAATATATCTCCAATAGGCTGTAAGTATGATGCTACAACTGGATTGCCATAAAAAGCAGCTCCTATTGCAATACCTAGCACAAGCCCTAGAAGAATTTGAAATGCTAATCCTAATTTTTTCATTTTAATATCCCCCTTCTAAAATGCTGCAACTTAGAATTTTCTCGTTTCAAAAACTTACTAAAGAGAATATATTTGATAAAACCTTATAAGTATTTAAAAAGACAAAATTCCAAATTTAAACATACTTAATAAAAAAACAATAGATTTTTATTAAAAAAATAATGTTATTTTACTAAATTTCTTATTGCTTTTATAATCAAGCTATGACATAATGTCTCACTTTTGAAAATTTATACAAGAAAATTCAATTTCCGCATGTATTATAACATAAAAAATCATTTATTCATATGTTTTTAAAATTCTGAATAATCAGAAAAATCCATTTTAGGCTTATCAAAATATTCGTTAGTGCGACTTTTATAAATTAAATTTATTAGAATTTTAACTCAAATAATATACGTTAAACCCTCTATTTTAGTGTATTAAGCACATATTACAAGATTCTTTTTTAGAATATAGAATCTATTTCAAACAGCTTCATATGAAGCAGAAAAAATTTTTTTATGTCATTTAATTAATATGGCTTTTACTATGTACTACGAGCATAAAAATAAGGAGTGATATGAGATTCAAATTATGAATCTCATATCACTCCAAATGACTTTTCTTGCTATTTAATTTTAAGATTATTTACAAAAATTTATTAAACTGTTTTTAATTCATTGCTAATAGATTTCTTTCCTGATATCCCAGGCTCTGTCATATTAAATGGATCTAAAATTTCATTTAGTTCATCTTCACTTAAAAGCCCCGCTTCTAATATCAAAGTTCTAATAGATGTTCCTGTTTTTATAGCTTCTTTAGCTAGACTTGCAGCTGTTGAATATCCCACATGTGGGCAAATTGCTGTAATTATTCCAACACTGTTTTCTACTAAATCACGGCATCTTTCTTCATTGGCTGTAATACCTTTTACACAATTATCTATAAAAGTTTGAACTGCATAAGTTAAGGTATCAATTGATTGAAATAAACAATAGAATATAATTGGTTCAAATGCATTAAGTTCTAATTGTCCACCTTCTGCTGCCATTGTGATTGTCGTATCATTACCAATAATATTGAATGCTACTTGGTTTACTACCTCAGGAATAACTGGGTTAACTTTTCCTGGCATGATAGAAGAACCATTTTGTTTTGCTGGAAGATTAATTTCTCCAAATCCTGTTCTTGGTCCAGAAGACATTAATCTTAAATCATTAGCAATCTTAGATAATGTTACTGCACAAGCCTTAACAGCTCCTGATACTGCTACAAAGGAATCTAAGTTTTGTGTTGAATCTATTAAATCAAAAGCTTGTATAAGATCCATTCCAGTAATCTCTGATAAATTTGGAACAACTCGTTTAAGATACTTTACGTCTGCATTAACTCCAGTACCTATTGCAGTTCCGCCCATATTAAGAACTCGCATCTCATCCATAGCTTTTTCCATACGGTTAACATCTCTCATTATAGCTACTGAATAAGCTTTAAATTCTTGACCTAAACGAATTGGTACTGCATCTTGCATTTGAGTTCTTCCCATTTTTATTATGTGATCAAATTCTATAGCTTTTTGTGAAAATGCATCATGTAATCTATACAGCTCACTTTGAGCATGTTCCAATAATTTTAAAGCAGTAATTTTCCCTGCAGTTGGTATAACATCGTTAGTGGATTGTCCACAGTTTACATGATCATTTGGATGTACAATAGAATATTCTCCTTTTTTACCTCCAAGTATCTCAATTGCACGGTTGGCTATGACCTCATTGGCATTCATATTAAGTGAAGTTCCTGCTCCACCTTGAATTGGGTCAACAATAAAGTATTCATGCAGATTTCCTCTTAATATCTCATCACAAGCTTTTACAATTGCATCTGCAATCTTTTTGTCTAAAACTCCAACTTCACAATTTGTTATAGCAGCTGCTTTCTTTATATATGCTAAACTATTTATAATTTCTGGATGCATGAACAATCCAGTAATCCTAAAGTTTTCAGCAGCACGCAAAGATTGTACACCATAATATACATCTTCAGGTATGTCCTTGCTTCCAATTGAGTCGTTCTCCTTACGGAAATTGATATCTTTATTTTCTAACTTTATTTCCCTTATCATAACCTTCGCCCCCACATTATAATCGGCACTTCTTGTATAAATTATTGGTTTATTATCAAATTCTTCTAATTCATCTGTTGACCTAATTATAAGTGTCCTCTACAATATAATCAAATACATATAATGATATAAGTATTATAGATTTTTATTTATATGTGGAGGTTATTTATGTTTAAAGGTATGGAATATGTGTATGAAGTTAATAAGGAAAAAAGTTTTTCAAAAGCTGCTCAAAACCTGTATATTTCTCAACCTTCCCTTAGCGCAACTATAAAAAAGATAGAAGCGCGTGTAGGTTTTCCTTTGTTTGACCGAAGTACAAATCCAATTCAATTAACTCCTTGCGGACAGGAGTATGTAAAATGTATAGAAAAGATTCTTGATATCGAAAATGGATTCGAGAATTTCTTAAGCAATATGAACGAGTTACGTACTGGAAATATAGCCATAGGCGGAAGTAATCTTTTTGCTTCTTATATTCTTCCTCCTATAATCACAGACTTTAGAGAAAAATTCCCCCTAGTTTCTATTCATATGGTTGAAGCTAATACTGCACTTTTAGAGCAGCAACTCTTCTCTGGTGCTTTGGATCTTGTTATAGATAATTATGAGTTTAACGAAAATCTATATTCTAGACATAAGTACTGTAATGAAAACTTGCTTTTAGCTGTTCCAAAGAAATTTGAAGTTAACAATCAAACTATAAATTATCAATTAACTGCTCATGACATAATAAATAATAAACATCTTGATTCATCTACACCTAGTGTTCCTTTGGAACTATTTAAGGATGAACCATTTCTATTTTTAAGATCTGGAAATGATACACGTAAACGTGCTGAGAAGATATGTCAACATCATAACTTTTCACCAAATGTGATTTTAAAATTAGATCAGTTAGTTACGTCTTATAACCTTACCTGCTATGGAATGGGCATCAGCTTTTTAAGTGATACCCTTATAAGATATACAAAACCTGACCCTAACGTAATCTATTATAAGCTGAATGAAGATAGTATTTGCCGTAACGTATATTTCTACACCAAAAAGGGAAAATACTTCACGCGAGCAATGGAAGAGTTCTTAAAAATGGCTATACCTGAAATTAATGAAGATATAACTTAGAATTATGTGATAAAATACCGAAAGGACAGGTACTCTGTTGTTTCTGATATAGCATATATTTATGTGGTAACTTACCGAAATCATAACTATTTGGTTCAGAAAAGCTATGAAGATTTAGCTGAAAGTGCTAATTAAAAGATTGTGCCCATTTCTGCATACTATTCAAGCAAACTGATGACAAACAGTAAACAGAACACCTTTCCAATAGTTAAATATTAAAACTACTATAATTAAAGGCTGTATTTGAGCAAATATGATACGCTAAGGATTTACTTTTGCTCCAATAAACAAATATGGAATATGCTATAACAAGGACACTCGTAAAGAGTGTCCTTTCTTTTTTGGTTAATGCAATATTTAAAAGCAACTACTTGATAATATATAGTAATATGCATTATAATATGAATGTACTTTATATTATCAAGTAGTTTGTTATGAAAGGAGGATATCAAATGGAATTTGATAAAGAAATCCTTAAAGGATATATTGATTCAATTGTTTTATCAGTTTTATATGATGAAGATATGTATGGATATTCATTAGCCAAAAAGATCAAGGAAAAATCAAACTATGAATTCGAGATGAAAGAAGCCACATTGTATGTATCTCTAAAAAGACTGGAGAAAAAAGGCTACATCAGAGGATATTGGAATGATACTGAAGGTACGAGCGGCGGTAGAAGAAGGTATTACTCAATTAACGAGGAAGGAAAAGAAAACTTTATTAGAAGTACTGGAGAGTGGATTCTTTTAAAGAGAATTTTAGATAATTTTATGGGGGGGAAATAGTATGAATAGGATAGATGATTATATAGAAAAAATCTATAGGAATTTTGATGAAAGAGATGAAGAAACAAAAATATTAAAAGAGGAAACAAAAATTCATTTGCTAGATGAAATAGAAGAATTAAAAGAGCAGGGACTTACAGAAGAAGAAAGTATTAAAATCGCTCTAAACAGATTTGGTGAACTAGGGAAAGTAGAAAAGGAATTATCAGAGGTCCTTAAGTTTCAAAAGAAGTTCGCATCAAGTATTCTAATAGCGTCTTTGGTAACGCTTTTACTTGCAGTAATATGCTTTACTGCCTACAAAGTAACATATAAAACCTTCTCTCTAAGAGTCCCAGCGGTACTAAAGACAGCAGTTGAACATAAAATCGAAACTGGAGAAACAGTATCAAGTGATGATGTAAACACGCTCCTTATGAAATACAATAAACAATTTAGATATGTTGCCATATATGAAGAAAATCATAATGGTTCACCAAATATAATATATCCTTCCAACTTTTCTGTTCAAGAAGTTCAGACAGATGAATCAACGTTAACTACATATGTAAATTCACCAGATGGGAAAGAATGGACGGTGAGGTACGGTTTTGATATAAACGGATTTAACTTATCAATTGCACCTATTATTCTAATTATTGCAAAAGCATTTTTTGCAGCTTATTGGATTTGCTTTGGAATTTGGAGTGTTATTAATGCTTACCACAATAAAAGTTTTAATTTAGCATGGATATTTTTGTTCTTCACCCTGAATGTGATAGCCTATGCAGCTTTTGTTTTATGTAATGCTAATAGGCCAAGAGAAATTATTTCATAATATTCTTATATTGAGTATTATAAGTGGGCAATCTCACCCATAATACTCGATATTATAATCTTAAATTACTTAAAATATGTTTCAAATCCATTATTAACAATATATGAACCCTTTGGAACTTGAATTGCCACTAAACATATATTCAGGCAGTCAACACATGAACCTATTGCATTTAATAAACACAAAAATATAGTAAATCCATTTAACCATCCCAAAAACTCATAAAAAAAAGGCAATATAACTGATAACAAAATGAAAGGCATAATAGAAATAATTGAAAATCTGCTCTTTTTTACTTTTTCAGTAGTATAAACAAATCCAAAAAAGCCATTTATCCCCCAATATATTTGATTTGATTTAAATACATTAGGTATAAAGCAAGCATGAAGAAATTCATGTATAGTCATAAACATGAAAATTGCAACAACATATATAAGAGTAAATAAATTTACTGTGAAAGTAATACTAAAGCCATGCCCACTACTAAAAAGTCCCTTCAATTGTGGATATAAGTAAGAGGAAATAGCAATAGAAAGAATCCCATTTATAAACATAAAGGGAACTGATAGTAAAGTTGCTATGCCTAAATTAGAAGGTTCTTTTAGTTTTGTCCATCCCTCTGATATTAATTTAATACCAAGTTCTTTATCCGCAGAAGGTATTTTTTTCAAATATCGCATTAATAAAATCCTTTCATTAAAACATAGTTGATTTCTATTTCATACTCCTTACTTACTATTCTTCATTAGATTACAGTTTTACATAACACTTATTATAACATCCCTTACAAAATATCACATATATCATACATACATTGGCTCTCTATTTTTTTAGTATTTTATCTTTATATATGAATGCACTACATTGCTTTGAACTATAAAGTTTTTAGCCTTTATTATTTCTTTATCTGTACCACATATTTTAAGCCATTTCGACCACACTACCAACAAGTATATTCTCTGATAGCGCCTAAATTTTTGTGTCTACAGTAAAATTATGTAGGTATCCTGATATCAACTATCAGGTCAAAAATAAAAATACCAACTTTTCTTAAATTGAAATGTTGGTATTTTTATTTGGACTGTATTTTAATGTAATGTTGAAATATATACTAAAAAATATAGGAAGGATTGTCCAACTACAATACTCTATATAAGAACATTGCGAGCTATTCACACTAATAATTCATTTTTTTGTTCCATTGCTACATATACGCCCAGTCTAAATTTGTAAATAATTCGATTATATTATTTATAGTTTCCCATCTATGGGATAAACTCCTCCAGTATATCCGTTATCAGGTATAGAATATCCTCCAATAACTTTTCCTTCTGAAATCATAATATAAACATAAACCTCAACATTATATTGTTTTTCTAAAGGATGATTTTTTACTTTAAAATTATATATATTAATCTGTTTTCCTAAATACTCATTGGGTTTAACTTTTTGTACTTCCCATTTGTTTTTCCATTCTGCACTTGAAACTTTGTTTTGATCCAATATAAAACTATCTACTTCTCCTAAATTTTTCGTAATAGTATAGCCTAAAGATTCAACATAATCTTCTGCTATTTTTTTATCTTTTTCTGAATCTACTAAATTATTTTGAGTGTTGTTAATCCATATTCCATTTGAGTCCAATGTATAACCATTAATGCAAGTATTTTTAGCCATAGAGCCATTGTTGTTAAAATAATACCATTTATCATTTTTGTCCTGAAACCAACCTGTTTTCATGTAGCCGTTGTTTCCAAAATAATACCATTCTCCATCAATTTGTTTCCAACCTATAGAATATTCGCTTCCCTCTGAATACCACCATCCATTATTATCTTGATTCCAAATTGCAAATACTTTTATAGGAAGTATAGTTGATATTGTAAAAGAAATTAATCCAATAGTAATTACTTTTTTTAGATTTTGTTTTTTTATTATCATAATTTCAATTTATCCTCCTAATAATATAAAATAAATTTTATTAATAAAGTTATGGATCATCTTTAATGCTTTTTTGCTTATCGCACATTTTACAGTTCATTTTATAACCTTCCACATAAAATATTAATTATCGCTAGTTCGCTCTTACTTACTATTACATTTTAAAATAAAATTGTGAAAATTATATATATAATTCCATTAAATTCACTTATGAATTCTTTTTCCTCCAAAAGCAGAAATTGTCCTTGTTCCTGCAATATACCTTCCACCTTGTAAAGTTCCTTTTGGAACAAATATTTCATCACCTGGATTTAATACGATTTCTTTTCCATCAATAATTGCCGTGTACTGACCGCATACAACAACGGTATATTCATCAAATTCATGCTTATGTTCTTTAGAAACTCTATCTGAATAGCATGTCCAGAAAGCCATTTGACTACCATCTTCACCTTCAAAATAATAACCATCAATGTCTTCTGTATTTTGTTGACTGCTACTGATATGATTTTTTTCATTTTTCATAAACTCCGGGAAATCCTTCATGCCTAATACCTCCTATTTCCTATATAAAAATATTTATTATATGACACATAATAATTTACTAGCATCCATTAGATCATAGTTTCACATAAAACTTATTATAACATTACTTACAAAATATTACACACATTATACATACATTGGTTTTTTATTTTTTAAATCTTTTATTTTGATATATAAATGTACTGCGTTAGCTTGAACTATAAAGTTTTTAGCCTTTATTATCTCTTTATCTTTATCAAATATTTGAAGCCATTTGAACCACACTACCAACGCCCATATATACTCCGATATGTTCTAAAATTTTGTGCCTAAAAAACGATGTATATATGCTAATATCAGCTATCAGGATAAAAATAAAAATACCAACTTTTCTTAAATCGAAATGTTGGTATCTTTATTTTGAGCTGTATTTTAATATTATGTTGAAATATAGCCTAAAAAATTATATGCGAGATTGTCAACTATAATACTAAATATAAGAAAATTGTGAACTTGTATCTTTTATTTTATTATAATGACTATGACATTTATTAAATCATTTTCCTTTGGGCAATAATATTTTATCAAGAATTATATTAACTGGTACGTATATTAGCAACCATAATACCAGATCAATTAGTAATTTTAAATTTAATATTCCTTCAGAAAAATTATAATGAAATCCTGTTAAGTTATAAATAATGTGAGCAATTATAAACGTTAGTGTAACTGTCAAGATATTTACATAATTTTTTTTGCTCATTTAATTCCCTCCTATAATTCGCTCTATTTACTATGTTACATAAAAATTTACTGTTAGGTCTTATAACAAAGTTGGTACTGTTTATTTTTTATTGCCGCATATATGTATACCAGTCAATATTGATACTAAAGTTCCTCCCAAAATTGCATATCCCCACATAGGCATTTCTATTTTGCTAATTCCTAAAATGATGCCAGAAATTGCGCCAAATGCAATAGTAAATAAAATTGATTTTCCTAATCTATATTCTAAAATCATAAAGATTCGCCTCTAAACTATATGTGTTCGTAATTACTTATACTAGTGCAATACTCATAAATTCTAAGTATTACATCATTACGTACTATTATAACATATTTTGTAAACATCATATTATTCAATTTTCAAAGAACATTATATTAATTAGCTGCTACGTACTTTTTTAGTATTGAGTAGTATTTTGAGTATAAAAAAATACCGCAAATCTATTCTCATTATAAATACTACGATATCCTAACTTATTATTAAATTTTCAGATATAATAACATGTATAAGCAACTCTACAAATTTTGAATTTATCGGTTATCACTCGATTATTAGTAACATATACTTAACTTTTATCTTTTTTAGGACTAACTACAATATAAGTGTTACTGTATAGTGGCATATATATATTCTTTATATTCCACATTATTTTAAAATCCTTATAATTTACTTTACGGTTACATATCCCTTTTTCATTGGTAATATTACTTAATTTTTCAATAGATTCTGCCATATAAAATCCATCTTCATCATATCCTGTTACTGGAACAAAATGACTTCCTTTTGAATTAGGACTTGGATGAATAAATACAATTACTGGCGCTCCATTATTTAAATCTTCTTTTAAATTATATATACTACCTTTTTTATATTTAGTTTTTAAATTATGCTTTCTTAAAACAATTCGAATTCCAAGTGGTGTGACACCACCTGATGGAACTTTACAAGGAAAATGTTGATACAATGTATTGCCATCAGAATTAATGTTAAAATGTCTTAAAACATATGCAGTGGCAAAAGCAGCACATTTATTTCCATGTTGAAAATCAATCCTGTTTTTCATATTAATGCTGAACTTTAGTGGAATCTCCTTTCTCTTTTTTAACTGTAGTATCGGAACAGACATAATTAATGCATCAATTACTATAATCCAAAATATGGTTCTAATAACATATTTCAGAAAGTTAAGAATTCCAATATTAACACTCATACCAAACCTCCCGAGTATCACATAAAAGTATTTATTATGTTGCTTTACAAAGTACAATTTATCATTCGGTTAATTATAACACATTTGTAAATATCTCACTATTTGTTTTCAAAGAACATATTTTTTATTTACTGCGTCCTACCTACAAATTGCGCACTAAAAAATCGTAAATTCAATCTCTTGAATAATACGATTTTACAATTTGCTATTCATTTTTATTGATTCATGATATAAGAATATGATTAACTGGCGTCAGTATTTAGCCTCTTACATTTCTCATTTTTGATTTTATATTTTAATCAATAAATTCAAACAAGTTTTCAACTCTTGTATTGAATACTCTTGCTATGTCCATTGCTAATTTTAAAGAAGGGTTATATTTTCCGTTTTCTAAATGAACTATTGTTTCTCTTCTAACCCCTACTAATTTTGCAAGTTCATTTTGATTTATTGATATTTTCTCTCTATATTCTTTTATCCTTGTGTTTAAAGTTGCCACTTATTTATATATCCCCTTTCTATCATAATATATAAATAATAACAATCTAATCACAGTTGCTATTAGTAGTATGAATATTAAATACATCCCTATTGTAACCTTTGAAATTATAAAGCTATTATACGGAGTTACAAGGAAAACACTAAAAATGCCAACAGCAAATATTAAAAAATATACAACTAACCTGTTTATTTTAGATAATATTGAAATCACCAGTTCATCAGTTATTCCGTATAATCTTTTACTGTATAAAAATATTATGCACCATATAGCAATCCAAATAAAAGTTAATAAAATCGAGATATTGGTATCTGAATTCTTTAGTAATATACTAAGAAATAAGTACAGCACTGTTATTACTTCCATAATAAGCCTTAGTTTAGTATTCATTTTTACATTCATAAAACAAACCTCCTAATAGTGATATATTTATAACTTCTATGTTATAAATATATCACTATTGGAAAGCTTTTACAATGAAAAAGAACAAAAACTATTGAATTTTCTATAATATCAAAACTAAAATTTTACTAAAACAATAAATTTGATAAAACAGTTTATCTTAAATTCATCTTTTATTCATCAATTGGCAATTATTTACCACCAGAAATTGTAAGTATCATATTGTTCAATTTTCAAAGAACTTTATTTTAATTACTGCACACTTTAAGAATATGGTGTAAAACAAATCATTTTATGCTATTATGATAAAACTTTCTCAATATCACTTAATATTGCTTTATCAACAGGGGCATTGATATCTACTGGAAGATTATCAACATCAAACCATTTAAGTTCGGTTACCTCATTATTATCCTGTTTTAATTCCCCTTCATATTCATCACATAGAAAAATCACATTAATATAATATACTTCGTCACCATTTGGATATACTGTATGCATATCTTCTCCTGAAAAAACCTTATAGAATTTTAATTTGATTGGATTTATACCTATTTCTTCATTCAATTCACGTTTAACTGTTTCCTCTACTGTTTCTCCTAATTCTAGAACTCCTCCATGTATTGCCCAATTACTACTGTCTGCTCTTCTCTGTAATAATATTTTTCTATTTTTATAGATTATAGCTCCTGCTGCTACAAGAAGTAATGGTGAATTACCAATATGCTTCCTTAACTTTTTTATGTATTCATCCATATATTTTCACACTACCCTTAACAATTCTTTAGATGTCTAATTCATAATGCTCTTCAGTTTCGAAGTAACTAAAAGATAATTTTGAATTTATTTAATTCTCTCTGAAAGCTACTGCATCAACCTGAAAGTCAATTCCATCTCTAATAAACTTTGTTTCATATGCCTTTCTTGCTGGATATTTTCCTTCAAATCTTTCCTTAATTATTTCTCCTAAAAACGATAAATCTTTAATATCTCTAAATAAGCAATCCATTTGTACTACAGATTTCAATGTCAAGCCTATCTTTTCAAGTCTTTCACTCAAAACATCAAATGCACCATTTATTTGATTTTCTATTGATTGTCCCTCATTCTTCATGCAATAGCTGATATAAACATGATTTCCTGCCTCAACAATCGCAGAGTGCGCCCATTCTTCGTCTATTTCTGTTCTTATAATTTCTCTCATTTAACATTCTCCTCGTATTTTATTTTCGTTACAAATTCCTATTTATCTTTTAGTTAAACAAACACTATTGCTTCCCATAAATTTACTATTATATTTTATAAGAAGATTGTTCACTAATCATTTGTCATATCATACCCAGCATTTTTCATTAATTCTAATAAGTTTTTGGTTATACTCTCTTTTAACTCACCATATTTTTCTTCTGAGTATTCATATTGTTTACTATATCTTTGTTCTTTTGGATAAAAATAAGATGGTCTGAGCTTATTCTCATCAGGTTCCCAATCATAACGCGCTTCAATATGTGCATGTAAATAGTGGTCTAAATTCATTAGTATAGAATAATTAATTCTTAATGGATTACATGTTTTTATAATAGCATCACCTATAAGTGTCATATCAGTCAAATATTGAGTTCTTTCAGCCATCGTTAACTCATTTAGTGAACTTGCCATTGGATATCCAAGAAGAACACAATATCCTGGCAGAAATTGATTATCTCCTATAACAGCAAATCCACTTTTCATTTTTACCATTACTGTAGGATTTTCACCTCTTTCTGCGGAACCAATCCTATCATTTTTCCAACTATCCATAATATCCATCCTCCATTCATATTTATAAAAGATTTCATATTCGCATTTAGTTGCTATTATACATAAAAAATCGTAAATTCAGTTTCTCGAATAATACGACTTTACAATTTGTTACTAACTTTTAATAATCTATGATATAAGAAAATTGCATGTTAACTGTGCAATTTAAACTAAAATAATTAGGATTTCTCGCTAAATATCTAACTAACATCTGTGTCAACTATAAGAAAAAAGAGCATTATATAATGTTACAACTTGGCATATTATAAAAATTAATGCTATTTTTTTTGATAAATTTATGTTTTGATCTATTGTCAAATCAAATGACTTAAATAGGTTCTTATTAACTTTTGAAAATAGAAAGTAAACTAAAATCAATGAAGAACCAATTCCTAATGTTAAAACCAAAATATGTGGTATACCATAAGTTACAATATTAGCAACATCTCCTCTTAAGAATATATTGCGGATTACAAAATAGTTAAAGAATTCATTTATGTTCCAAAATAAAAATGAGTATAGAGCAAAATAAATAAATTTGTTAAACTTTTTATAAAAAACTATTAACAAAATAATTAGACTTACGGCAAAAACAAAATTAACAATCAGCCCAGCAGATGATATTAATACTGCTTTATATTTTATTAATTTTGACACCTTATCATAATCAACATTTTCACTTGTTCCAAGCATAAATAGTTTTGTACTGTAAGTAATATCAAATGGATTATTTTTAATTTTGAAAAGATAAGCAGCTATAGAATGACCCATTTCATGTAATATTGTAGCTATGCATAGAGTTATATATGCAGTCACATATATAATAATTCTTTTTTTAAATCTTTCCATCTTTCCCCCTCAATAATTTATTAAATAATAAAAAACACTAAATACATCTATTTCATCTTAATTATAAAAAATACTTAATTTAAATATAGTCCATAAAGTCATCTACATTCTATTACATTTATTATAACAATTTACTATTTTACATTAATTATAGTATATTTTGTAAAGATCACATTGTTCAATTTTCAAATAACATTTTTATAATTTATTATGTAAAATCTAAATATTACACAAACATATAATACAATTTATTTAAGGTAATATCTAGGAATCACATTAAATGCTACAAATAGTATCATCAATATACCAAATGAAATTGAAAGTATTTTTAAGTATTTATCTTTTGATATTAGCCCATTAAATAATTGCTGACACCCAATGCAGGTAAACATTACTGGAAAGGCAACTTTATCAGTAACGAAACCCATCAAAAAACCTATGGGAAATATAAGCCCAACAACTAAAAACAATACTTTTACTAATTTAATTTTTCCATTATTAATCTAAATCACCACCTCTAATTAATCATTTATATGCTTTTAATTCGTCTAAATTTACTATATATGTTTTATGATAAAATTAAGTAATAATTACCACTGTAAATTATATTAATACAACTTTGCCATATAAAATTCGTCTACATATTCGCCATCAACCAACATAGACCTCTTTTTAATACCTTCTATCTCAAATCCATTCTTTTCATATAAATGTTTCGCAACAACATTAGGACACATTACTGTCAATTCAAGTCTTGTAATTAAATTTTCTTTTGCCCATAAGTTCAATTCAGAAAAGAATTTTGTCCCAATTCCTTTTCCACGATGAATCTCACGAATTCCGACAACAATATACGCTGTATGCTTAATTCTTTTTAAAATACCCCTTTGAGCAGAAAGAAAGCCCACAATACTATCTTCTTCCTCTACAACTAATAAAAGATATTAATTATTTTTTATACACATACAATGTTCCATTTTTAGCTATTGGCCTATTGGGTATATTTTGTCCCACAAATCCCCTTCTTTTAAGTTCCCTTTCAATTACTTTCATAAAGAAACCATGGCAAACAATTAATATATTAGTATCTAATTCCTTATATAAACCATTAAGAAACTCATTTATTCGCTTCTGAGTATCTCTCCTAGTTTCCGCTTGAGATTTATGATGAAAATTCCATGCTATTCTTGCTGCTACACACCAAAATCTATGAGGAAGTTTTAATTTAGTTTCACATATAGGTGATAACGGGACTTCTCTCAATAGTTGAGTTTTTATTATTTCACCTTTAAAAATCGTTTGAGCAGTTTTGATTGCTCTTGGTAAATCGCTTGAAAAACACTTGTCCCATTTTATGTTTTGTGTTTCAAATTTATTTTCTATTACACCACTATTATCATATTTTATTACCCATTTTTCAAAATCATTCGATGCCATAAATACCTGCGCATCACAATCAACTTTAAAATGTCTGACTAATCCAATGTACATTATTTCCTCCTTTTAGTTTTGGTATTAACCAAAACTCTTTTTAACTGATTTTAATAGATTAATTCGTAAATACTTACATTTATGATTTATGGGAAAAATTCACACTAACTGAACTAACACTATACCTGATTGTTCAATCAGAAAAATTAATACTTGTCTTATTCCAATTCAAACCCCATCATTCAACACGCCACAATCACGATCAACAGCTATTTGACCAAGATACTTTAGCGGAAGATCGTGAATGTCTTTATCACTTCTGTGTTGCAATTAAAGTCTTTAAGTATAAGTTCAATTCCTAAAAATTCATTTTCATTATAATCAACATTGCATAGCTCTTCTCTCTTACTGTATGTATTAGTAATTTCATTAAATAATATTGTTACCATTTCATCAGTCTGCTGAATATTCATGTTTCCTATACTCTTTACATTAGGAATAATAAACTCACCACTGCACTTGCTTTCATTAAAAATATTTATACCTATCCAGTTGTTATCTTTATCAAACAATAGCTCGCACAGAGCATCCTGAATTGTTTTAACTTTGCCATTAGATTCTTTTAATTTAATATATATTAGAGAAATGTTACTTAATTTTTCAAATGTTATTTTCATAAAAATACTCTTCTCCTAATGTTAATTCATAATAATTTACTATTACGTTTTATTTTAGTATTGCGTAGCATATTAAAATACCGCACCACTCTTAATAGTACGGCTTTTTATATTTTTTTAGGTTGCATTATTACTTTTCTTTTGTCAATCACTTCTCTATTTTCTTATGTAATTCTTAATTCCTTTGTCTAACGTGTAGAAAATTTAAGCGTCTTTTATTTTGGTACCAGCCCAATAGTCCACGTTAGAGTAATTTTCATCTTCGTTATTACCAGCTTTCAATGTACCATTAAATCCTATTTGCTCATTTCTTTTGTAAAACTTCAATCTAAATATTCCATGAGCGCAAGGGCATTCATAAGATGAATAACTATCCCATGATGGCCTCCATGTTCCTGTTAAGGTCGATGTATTGGGATCATAATAACCAATAAGATAAGCATAGTCCCCATAAACTACATTCGTATCCACTTTTGTTAATTTAATGATGATTCTTGTGACATCAAATATAGCTTTGGCTACGTTACATGAGTACTGTCCTAAAATTTCTGCGAATTCTATTTTATCTGATGTATCTTTAGTTCTTTCAATTTCTTGTATATTATAAGGATATTGCATTATTATCTTCCTTTGACAGTTCTTATTATAGTTAATAATATATGTGGTAAAACTTGAAAAAGTTATGATTTTCTTATGATTTATACTTATGTGAAATCATATACCATACTATTTAATTTTTAGTATATTTTACTCTTTAGATATAAATTCTTCTAATACCTTCATAGCAAATCTCGCATTTGGATAGGTAATAGAACCACCACCAATTACACCAATCTTTATTGCTTCCATAATCTCTATTTATGTCTCATCCACGAGTAAATTAATCAACTGTTACTATATCAAATGTAAATGGAAATTCCTCAGCTTTTCTATTTTCAAAATCAACTTTATATCCAGTTCCATCCTTATAAAAGAAACCTTGTTTCAATTCTATTTTTACATAGCACATATTTTCATCATTTTCGTTATTATGTTCAAAATACCAGGGTTCAAATGCCTTTATTAATTTTGCTCTAATCCCATAATTTTTTTCTAATAATGGATGGCCAATATTATGCGCAATTCCAGTAAAACGATATAATTTATTACACATTGAGATTTTATTATTCTTCTCAATCTCTTGTACTTTTTGCGATTTTGCGTAAGAAACAATATAAAATGCACCATTATCATAAAAAGTATCCACAAACCTAACAGATGGAATATTATCATTTGATGTTGCTAAAGCAAATTGATAATCTTTTGCAAATAACACTTCTAAAATATTTAAACTATTTTCGTATGCAGTCATTTTCACTCTCTCCCTTTTAATCACTGCTTCTAACTTTAATTGCAGTTATGTCATGTTATACTTTCTTATATTTATAAATAATAGTTGAACCATCATTTTTATTGAATACTGATGGATATGATCTATACCCATAACCAAGCTTATAATAAAATTTATGAGAACTTTTAGAAGATGGAATTTCAATTAAATTGCTGTCATCACACAATTCATCAAGTTCAAGATAATGTACTCAGATTACAAAAAAATATCTATCAATACCTAACACTTACTGATTTTAAAATAGTTTTTTAAAAAACTTAGCAATTCCATTAGTAATGATACTTATGAATTGTGTTAGCCTTCCAAAAATCATCCCAATTATTATCATGATCAATACAAAAACTACACCTGCGACTGTTTGCATTGAAATCCCTCTCTTCTACAACTTTTTATCTAATCATTCATATTTTTAGAAAATAAATCATAGCTACTATTTTCATTCCATGAATATTCAATACTTTGACTAATCTCTAATGCTTTTTCTTTTCCTATTAAGTCTTCTATCAAACCCAATGCCATATCAATTCCTGCGGATACTCCAGAAGATGTATATATGTTACCATCCCTTACCCATCTTGATTCTTTTACCCACAGTACATCTTCATTTTGTTCTGTAACCCATTTAAATGCTCTTTTATTTGATGTTGCTCTTTTCCCATTTAAAATTCCTGCTTTAGCAAGTAAAGCTGAGCCTGTGCATACACTAATTATATATTTTGATTCTTTGGACATGTTTTCAATGAAATTTATAAAATCATCATCATTAACTTTTTCTCTTGTACCACTTCCACCTGGTACAAATAAAATTTTCAAAGTATCATTGTCTCTTGTATATAAATTAGTATCAACTCTCACTTTTTGAGAACTTTCAATAATACCACCATCAACCGATATAAAATTCAATTTAAAAATATCCGGTAATCGTCCAAATATTTCAACAGGACCAAATACATCCAATGTTTCAAATTCATCAAATAAAAGTATATCAACTCTATAATTCATGTTATCAACTCCCCTTTTTATAGTTTTAGAAACAGCTCACATCCTTAATTATTCTTAGATTCTAAAGTTCAATCGCAACTAAAGAATTATCTCCTATAAAATGTTTATATTGTTAGACTCCTTGTACTAATTCTTTTCCCATGCTATACGCCTTATTCATCAGTTCTTTATTAGAACCAGCAGAATCGCGAGTAACCAATCCTCCTCCTAAAAGAAATCTACAAGGAACTTCAGAATTCCCTTCAAATGTAACATTTAAAACATATCTTAGATGATTAAACGCTTCATAGCAGGAAGATGTTTCTTCTGGAGCATTTTGTGTAACTATAAGTGCAACTTTCTTTTCCTTATCAAATGACTTGTCTAATCCCTCTTTCATATATGCATATAATCTATCTATAACACATTTCAATTTTCCTTGAATTCCTCCCATGTAGTTTGGTGAACTAAATACGACTATATCAGCATCATTAATCATATCGTATATGTTTTGCATGTCATCTTTTATCACACATTTTCCCAATCTTTTACATGCATCACAGTTAATACAGCCTTTAATATCTAGATTACTTACTGAAATCAAATTTGTAACTGCACCATTATCTTTTGCTCCCTCTAACACTTTCTTTAAAAGAGTAGATGAATTACCATTTAATCTTGGACTCCCCATTATTCCTAATACTTTCATAACTAAAAACACCAACCTTTTCTAAATTTATTCTTCTTGAATTTGTGTTTTTATTATATATAATTAATTTTAGATATAAAAGTACGCACTTTTTTGTCTAGTACTATACCAAAAGGAGAGTATTATATGAAAGATGGTATTATAGATCCATCTGTTTGTCCGATATCATACACTTTATCTATAGTTGGAGGCAAATGGAAATGGGTTTTAATGTGGATATTATCAACTAAAGGAACTCAAAGATATGGAGAGATACGAAAACTTCTCCCAAACATTAGTCACAAAATCTTAATCCAACACTTGAAAGACCTTGAAGCTAGTGGACTTCTTTCAAGAAAAGAATATTCACAAGTTCCACCAAAAGTTGAATATTCATTAACAGATAAAGGACAAACTTTAATTCCAATTTTAGAACTTATGTCTGACTGGGGAAGCATTAATCTTCCTTAATGGGAATTTTAGACTGCTCATTAACTGATAATTATTGAGCAGTTTAATTTATATTTCCACTTACTTTTTTTCGCCCTTGTAGAATTTATCAAATACTAAATAAGAGAACTACATACTATTTAATTTCTGCAAAAATTTCATGTATATTTCCATCTGGGTCAGCAAATAGTGCTGTTCTTTGATTCCATGGCATATCTTGTGGCTCGTGAACAGAAGTTGCCCCCTTGGAAATTAATGTCTTAAATGATTCATCAACATCATTAGGACTTTCACATGGAAAAGCAAGTTCAAATCCCTGTCCAGATGACCCTTTCCTATATTCGTCACTATACATATACATAACATCTCTCATACAAATAGCAAACCTTACTCCATCGTTTTCAAATTCAACATAATTACCAAGGTCATTTTCAATTTTAAATCCTAGAACTTGATTATAGAAATTTTTCATTTTATCTATATCATTTGTCCAAATCGTAATAAGATTAATTTGTGATTTCATAGTATATTTGTCCCCTTTCTTAATTTAACATATAGTTCATTTTAATTTACTGTTAAGTTTGATTTTAGAATTTCGCAGAAAAAAATCTCAATAAACAATGTAATATTTAAAAGTCTTGTCTGTTTTTAATCAAGTTTTACTATTTCTATATTGTGATGTCCTACTGAATTGTTAATATAATCTACTTGTATGCTATTTTCATCTAGCCACTTTATAGTTGCTTCTCCATTTGAGAACGGGTTACCGTCATAATTAATAGATTGATTTATACGCTTTATAAAAATTATATTTTTACGTTCATAAAAATAGCCTTTTCCACTGAATAAGAAAGATGTTTCATCTATAATCAATACTCTTTTGCTATTTTCATATGGCGAATTGAAGTAAAAGTATTTATCTGAAGAAAAGTAAAACACGTAATGAAATAAAATAATCATTACTACTATAGTAGTAAATATTAAGTATGTTTTTTTATCCACTTTATTTTTGTTATAATCAAAAAAATAGGTTGGTAATATTAATACAATTAAAACTAATATTAACATTATAATACTTGCATTAATATCATATATAAGTATTTCTAATCCAAGAAATACTTGTAATACAATTTGAATTATTATTAATATTAAACATAAGCACCAAATTTTTTTAAAAATTGCTTTTCCATTTACTTTATTCCCCATATTTCCCTCGCTATTTATATGTTAAAATAACAGTAGTAAATTCACCTATTTTTATTTATCAAAAAGAACATTTTTATAACTTACTACGTTAACTCTGCATATTGTTAATCCTTCTTTTGCTTCTTTTTATTAAAATATACTAAACAATCAACTGTTATTCCTAATAACATACCTATCGCCATACCCATAGCTAAGTTATCAAATCCTAATCCAAAAGAGATTCCACACAAAATTCCAATTAGCATGTAAAAGACTTTATATTCACTATCGTTATTTCTTTTAAACATTATTTTCTGTCTCCTTAAATACATGACAAAATACACTTTTCCACTATGTGTTAAATATAACATAAACCATAAATATAGTATTATAGTCCTATACATACTATTAATGAATTATAATTACGATAGCACAATGCCTTTTTCTATTTTATTTCCTTTTAAAAATTCTTTTACCTCAAGAGGTTTTCCCCCTGGAAACTGTAATATTTCTATAACCAAAATACCATTATTGGTGGCGACTGAAATTCCTTGATTATTTGCATCTATGATATAACCAGGTGGTTTATCAATATTTGCCTCTAATGACTTGGATTTGAATATTTTAATTGGAGCATCCTTATAATAAGTATGAGCAGTTGGCCATGAGTTTATATTTTTATATGGCCAAGAACTCAATCCTCTTATTAAATTATGTATGTTAATACTACTGTCATTCCAATTAATCTTTGCCATTTGCTTGTTTAACATCTTTACATAGGAACCCCTATCACTCTGTTGTTTTACGCCACAAATTTTACCTGTGGCAATTCCATTTATTGTTTCTTCTAAGAGTTCAGCACCGTTTATTTTTAATAATTCGTACAATTCTCCTGCTGTCATAGATTCAGATATGTCAAACTCACTTTTCATAAGCATATCTCCTGTATCTATACCGGTATCCATTAGTATGGTTGTATTTCCAGTTTTCATTTCCCCATTTATTAAACTCCAATTTATTGGTGATGACCCCCTATACATTGGTAGGAGAGATGCATGTAGATTAATACATCCGAGTCTTGGTATATCAAGTATCTGCTGAGTTATGATTTGACCATATGCTACAACAATGATAAAATCAGGTTTTATTTCTTTTAATTTATCAATAACTACAGAGTCTGTTTTTATTTTTTCTGGCTGAAAAATTGGAATTTGATTCGATAATCCGACCTCTTTAATTGGTGAAATTACTACCTTTTTCCCTCTTCCACTTGGCTTATCAGGTTGTGTTACAATCGCACTTACATTATATTTCTCTATCATTTTCTTCAATGAGGGAACTGCAAAATCAGGAGTTCCCATAAAAACTATTTTCATTATTAACACCTCCATTTGACACTACAAAATATATTTTGTACTTATCCATTAGTTACGCAATAATTTACTATGTCATATCTAAAAAAATTACAATACATATCTGGATAACACGAAATTTCAATACTATTATTTACTTTTAACAATTTATTCAACTTTCTTAAACTATACATTTAAGAATTTTCTCAAAGCTATAATACTTCCTATAAACCCCATAAACGTTCCAACTATTGCAAATGGCCAAAGCATTGGATTTATTATAAATGCAGGTTGCACAAGACTTAATTCTGGAATAAACTCAAATGCTTTGGTGTAAATAAAGTCATATATAAAAAATAGCAGTGCATTTCCCACAAATGCTCCTACAATTCCTATAACTACTCCTTCAATAATAAATGGCCAACGAATAAACCAGTTAGTAGCTCCAACAAGCTTCATTATATTTATTTCATTCCTTCTTTGAAGAATAGACATCTTAAATGAGGTTACAACAAGAAATAATGAAATGACTGGTAGTACCAAAAAAGCTGCAACTTCAAGCCATTTTAAAACTATTACCATTTCTTTATTATCTATAAAAACAGAATTTTTATTAATTGAATTAGATACAAAAAGAGTTGCAAAATTTTTATCAACTGACAGCAGATATAATAAAAATAATCCAACAACAAAAAGGGTCGCAGATACAGTAATCACCGAAAAAGCTGTTATTGTACTATTTCTTTTTAAATTCTTTACTGCATCTAAAAAGAAATATTTAAACTTAGTAATATTCATATTTCACCTTCTAAAATTGTTTTAGCAAATATATTCAATTAATTACATTTTTAAACTTATTATACCATACTCTGTAAACTTTTCCCTGTTGGATTTTTAAAGAATATTCTCTTTCTCAGTTGCTATACATTTTCTACAATATCAAGTGTATATACTTATACACACTTCATTTTACTTATTAGGTACATTGACTACAATAAAAGGTGTACTTAATGAATTACTCAATTTCTAATCAGATTCTACTTGCTTATTTTTTCTTTAAAAATAGAGTAGCTTTTACACTACCCTATAAAACTGTTTATTTTTTTGTTTGTGCCTTAATTATTGTTTATTTTTAAGCACTTACTATGACTTGGCTTTCACTTACACCAGAATTAACCAAAAGTTGTTTCGTTGTTTCACTGCTTACATAAAACTTGGCTTCATTACAAAATCTAAATGCATCTCTTCCTATACTTGTTACACTATTAGGAATTTTTACACTTGTTAAATTATAGCAATCTTGAAATTCAAACTGATTTATGATTGCTATACCATCCGAAATTGTTACGCTTTTTAAATTAACACAATCACCAAATACATTGTATCCCATACTTTTAACACTACCTGGAATTGTTATGCTTGTTAAATTACTACAATGATGAAATACCTCATTCCCTATACTTGTTACACTATTAGGAATAGTTAAACTTGTTAAACCACTACATCCTGCAAATGCCCTACTCTCAATAGTCTTCACACTACTTGGAATAATTATACTTTTTAAACTACTACAGCCACTAAAGGCATCTGCTTGTATATTTGTTACACTATTAGGAATGACTATGCTTGTTAGATTACTACAATTCATACAGACTATAGATTCTATACTAGTCGTGCTATCTGGTATGGATATGCTGGTTAAATTCTTACAACTAGACGATGATGTAAATCTTATCCTTTTAACCTCAGTACCATCAATTTTATCCGGTATCACTACTGAACTATCAGAACCATTGTATTCTAATATTGTTCCAGTTGATTTATCAAATTTAAAGTTTCCGCTTGTTGTAAGTTCTGTCCATGCACCACTATCATTTAGATAATACCCATCAATTGTTGTATCTTTAGCCATGTAACCTTTAGAATCAAAATAATACCATTTAGAATTAATTAACCTCCATCCTGTAGCCCATGAACTTCCTTCTGTATACCACCAGCCTCTAGGATCACTCTTCCACGCTGCACTCGCTCCTATTGGATTTAGTGCTAATACTGAAGCTACGACTAATGAACTTGCTATCACTTTTATCAATCTCAAACTTTTCATTCTTTACCCCGCCTATGTAACTTATTGTATTTAATAACATAATATACAATTATATCATATTTTCAGTAATGCTTTTATTATTTATTACTAAAAACTACATTTATGAAAAATCAAAAATATTAGCCTGAATAATTAATCCCGTCCTTGTATCTTTCTAAATCTTTTTTATATTGATCTGTCCTATAACTAACAAAGCAGGCTTATATTGAACGCTCTAAGATCATGGGGGGGGTCACACCCATATCTGCTTTGCTTTTATATAATATTAACATCTTCTTTTACTGCAAAAACGCCAGCATATTGCCGTACAACTGACCTAAAGGTACTGAAAATCGATCAATAAAAAACGTATTTTAATAGTGTCGCGCATTAAAAAAAATCGTAAATTCATTTTTTTGAATAATACGATTTTACGATTTGTTATTAATTTTATTGATCCATCATTAAAAAATAATGTGAAATAATTTAATTACAACTTGGAATTTGTGATAATAATCAATCCACTTTCTGCTTACATAATAAACATGGTTGTATCTTTTCCCATTAACATTAATGAGACGTGTCGTTTACTAGATTAGCAATAGCTTCAACTATGCATTTCCACGTTCCTTTAGGCATATCATGTCCCATGCCTTCAACCAAAAGTAATTTAGCATTAGGTATTGTACGTGCTGTATCTTTTCCTGCTTCAACAGGAAACAATGGATCTGCAGTTCCATGAATGACCAGTGTTGGAACTGTTAATAATGAAAGGTGTTGTCTTCTATCTCCATTAGCAACCAACGCCGCATTTTGGCGTATAGCTCCTTGTGGATAATAAGAACGATCATAGCTTTCTTCAGTATATCGTATTGCACGTTCTTCTTCAAAAGGAAATCCTTTGCTCCAAAGATTTTTCCACATACGTAAAGTATAATCAATGTATGCATCTCGTCCATTTGGGGGCATTGCTGTAACAATCTTCAATGTTTCTGGTGATATTTGTGGATTGTTTGGATTACCTGTAGATGACATAATGGAAATTAAACTATATATACGTGAAGGGTGTTTATAAGCAAAAACCTGAGCAATCATGCCTCCCATAGAAGCACCACAGATGTGAGCCTTCTTTATATTGAGCGCATCTAATAAGCCAGCCACATCATCAGCCATATCTTCCAATGTATAGGCGACGTTAATTGGTTTTCCCTCTTGCGCTGCCTGGTATATTCTTTCCATATCAGGAATACCCAACCCATCGAATTTTGTAGACAATCCCGCATCGCGATTATCAAATCTTATAACTTGTAAATTTTCCTTTGCAAGCATTTCACAAAAATCTGGTTCCCAAAAATTTAGCTGAGCACCATTTCCTGCAATAAGTACTATTGCAGGATTTGTCTTCCCCCCAAAAATTTCATATTCAATTTGTATTCCATTTGCATTTACGCGTGCCATCGCATACATCTCCCTTTTGTATTTTTATTATGAATATAATACTATAAAACCTCTATTTATGAATTTATAAATAAGCGATCATTATTTAGCATTAATTCACTATTACGTCTTATTTTAGAATTGCGTACCAAAATCGCAAATCCAATCTATTGAATAATACGATTTTACAATTTAGTATTTAATTTTATTAATTCATAATTTTATAAGATTACGTAATAAATAAATTAGCTTCTTTTATATATCAGTAACAAAATTATACTTTCATAAGTTACTTGAAAGGTATTCTTTAAAATAAACTTTTAAACCTTCCCAAACATCCTCTGTAACAAAGAAGGTTTCATTCGCAGAAGAAACTTTTCCAGTTCCATCTTTGAATTTTATTATTGTATATTGATTATCTCCAATTATTTCATAATCCCAGTCAAGAAAATACACTTTATCCCCGACTTTATATTCAGTTGTGTTTTCGATATCAAGTTTTCCATTAACATCATATCCTGGTGTATCTATGCAGTTATCAATAAAATAGATTACATCATTATCTCCAGCTTTGCATTCCCATGAAACACTCATAAATACTTCTCCTTAAATTAACTTACTTTACAAAAATTACTATTCCGCATCAATTATGGCATATTTTGTAATATAGCTTTATTTAATTTTTAAAGAACATTTTTATACTTTGCTACGTCAAATCTACAAATTGCGAAATAAAAAAATCGCCAATTCATTTCGTGAATAATACGATTTTACAATTTGCTATTTATTTTTAGTGATTCATAATTTAAGAAGATTATACATTATTATATTCCCAATATAGCTATTATGAAAAAAACTATGTTCCATACTGGGCTAAAAACTATACATAAGCTTAAAGCTAGTAAGTATCTATCATTCCTTCTAAATAGTGAATATTTATTACCTAGAATTAATAAAATGCATGTGAGATTAGAAGATACAGAAATATAAAAATATGTTTCTGGAGATAAGTGCCATTGGCCAGATTTATATATTTGATACATTAGCATTAATACTGATATAGGAAATAAAATTATCGCCTCTTTTTTTAAAATATTAATATACCTATTAATATTTTTTTCTGATTTAATATACACTTTAATAGCTATAACAAATAATGCAATTATAACCACGGTTACAATAAGATCTTCTGTTTTCAAAAAAACCACTCCATTTTATTAGCTTCTATTATCATTCGTAATAATTTACTATCACTAATCAATTATAGCATATTTTGTAAATATCTCATTATTCAATTTTCAAAGAACACTTTTTATAATTTACTACGTCATATCTACGAAAAGTGAACTATCCCATTCTATTATTTTTTGCATTTAAGGCTGATAACTCTTTGGACAGAGGGAGATTACTACGAAATTTTTGAACTAAATTATCATCCTTACTAATTAACAAAGTAAGGGCACTATCCCATGCAACAATTTCAACTTCTGCTAAAGGATGCTGAATCCTCACATTATTTACCCAGAAGCCTTTATATCCATCTGCAACGGGTAAATCATATCTTAATGCCTCTTCAAGAGTGACCTCTTGTGAGAATGCTGAAAATACACCCCAAACAAATTGAAAATCACCCTTACTAATTATTTCTGTAAGTTGTTCACCTGAAATCCAAATATATTCTTTTGAAAACATTTTATTAATGCCTTTATCTTTAGGATAACATTCACAATCAGTAATGAGCCAATTGTATTTTAACTGTTCATTTTCTATGGCATTGAAAACCTTATACATATGTGTATAGCAGTATTCACCTTTTTCTAAAATTGCACTTCTCACCACTTCACTCCTTCTGAAAATACTATGTTGCTAGTCAGCTTTAATTTACTATTGCTCATTAGACTATAGTTTTATATAACACTTATTATAACATCACTTACAAAATATTACACAAAACACACATGCATTATCTCTCTATTTTTAAGTCATTTCAACCATTTAATATAATTACTTATATATTTAGTTGCAACATATATATATCTATATACTCTGACAGCGCTAAAATTTTATGCCTCAAATAAGTGATTTAGGTATTCCAATAGCAACTATCATAGCCAAAATAAAATACCAACTTTTCTTAAATTGAAATGTTGGTATTTTTATTTTGGCTGTATTTTAATATTATGTTGAAATATAGCTTGAATAAATTATAGGTTGGATTATACACCTATAATACTAAATATAAGAACATTGTGTATTATGTCTAAATCATGCAAAAAAACATTACAACTTCTAGATGATCATGCAATATTTCAATTTAGTCTTTACTTGTATTAATTGTTACTCATGGATGATTACGATTTAGTTTTACTGGTATTGCCCAAACAAAAAGAGCCGTCGCTGGTCCAGCAACAAAAAAACAATCAATCAAAGATCTGTATTCTCTTGCAATATTTAAACTATCTATGGCTAAAGAACCAATAATACTAAATAACAAAGCAATTATAACTAAACAAACTCTTCTGCTTATTTTACCACATATAAATTTTTCTATATCTACTTTTAAGCAGATATTAAAACATATTAAAAAGGATATTACATATGTTACAAGTGCTAAAAAATAATAATAACTTTTCATAAAATAATCTTCCTTTATCTATAAATAAAATAACTCATTGACATCTCATCCCAATTATAACATATTTTTAAATATTGAAATGTACGTTTTTTTATTTACTACTTCATAATTTACATTTGTTTATAATTCCTTCATTTCATTATTATTAACACTCTAATTAGTAAAGACATCTTAACACTTGACTTATTATATAAACATATTTACCAAGCCTTTAAATCCATATCTTCACCAGAAATCATAAATATATTTGTAACCACAAGGGTCATAATATGAAGAAAACATCTGAAAATGAGCTGCTAAGGTTCTTAGTTGTAGATTGTTCCACTTTAGCTTGTCACACTGAAAGTGGGAACATGCTAAAGTGGTGAAATCTGGGACTTAGAATCTTCAGCGATATTTTCATAGCTTTTCGGAACAAAATATTTATGATTTCGGTAACTTTGGGTTAATTAAAATCTCCATCATATATTGCTTTTGCCATTGGGAAAGGTTCAAGTGCTCTTTCTAGAATTCCTTGAACATATCCTATTAATACTCCATAATTTACAATTGGAATTTCGTATTTAACTGCATTATCAATTCTTGAAAGCATAGCAGCTCTATTTAACATACAGCCGCCACAATGAATGATAAGTTTGTATTTCTTAACATCATCAGTAAATGAATTTCCAGAAGAATATTCGAAATTAATTTGTTTTCCTGTCATTTGACGTACCCATCTTGGTATTTTAACTGTTCCAATATCGTCACATTGTCTGTGATGAGTGCATCCTTCTGAGATTAATACATAATCCCCATCTTCTAAACTTTCTACTGCTTTAGCTCCTTTTACAAGCTCCATAAGGTCTCCCTTATATCTTGCTTGCAATATTGAAAATGATGTAAGCATAATATCTTTAGGGGTATCTGCTGATGCCTTTAAGAAAACTTGTGAATCTGTTATAACAAGTTTAGGTTTTTTCTTTAAATTTTCAAGAGTTTCTCTTAGCTCATGCTCTTTTGTTACTATAGCTATAGCATCACTTTCAATTATGTCTCTTATTGTTTGCTGCTGAGGAAGGATTAATCTTCCTTTAGGTGCTGCCTTATCAATAGGTGTAACAAGAACAACTAAATCTCCTGGGCTTATAAGGTCTCCAACTAATTTAAATTTATCTTCATTATCTGGTATTACGCTTATAATTTTTTGCTTAAGCTCATCTATTCCATTTTTATTTAATGCAGAAACTGAAACGACAGTAGTTCCAATTGTTTTTTCTAACTCAGCTAATTCCTCTTTTTCTATACTTTTCTTATCTGCCTTATTAAAAATACAAATTGTAGGTATCTTCTTTTCCTTTATTTGATCTATTATTGATCTATCATTTTCAGTAACTCCAACAGTAGCATCTACCACTACTAATGCAACATCTGTTTTTGATAAAACTTCAATAGTTTTCTTTTTTCTTGACTCACCTAATTCACTTTCATCGTCAAGTCCTGCTGTATCAATAATCATACAAGGTCCTATCGGAAGAATTTCTATAGCTTTATAAACAGGGTCTGTAGTTGTCCCCTTAACATCAGAAACAATTGAAATTTCTTGATTTGTAAGTGCATTTATAATACTTGATTTTCCAGCGTTTGTCATACCAAATAGAGCAATATGTACTCTTTCTCCAGACGGTGTTGTATTTAAACTCATATTATTTCTCCTTTGAATTAATTTTAATTACTCAAAAATATTTTTTTAAGTTGCTTATTCTATTATAATATAAAATATAAAGATATACATTGCAAAATAATTCTTTATTTATTGATGCTTTATTATCAGTACAAAAATATTAAGGAGTGTTCATTTTGAATTATAGATTAGAACAAGATGTATTAGGTGAAAAGAATATTGATAATTCTACATATAGTGGAATAAATACAGCAAGAGCTTTGGAGAATTTTGATTTAAACAGCAAAAGTGTAAATTTAAATTTAATACGAGAAATTGCACTTATAAAAAAAGCTGCTGCTATTACAAATAAAACCTTGAAATTTCTTGACCCTGAAAAAGCCGATGCAATAATAAAAGCAAGTGAAGAAGTTATAGATGGGAAATTTGATTCTGAATTTAAACTAAGTGCATTTCAAGGTGGAGCTGGTACATCTACTAACATGAATGTAAATGAAGTTATAGCTAACAGAGCTATTGAATTATTAGGTGGAGTTAAAGGAGACTACAATTTAGTTCATCCTCTTAACCATGTTAACATGTCCCAATCAACTAATGATGTTTATCCTTCTGCCCTTAGAATTGCAGCAATTAGATTAATAAGAAAGTTAAGTGATTCTTTATCGAGTCTGCAAGAAGCTCTTCAAATTAAGGAAAATGAATTTTCAGATATAATAAAGCTTGGAAGAACTCAATTAATGGATGCACTTCCAATGACTGCTGGACAAAGCTTTGGAGCATATTCTAAAGCCATAGAAAGAGATAGATGGAGAATATACAAAGTAGAAGAAAGATTAAGACAGATAAACCTTGGTGGTACTGCTATAGGTACAGGTTTAAATGCTACAAATAAATATGTATTTATGATGACAGATATTATCCAAAACCTAACTGGCCTTGGAATAGCAAGATCTGATTACCCTATGGACATTACACAAAACTGTGATATATTCGTAGAAACTTCTGGCCTTTTAAAATCGTGCAGCGTAAATCTTCTTAAGATTTCAAATGATTTGAGGCTCCTTAATTCTGGACCTCGTGGTGGAATAGGAGAAGTAATTCTTCCTAAGATGCAGGCAGGCTCAACAATTATGCCTGGAAAAGTTAATCCTGTTATCCCAGAGATGGTTGCTCAAGTAAGCTTAAGAGTTATTTCTAATGACAGCGCTATAACCATGGCAAGTTCTATGGGACAATTAGAACTAAACGCTTTTACTCCACTTATAGCAGAATGTCTACTTGAATCTCTAGAACTTCTTGAAAGAAGCGTCACACTTTTTAAAGATAAATGCATAAATGATCTAAAAATGGATGAGGATAGATGTTTAGAAAACCTAGAAAATTCCTTAGTTTCCGCAACATCCTTAGTTCCTCACCTAGGTTATGATAAAGCCAGCTTAATATCAAAAAAAGCCTTAGCCACTGGAAAGACCATAAGAGAGATTCTTCTAGAAGAACAAATATTACCTGAAGATATTATTGATAAAATATTATCTCCAACCGAATTAATAAGAACCCATATCCCAGGAAAATAAAACAAATTGAATGTGCCCTTTAAAGTATATTTTTACTCTAAAGGGCACACTTTTATTTTAATAATAAAATCTTGGAATATTTCTTTCGTCATCAAATCCAGGTATAATCGGTGGTCTAAATTCATTCATTCTAAGGCTTCTGCTTGATTCAGTTGTATTAAGTTCTGCAAGTTTTGTTACCCCAACATAAATATCTGATATCCTATACCATGTTGCATAATCAACTACTCCTGTTTGAGGCAATGTAAATATTTGTTGAAATGTTTTTACTGCCGCAGCTGTCTTTGGTCCATATTTTCCATCTTCAGCCACCTTAGGAATGAGCGGATAATTTCTTGCTATTCTGTTTAGTTGACCTTGAATTGCTCTTACAGATGCTCCTGATGACCCAAGTGTTAATTCTCTTCCAGGGTATGATACTGGTATTCCAGCAACCTTCTCAGCTGTTGTTAATTCAATATTGTTGCCATAGTAACGTGTTAATATATCATATGGTCCAAGGCCTTGGCGTGATAATTCCTGACTTCCCCATTGACTTAACCAGTTAGGGCAAGTAACGCTCTTTCCATCGCAATACTGTGCAAAAAGCGGTTGTTTCCTTCCAACTCTTCTTATATATGTCGAGAAAATTTCATCTACGATTTCACTTATGTTATCATAAATATTTCGACCATAATTAAATGCCTGATCATAAGCTGTAGAACTTGTAATATCGAAATTCTTCCCCTTACCTCTATACCATTCAGTAAAGATCCTATTTAATGTAAAAGATACAATGCAAAAAACATTTGCTCTTATGGCTGATTCTGTCCAAGTTGAATATATTTCGCATGAAGCAACATTTTTTATATAATCCTTAAATGGCACTTTATAATTTGGTGCTGACGGATCATTTGGGCCACCTTGATGAACAATGACAAATTCAGGCACTACAGGCTGTGGCAATACAACCCCTGAACTTGGCGGTGGTAATGTTTTATCTTCTGCCTCTGGAATCTTAGGAGGAAAATTTCCATTCAAAGTATTTGGCAGTATGTCTATAACTTCTTGCCTCATAGGGCCTCTGCTTGAGTTAGTTTGTAAATTACATATCTGATATGCAATTTCCGTAGGAAACACTTGGCACCCTCTTATAGCTATAGGATTGAAACCTTCTCTCTCAACAGTTATATCATATAAACTGTAGGGTATTTGATTACTATTAGGATTTAATGAATATTCTAAGGGTGGTGCTGGTAGTTCTATAATATCAGTTAATCCAACTACATCAGTAATTAACTCAATGGTTCTATCATTACCTAAAGTAGATTGTCCTCTTACTGTTATTCTAGCTCTATCTAATGGAATATAATCATTTCCTCTGAAACATTGTACCTTCAAGCCACCTATTCTTGGTGTAGCACCCCCAGCGCTTGGTGTTGTTCCAGTATTTGCTGGGGCACTTCCTGTAATGTTTCCTGCACCTAATGTAGCACCTCCAGTACTTGGTGTTGTGACATTCCCAGCAGCACTTCCTGTAGCACCTCCTGCACTTAAAGTTGCACCTCCAGCCGTATTTGGTATCATATTTTCGCCAGTACTACCTGTAACATTTCCACTACTTATATTCTCCATAACATTCCTCTTTCTATTTTTTCAAGATATTATATTTAATAAATGCAATATTTATTACTAAAAAATATAATTATGGTTAATAATTATTTATTGAAAGTGCATAATATTTATGTACTCTTAATATCTTTTTATGTGAAACCTTTAATACGGAATTTTATATTCCAGCTTAATTTAATTGAACTCATACAGGACAAATAGAGCATGGATAAAGGAAAGTTTCTTCAAGATAAAACGGTAGTGTTGTGGAGAAACTATACGAAATATCTTATGAATCTTTGGTCTATTACTTTCTTTCATGTGCCTAAAACAAATTTTAGGAGGTGTATTTTTAAATGATGACACAAAAACTAGATGCAAAAGACACGCTCAAGATAGAAAATGAAAAGAGAAGAAAAATATTGCCACCTGAACAGACACTTATTAATCTTGATCTGCAGACTGGAGATGTAATGGCTGATATAGGATGCGGCATTGGATATTTTACTATTCCCGCCTCTAAAATTGTAGGAAAAAACGGTAAGATATTAGCACTTGATATATCAGATGAAATGTTGCAAGATGTTGAAGAAAAAATAATTGAAAATAACATATCAAATGTTGAGACTATTTTGACAGATGAAAATTACTTAAAATTAGAAAGCAATTCAGTCACATTTGCTTTTGCAAGTAATATAATTCATGAAGTCGAAGAAAAAGAGAAATTTTTAAATGAAGTAAAAAGAATAATATGCCCAGACGGGAAAATTGCTATACTTGAATGGGAAAAAATTGATAGTGATTTTGGACCACCTATTGAGCATAGATTAGACAGGATGGATTTAATAAAACTATTAGATGAGCTTAATTTTTCGACCATATCAACTATAGATATTGGTGAAGACTTCTACGGAATAATCGCCCAAAAATAAATCAATTTCTATTGATATCCAACTATAATCCATACTTATGCGTATATCTCGCCGAAATAAGAATTATGCTGTTGTTCCAGTTTCTAAGGAAATTATGATGGATGATTCTAAAATCACAAGTTGTTCCAAGTATGCTGGCCTCAAAGGCAAGCTTTGAACTAGCATACTTGGAACAACTTTTAATCTAAGAATCAAAACCATCAAATTCCCAATGAAACATTTCATATTATGACCCTTGTGGTTACAAAAGCATAATTCTTATTCCTAGTTAGGATATATTCCATAGTATAAATCTAACTTTTAATTGGTTTATCATAGGGTTGCCCATTAAAAGTTTGAAATATATCACGCAGAGAAATTTTCATATTCATCTGTAACAAATATATATTTAATTTTGACTGATGTCCATATAATTTCCATTCTCATTCTGGAGCCCTATTCATAAACAACCTAAGAATTAGACTTATTAGATGAACAGATTTACAAAATTACTAAGAGACTTTAAGTTCATATCTTCACAAGAAATCATAAATATATTTGTAGAGAAAACATTTGAAAATGAGCTGTTAAAGGTTCTTAGCTGTAGGTTGTTCCATTTTAGCTTGTCAAACTGAAAGTTGGAGCATGCTAAAGTGGATACAACCTGCTGCTTAGAACCTTCAGCGATATTTTCATAGCTTTTCGGAACAAAATATTTATGATTTCGGTAAGTTACCACATAAGTCTAGTTTTAAAGTTCGATATCTATATTTATATCACAAAAAAGAGCCCCTCTTTAGAGAACTCTTTTTTATCCAGCTTCCTAATCTAGCTTAATTGAATTAAATGGCTATACTCGTCCAAAATAGAATCTAATCGCTCGCTTGCAACAATTACATCAGGATCGAACAAATCAACCTTTTCCTTTATTATATTTAGTAGGTTTTGTTCCATCTTATAAATTTCACTATCTATTTTGTTTATAGAATCCATAATTAATTCTCCTTTATTTATTAATATATTCAAGAAGTTTTTTTATAATTTCATCAGATAAACCCGTAGGATATATTGCCAAAGTTGTTGCATAAGGAGGGTTTGCTTGTATTTTCTACTGGTTTATTTTTATTTGTTTTGACATTAATATATTAACCGTAATTGACACTTATACTCTTTAAAAATATTAGAAAAAATAGTATTAATCTAACATTATACCTATGTTTAGCCAATTTTCAATATAATATTAATGAGAAAATTAGTTTCTGTCTTAAATATAACCGATTATGTATAGTCATTAATAAATTAAAACAATATATCCTGAAAACCACTATTTTTACTAATTATAACTTGAATATATATTGTGATGTTTCATAAACTACTCTTGATATAAGATTCAAACTTATTAAATTGCACCCCCGGCTGTTATTCTTCTCTTTTACCAGCCCCTTATTAAATTAAGGGGCTATTTTTTTACTTAATTATATATTTTCAAAATTATAAAATTGTTGTGCCTAATTTTGAATATTTTATTCATTTGAGGGCAAGCTATTTTCATATTAATTTTTATGAAAAGGGGAATTTTAATGAACAAAATGCTATTTCAAACTCGCAGAGAAAGAATTATATCATTTATTAAATTACTAAATAAAGATATTGATTTAAATATTGCTGAAAAGGAAATTGAAGATAACACTTTTCCGCATATACCTAAAAAAAATAATGTTATCCCATTTAAAAGAGTTGAGTAACTTTTATTAATAACTTAAATAATAGAGAATAATTAGTATATAAGCTCTAAATAATTTAATTCATTGTTTATAAAATTATCAGGATTGCATTAACTGATAGTTTAATATAATAAACAAAAAAAGAGTGTCAATTGTTGTTTGTTATATACTAAAAAACTTAACAACATAATAATCACTCTTTTTTAATTTATTTTAAAAATATTTTATTACGATAATCTTCTGAACATTTCATTTCCTTTAATCGTTCTATTACGGAACTATCCTCCCAAAAATGCATTGGAAACACTCTATCCGTATCAGTGTTTTTCATAAAATAGTCAAATCCTAAATAAAACTCTTCTCCTTGTCTTGGGTCTAAAACTACAAATGCAGCATCAAAATGCCTATTCTTGATTTTATCAATTTCTTCTTCAAATCGTTCTCTTGCACTTTCATTATCCCTTTGATCTCTCCCATTCCACCACCATAGATTGAGATCTCCAGCATGATAGATTGTTTTATCATCTGCCGTTACAATAAATGCTACACCCTCATCTGTGGAATTTAAAGTCTCTATTCTTAAATCTGGTATTTCAAGAGTTTTATTACTATCAATAAATTCTATTTTTTCATAAACTTCATCAGCAACACCATGAGTATTAAAAAATTTTCGTCCAAATTTCTTCTTAATATCTTTTGAAAAAATATACACAACATTTGGATATTTATTTAATAACTGAAAAATAGATATATTAAAATGGTCATGGTGATTATGACTTGAAAACACGTATATTGTTTTTTCTGGATCAAAATCTGGAAGCTGACCTTTAAAATAATCAAATATTAAAACCACTTTATCAAGTTCAACTGAAAAACAGCTATGTTCAACATATGTAATATTCATTTGCATCATCCTTTTTTATAAATTTTATTCTCTATGAAAAAGCAACTTTCTAATCTTAGATAAATCCTATCATAACAACTATAAATATCAAAAATAAAACTGCTAATCCTGTAACCAATATCCTTACTTCTAGAATTGAATAAAGTATTTTAATAAACTCTTTTTGTGTAAATTTAATAGATGTATTCACTTTTTCCTTATTATTGATGTAAAGAAATATGAGTAATATAATGATTAAAACTGCTATTAATAGGTACCATTTTGATACTTCATTATATTTATTCCAGTTTGCTCCAAGAATCCTCCCCAAAGATATAAATGTAGTAGTCCATATTAATGCACCTAGATATGCACTAACCGCAAACTTCTTATATGATACCTTAGTTATACCAGAAAAGTATCCTGTAATATGCCTTATTCCTGGAATAAAATATGCTACAATCAACAACATACTACCATATTTTTGATACCATGTTGAAATCTTATTTAACCTATTTCTATTTAGATGAATATAACATCCATACTTCTCAATTAATCTTGTTCCTAACACTCTGCCAATGAAATATGATATGGTAATACCTATTATAGCCCCACTTGTAGCCATTATAATGCTGATCAGGTAACTCATTTTATTCATATAAACAACATATCCGCAATAAGTCATTAGTGCCTCACCAGGCAAGGGAAATGCTATTAATTCTAACACTAAACTTATAAGCACTGCTATATATCCGTAATGATTAAACAATTCTATAACATAATCCAATAATCTCACTTCCACGGCTTAATAATTTTCAGCATATCTCCTAGTAGTAAATCTTGCTTTAATTCTTTATATTTTATTAAAAATAGTTGATTTATCTAGAATTAATGCATTTATTATATTACTAATTATAACCTTTTTTCATTTGTTTTGCATAGTTTAATCATTTAGCATATATGCCTTTAAAAATTATAAAAAGCTAACAGAACAAATATAACAATGTTATAAGTGTCTGCTAGCTTTTTAACCTAAAGGGTATAGTATCTATTATATTACTAAGAAATAGCTTTCTATTATTCTAGATTACTAATTACTTTAAACCTTGTTCGTAGCTTTCAATCATGTGTTTTACCATGTTTCCGCCAACATATCCATTTTGTCTTGAAGAAAGGTTTCCCTTATCTTGATTTTCGTAATCATTTAATCCAACTTCTGAAGCAACCTCAGCTTTTAATCTGTTTAATCCTTGTTTTGCTTCTGGTATTAATGTTCTGTTTCTTCCACTATTATTTGATGACATATGCATCTACCTCCCTTAATTAATATTTTGTTTTGCAGTAATATATTAACCAGTATGATAAATTATAATCTATAAAAATATTAACAGAAGTAGTACAGATAGCTTGTATTAGATAACTTTAGATAATCTTATGTTTTACTTTGAATCCTTTACCATCATTTATGATATTTATTCCTAAAATATCAGTGAATTGTTTAAGACTTTTCATATTATTTATAAATTTAACATTTCCTTTAGCAATCAATTTCTTAATTACTTCTATTATGTCTTTTTTTTCAGCAGAACTTAGTTCCATAGAATTACTTAGGCACTCTCTATTTATATAAGTTAAAGTAGTCCATGCCTGCTCCTCTGATATACTGTTTATATCCATTAACACCCATGTAAAATCTTTTCTTCTACTATTTTCAGGATATGCAGCTTTAAAAAATTCTATAAAATGATTTATTGGCTTGGGATCTTTTTCTTTAACATACTTTCCAAGCTGTGATTTTAAACTATTCTTTAAATACATTATTGTATTAGGCTTTATAGCATCCTTTAAATTATCAATTTTAGTATAAATATAATTATATGTATCCGTAATCTGTTCCTCACTTGCATTTCCCTTTTTTAATACCTTTGTTAAATCAATGTATTCTAAGATACTTTTTTTAGATCCAAGTTCTTTATTGTATAACTTTTCCCAAATTTCATGTGCAGTCAGACCTTCTAATTTATCGTTAACTAATGTTTCATCTTTATCCATATATGATCCTCTCTCTTTTAAATATATTAACTTTTATATCTTAACATAGTTTATATAACTTATTTAAAATAACATTATTATAATACAGTATTTATAGCAAATTTCCTATAGAATATATTTTATATATGAAAAAATACTCAAGGCAAAATATATATAAATATTTCACCTTGAGCATTTAAATTACTATTATTAATCATTTTTTATTAATTACGTTGTAGACACATCTAAATTGTCATATGCACGATTTAGAGTATATCCTCTTCCCCCAACTTCCCTAACGTCTGACACTGTTATAAAAGCGCTATAATCAATTTTATTAACAATATTTTTTACTTTTTGCAGCTTCTCAGCCGGAATAACTGTGCTGATAGCTTTAGCTTCAACTTTTGAGTATCCTTTTTCTGCATGCAATAAAGTTACTCCTGTATCTGCCTCTGAGATAATAGCCTTTTTTATTTCATCATAATGATCGCTCATAATAACTACTTGTATCATTTCTTTTCCAAAAGTTAAAGTCTTATTTAACATAAAATAAGTTAAAAATACAACAACCAGACCATACAATACATTAGTAGCACTTGAAAATGTAATCTGCAAAGTTAAAATGCATAAATCAATGACATTTAAAGTGATATGAACTGGAGTATTAAATTTTTTATTTATTATAATTCCTATAATATCAATTCCACCAGATGATGCATTTGCTTTTAATATAAGTCCTGCTCCTATTCCTATTAAGCATCCTGCAAGGACACATGATAATAATATATCATTGCAATAATGATGCAGATTTTCATGCTTTTCAAAAAAGTCCAAAAGAATAGGAAATAAAAATGTAGATACTAAAGTAGATAAAGCAAATTTCTTTCCTAAAAAAAATAATGCCGATAAAAATAATGCAATGCTTATAATGTACACAACTATTGTCAAGCTTGCCCCAGTAAAATGATTTATCACTCTTCCTAATCCTGTAACTCCACCAACAATAATATTATTCTCTAATATTAATGTGCTAATAGCAAAAGCTATTAATATATTTCCTAGAAGAATGTAAATTAAACTATTGATTTTTCCTTTCATGTTATCACCCCAAGACACAGAATACCATAATACTTGAAACAAAAATGTAATCTATGTTACAATCTCATAAAAGAAGGTGAAAAATTTGGATAAAATAAAAATTCCAGAAGAATTATATTATTATTTTGAAAAAGTTGGAAAATCATTAACATACAATAAGAATGATATTATCTATATGCAAGATGATAACGCAACCCATTTATACTTGATAAAAAATGGTCGAGTAAGAGTGTATTCTTCTTCAAAAGATGGCAGTGAAATTACAATAGAAATAGTTGAAAAAGGCAGAATATTTGGCGAATCATCTTTCGTTCAAAGCTCAAAACAGCCTACTACAGTAAGCGCGGTTAATGATGTTGAATTGATTTCTTGTTCATTAGAAGATCTGTATCCTTACTTAACTCAATCAAAAGAATTAATGATTCTGCTTTTTCAGTTGCTTTCAAATACATGTAATCATCTTTCAAGTCTGCTTAACCAAGCTTACTTTTATAATCGTTATGAAAAAGTAGCTAATTTTTTATTGCAGCAGACAGCTGTTCCTAATAAAGATAAAAATATAAGCGAAGATTGCATTCCTTATTCTCATGAAGAAATTGCTTCTTGTATTGGTCTAAATAGAGTTACAACCACCAAGATATTAAACTACTTTAGCAAACTAGGATATATTAAACTAAAATACAAAAAGGTAATAATACTAGAAAGAGAAGCTTTAATTAAATATGTAGAGTAGAAGTCTAGAATTATCTTAAAAATAGGCTATGTTGGTACTATAATGTTGAAATATAGCCTATAAAAATTATAAGTGGGATTTCCCACCTACAATACTTAATATATATGAAAATTATGAAATACTTATATATATGTCTTTAAAGTATAATTTTAAATATTTTTCCTTTCCTATGAAATAAATTATTATCACTACAACTTGAATATTCCCCTACTTCTATACCCAAACGATTATACATAGAAAATACCTTTGGATGACTTGATTTTAAATAAATTGCTTTATAATGTTTAGATTTATAATATTGTATTATGTTCTTCAACCACATTTCTCCATTTCCTCTGCCTTCTTGGGCTATATGAAAATAGTTGAATATCAAAATGTCTTTATCCTCTTCGTTTATCTGTATAGGTTCTTTAAAAAACGTCTTATAATCAAGAATGCCACTACTAACAAGAGCAACACCTAAACATTTTTCGTCTTTCTTCATAATATGAAAGTCCATATTTATATTTTCATTGCTTTTTACATTCTCAATTAATTTACAACAATGATAAACTTCATTATAATCATCCCACTCATTTTCCGCTTTAAACAGTAAATTTTGTATTATTGGTGCAAGATATTCGCTTTTAAATTCACTTGAAACTCCAAAATTAATACCATTAGTTTTACTAATAATCTTCATTAACGAACCTCCTTTTTAAATAATGCTCTTAATTAATTGCTATTGCTTACTTGATTATAGTTTTTTTATAATACTTATTGTAACATAATTTACAAAATACCACATATGCCATACATACATTGGCTTTCTATTTTTTTCTTAACTTGTTTACCTATTTTACGAGAGCGTCTTAGGATATTAGAAGGTTTTGTGCCTTTAAAACTTTCAGCAAAGAATACTTCATCTGCTTCAATAACACCATCAACGTATACCTTACCTAAAAATGTGCTTATACAATCAAGAAGATAATATCTTGATTAGTAACAATTGAAAATGGGCTATGGACAATTTGAGAGTGAAATTTCCTTTAGAATCCTCCCTTGTTATTTTAAAGTATACTATTTCAAATCTACCATGAAACAAAAAAAAAGAATGTAGTAGATTTGTTGTACACAAATCTACTACATACCCGAATATTATGGTATATAGATTCTTTCACAATTACAAAACAATAAAAATCTAAATTACTATACTGTAAATGTATAACATTTACTCCTTTCTCACGCGCGCAAATGTCTCATTCCACTCTTCGATCTCTATCCTTTTATACAAATTGTCATTCACATAAATTGCTGCTTCATCATGATTCGAATCTTCTATCTCTGCCTCAATAAAAAATGGCATCACTATAGGAATGCAATACTCCCCTTCTTCTTCAGGCTTACGCCCCATTTTAATAAAAAGTTCTGCTACACCTGGATCTTTTATATGCACAATATCGCCTGGATACGTACCAACTATTTTAACTTCATCGCATGGCGTTGGCATCTCACCTGTCACAAATACATAAATTATCCCGTCTCTTCTATATGCAGTAGCTTTTTCCAATGCTCTCATCATTGTTCTGTATGGACCTATATCAAACATATCTTTCTCCAAAGAATTTATTAATAATTTATATTATGAATATGAATCTTAATAGGTACTTATCATGAATATTTCTTAATAAAATACCACAACATTCATAAGTGTTGTGGTATTAAAAATTTGGAAATTATAAATTATTTTACACGCTTTTTCATTAGTTAATTTATAAAGATTAATATGAATATACTTACAAAGTTGTTAAAACTCTAAGTTCATATCTTCACTTGAAATCATAAACTATACTTAAACTATGAAATACCTTCAAACCAGAAATGAGTGATATACTTTTGTAGAATGTTTTATTGGTAATTTTGATGGATGTGATTCTTTGGCTATAAGTTGTTCCAAATGTGCTAGTTCAAAGCTTGTTCTTTGAGGCTAGCACTTTGGGTTCAACTTTATAGCCCTAGAATCACCCATCATAATTGCCCAAAAACTGGAACAAAAGTATATTATTCATTTCGGTGAGGTATACACATAAGTATAGATTATAGGTGGATATTTATATTTAAATGTTATCTAAATCATTAAAATATCTGCTCATTTTGCTCATAGCTAATTTCTTTGAAGCTCCTGATTTTCGCCACTCTTCAACCTGTTCCATGGCTTCATTAGGATTCTTTCCTAAACCAACAAGTACTCCTGATAATATAAATTCTTGATATAAATGCTCAGAGTTAACCCCTTCTTTTGATTCTGTTAAAGCTCGATTAACTAATGGAGAAATATAACTAACCCAATCATCTGGAGTAAGATCATTTGTGTTATCCATATTTTCTGTAACAACTGTATCTTGTCTCATTAAACTTCTATTCATGGATAAATTATTTCCAACACTATTTAATGTAAATAGATAATTGTATTTTGAAGCATGTTTTAATTCATCTGTAATTATATCGAATAATACGTCCCTGTAAACTCCTTCAGGAAGTCCTCTCCTAATAACTCTATATCTTTCTACTGCTGCTAGTTCTCCAAATAAAGCTTTCTTAATACCTTCTAAATATGATTCAGGGACCTCAAAATTTTCTTCTTCACCCGCCATTGTAGCATCCATATCATCAGTAAAATCCTCATAGATCCCTCTAAACAACATATTATGTCTACGTTCATCATCTCTAATAGACGATATTATTTCTTTCTCTTCATTTGTTGGCGCTTCACTAATAAGATAATCATAAAACAATTCATCTTCTCTTTCTCCTTGAATTGCTTTTTTTACCCCTTGAATTGCTATCTGTAACTGATCATCATTGTTCATCTGATCATTATTACTCATTTGATTATTATTGTCTTCCATAAAATATTATTGATTCTCCTACAAATAATTAACTCAATTTCATTGTATTAATTTATAATTCATTTGTGCATTAAGATTAATAATTCCCTAGCTATGCCAATAATATAAATTATCTCATTTCATGATGCTTATCCCCACATTTCCATTTGGTACTAGCAGCCAATGAAGGTTACTTTAAAAACAAAATTTATATATAAAAACCTATTATGAAATATAATTCAGTTTAATTTTATGGTATAATTTGGTTTACATGACTTGTATGTTAGGAGTTATTATTTATGAGAAATAAAAAGAAATTTTCAATATTGTTTTTTCAATTTTATTAATATTAGCTTTAGGAACAGGATATTACTTATACCACAAAGCTGGAACTTTGAATAGTTTTTTATTAAATGATTATAACAAAGAAAATATTGAACAAGTAGAGATTAGAAGTACACTTTCGAGACAAGATAAATCAATTAAAGATAAGGATAGAATTAATGAAATTTTAGCTAATGTTTCCAACATAAAATTAGCTCGACATTATGGTAGTACAACGGATAAAACAAAGGGTGCTATTCATATTTTCATTTATGATAAAAGCAGGATTACTACTGAGATTATCATACAGGGGAAAGAATATATTAATATTATAAATGACTATGATAACTCAAATAAAGAGTATAAAATCATTGATAATAGTTTAGATTTAGATTATATAAATAGATTAATTTCATAAAAAAATCAATATCTAATAATGCAGCTGCTGACGATATTACTATCAGATAAAAAATCAGGCATACATTGGTCTAAGATTAGTATGCCTGATACATAAGCTGCTGTGCTATCCCATTATAAAATTCAAATTAACTTTCTGTTTCTGTAAAATCATCCACTGGGAATATTATCCCACCTTTATGCCTAGCAATTGTTTGAACTTCACTAACTATCAAGCTATGATCTAACATTTTATAACATCTTTCTAAATCATTATTTTTGACAGCATCTGAGAATTCAATGAATTCATTAACCATACGGTGCTCATAATTATTTTCATTTACTTCTGAGCTAGTTCCATCATTCATAAGTAATTCAAATTTCTTACAAACATTGGCCGGAGTATCTTGATATATGCATCCTTTATCTCCTTGAATATTATTTGCTATAGGTGCCTTACAATCTTTTGCACCAACGCATACACATTTAAATTTTCCATAATCTAAAATTAATACGCCTGATGTATCTATTCCCCTCTCAATATTTGGATAATACTCAACATTTTCCGGTTTACCAAACAAACCTACTACATAATGAATATTATAAATATTTAAATCCATTAATGCTCCACCAGAGAATTTAGGATCAAAAGCAGGTAATACTTTCCCCTCTTTAAAGCTGTCATATCTGCTAGAGTATTGAGAATAATTACACTGAACAATCTTTATATTTCCTAAAGTCGGAAGCAGCTCTTTTATTTTTTTGTAGTTTGGGAAATATTGATTAGTTATAGCCTCAAATAAGAATAATTTCTTTTTCCTAGCTAAATCACTTAAAATTAATGATTCCTTATATGTTGATGTAAATGGCTTTTCAACTATAACATTTTTATCAGCCTCTAATGCTTTTTTAGCAAATTCAAAATGTAAATTATTTGGCACACCAATATAAATTATATCTAAATCACTATTTAGTAGTTCATCATAATCACAAAAAACCTTCTTAATCCCATATTTATCTTTCAATTCATTCAAAGTATCTTCACTTCTTGGAGTTCCGCAAATAGCCTCTAATTCTATATCTTGCAAAAGATGACTAATTGAAAGAAAATCCTTTACTATCATCCCAGCTCCAACAATTCCTAATTTCATATTAATTCCTCCCTTTTACTATTGATATCTCTTTAGTAACCTTATCATTAGATACCTTATATGCTTAACTAAACTCAATTTTCTTTTTAGTTTTTGCTTATTTACTAAGATATATTTCCTCTAATAATTGACTTAATTTCTTTTATTTGTTAGATATCATAGTTACTTTTAATAGCATTATAACCTATAAAATTAATTTAATCATCCCAAACCGAACCAATTCATAAAATTCAAAGTTATTATTTTCTTATCATTATAGTATTTGAAGTAATTCCTTTAACGAATGTATTTCATAGTTTGGAGCTATTGATGATTCATTTACTGTTCCCTCCTTACAAAACCAACAAGTGTCAATTCCAGCGAGATTTCCTCCCTTAATATCTGATGTGATAGAATCTCCAATAATTAATGTTTCTGCCTCATTGAAACCTTTAATATGATCCTTGACGTAGTTAAAAAATTCAATTGCCGGCTTATTAGCACCTATATCTTCTGATATAAAACAGTCTTTAAAGTACTGTGAAATTCCAGCGCCATTTATTCTTGAATACTGTGTCTTGGCAATTCCATTAGTAACAATATATAAAGTATACTTTTCATGCAGTTTACTCAAAACTTCATGGACATCTGGCATTAACTGTACTCCTTGATTTAAATACGACCTATAGGTCTTCTCCCATTCTCCACCATCTATACTCTTCCCATACTTAGACATTAACTTAGAGAATCTTGTATTTAGTACTTCATCTACTTTAATCTTCCCTAGTTCAATATCAGCCCACATGCCTTGATTCATTTTTTTATAAACTTCATACAATTCTTCTGAATATATTTCACCCTTATCTCTAATTAAACTCTTAAACGATTCTTCTTCATTTGCGTCGAAATCAAGTAATGTATTATCAACATCAAATAACAACGTATTGTATTTCATTTCATGCCTCTCCCTTCCATTTTATAGATATACAACTCTAAAACTAGATTTATGTAGTAACTTACCAAAATCATAAATATTTTGTTCCGAAAAGCTATGAAAATATCACTGAAGCTTCTAAGCAGCAGGTTATATCCAGTTTAGCATGCTCCAACTTTCAGTTTGACAAGCTAAACTGGAACAACCTACAGCTAAGAACCTTTAACAGCTAATTTTCAAATGTTTTCTTCATATTATGACCCTTGTGGTTACAAATATATTTATGATTTCTAGTGAAGATACAAACTTAACGTATTAGCAACTTTGTAAATATGTTCATCTATATGGATAAACAATATATAACTTAGACTTATACAATGATTACCCGAAAGTATAAATCAAATTTTCAATGATGAATCCTTTATAGATAAAACAATTATAATCTATAATTGGGTCAATTGAAATTACTCAGTAACGAAGTGAGTCGACTTTCCTTCTCTATTTATATAGCTTAACTATTTTTAATCATTTTATTAAGCTCCATTTGCATCCATGAAAGATTATTATCTAATCTCTACTAAATTCACGCTCATCTTACTAATTTCAAATATAAAAATAATGCCAAAAATTATCGCAATATTATTCTTGTTTGTTTACATATATGGTAATATAATACATTTAAATGCAAATACATTGCAACAAGGAGATTTATATGAAAACAAAAATAGAAATAATACTAGGGTTCTTACAGTCTGGAAAAACTAATTTTATAAATTCTATGATTAAAAATTGCGATTTACAAAATGAAATTATTGTTGTTATCCAAGATGAATTTGGACAAAGCAAAATAAAGAATGAATTTATAAATTCAAATGAAAATATGAATATTATAAACATCGAAAATACTTCTAATGAAGAAATTAATGAAAAGTATATAAACAAAATTTTAGAAATATATTCTCCCCATAGAATATTTATTGAAGTTAATGGTATGAAAAATTCCAACTCTATAATTAATATGTTCAATAATAAAAATTTAATAAAGTCATGCAGGATTGACGATATCGTAACCTTAATTGATACGAAAAAGTTCTTCATTTATTTCAGAAATATGAAAAGCATGCTAAGTACTCAAATTTATAATAGCAAGACAATAATATTAAACAATATAAATAATATCAACAAAAAAGACTTCTTAAGTATTCAGAATCAAATAAAGAGAATTAATGAAACTGCTAATTTATTAGAGCATGCGCCTTCATTAAATATTAAAGAAATACATCAAGACGAATATAGAGAAATTAGTAGCCATAGTTTTTCTGCAATTAAAACCATGTTTTATATGAGCCTTCTAATATTGTCATTTACATGTTTTGCTGCATTATCTATTACTGATAGTAATGGGTATTTATTCTATTTGGACAAGTTTAAAAATTTTTATACTGTATTCATTAGCATATTAATTCAAGGTATCCCATTTATCTTAGTTGGAAGTTTTGTATCTGCAATAATACAAATTTGTATCCCAAAGGATACATTTATTAAATTTTTTCCAAGAAATATATTCTTGTCATGTGTTATTGCAGCTCTTGCGGGCTTACTCTTCCCAATATGTGATTGTGGAACTATTCCTGTTGTTAAGGGACTTATAAAGAAAAAAGTTCCTATAGCTGCTAGTATTACTTTCATGTTATCTGCCCCAATAGTAAATCCAATAGCTATAATTTCAACAGTATATGCCTTTCAAGGTATGAAGGCAGTTGTAATTTATAGAGTCGTTGCAGGCATAATAATCTCTATTCTAGTTGGTTTAATTATTCATTTTATAACTATGAAAGATGATGATATATTAAGTATTTATAATTAAGGATTAAGTTTCGATTGCGGTTT
>CAURJV010000006.1:0-132038 GCA_963524945.1 uncultured Clostridium sp.
AACCGGAGGAACAACAGGCGGCGGCATGGGAACCGGAGGAACAACAGGCGGCGGCATGGGAACCGGAGGAACAACAGGCGGCGGCGTAGGAACTGGAGGAACAACAGGAGGTGGCATGGGAACCGGAGGAACAACAGGCGGCGGCATGGGAGCCGGAGGAACAACAGGCGGTGGCATGGGAGCCGGAGGAACAACAGGAGGAGGCATGGGAGCCGGAGGAACAACAAGAGGTGAATCAACAGTAAGAAATAGATTATTTTTTGACTAAATTAAATACAAGGAACAATAAGGATGTGATATTATTCATATCCTTTTTAAATATGAAAAGAAATTAAACAAATTCCCGTTAAATTATAAAATTAAAATGTATTCAATTTATGAATATACTCCAATTATCAAAAAACTAGAAATAGAGGTTTATAATAAAAGCCACTATACAGAGAATGTTAAAATTAGAAGTTTGAATCATACTAACATTCGTTCAATCTTACTTATTAATTCTATTGGTAGGTCACCTCTTAATGACCTTTCTAACAAATTAGGATTTCTTATTTCATTTGTTAATAGATATAATTCTATTAGTTTCGCTTTTTCTTTTTTATTAGGATTTAATTGGTAAATTACATACCAATCTTCCAAGGACATTAGAGGGATATCTATCTCATTAATTTTCGTTAATTCTGAGATAGAATCAGAATGAAAAATATATTTGAATGTGCCATTGCTGTGATTAATCTTTAAACCTGCTATTATATTAACTTCAAATCCTTCTATAATAGATCTATGAAAGTATTTTGGTGAATATAATTTACTTTCTTTGGTTAGCGTTTCATTACTCATATCTTTAAGTATTTTATTAACTTTTTCGATATCATTTATATCAATAAAAATATATATATCATCTGGTTGATCTACAAGCCCCAAATGATTTAATAATACTGATCCACCAACACCCCAAATGATATTTAAATCATTAAGATCACTTCCTATATAACTTAAAGCCTTAAGCATTTTCTTCACCTCTTGAAATCATATAAATAATATTACTAATGTTAATATTATTTATATTTAAAAATCTTTTATTCATTAAAATAAAAAATATAAATAATGACCTATTTAGGGGAATAAGTCATTATTTATACCTTTGTTAGCATTTATATAATTATTAATTATGGGGAGAAATAATAATTTTAAATTACTATCTCAAATATAATATATATCATTATTGTGTCAATAGTATGTCAAATATGAAATAATGTCCAATTTGGAGGGCTTTAAGTAATAGCTTGAAAGACTTCAAATATATGGTATAGTAGTTTATATAGTATATAAAATTAGTGAAAGTGAGATAAATTATGAAGTGGATTGATTCGGTAAAAGAATACAAACCTTGCAATGAACAGGAAACAAAGGATAAAGAAATCATATTAAAGTATTCTGGAATATTTGATGATATTTTAACTAGAAATAATGAAATCATACATATGACAAGTTCAGCATTTGTGATTAATAAAGCTAGGAATAAGGTCTTAATGGTTCATCATAATATATATAATTCATGGGCATGGACAGGTGGTCATGCTGATGGGGAAAAGAATTTACTGTTTGTTGCTATTAAAGAAGCAGAGGAGGAAACTGGTGTAAAAAATTTAGTGCCTATTAATAGTGAAATAGTTTCAATAGATATTTTACCCGTATTTGGGCATATAAAAAAAGGAAAATTTGTTTCTCCACATTTACATGCTTCTCTAGCATATCTTATTGAAGCTGATGAGAATGAGGAACTTGTTGTTAAGCCAGATGAAAACAGTGGTGTTAAATGGATACCTATTGATGAAATAAACTTATTTTCTAATGAACTACATATGAAGAAAGTATATGATAAAATAGTTGCTAAGATAAAGAATTTATAGTTATTCAGGCATGGTCGAAGTATATCTTTAATAAATAAAATGATAAGATAATAATAATATTGATAAATATTTACATAATATTTTCTTGTAATGAAAAAATAGAATTATGAAGAAAGAACTGATTAAAAACTATGAATTTAATTACATTAAGTTTTATTATGTAAGGAGAAAGAGATATGAGATATGTAATAGTTTGTGTAGTAAATGGTAATGCAGGAGATTTTAATAATAACTTGAGAAAAGAACTTTTTAGAAATTTTAAGGCGAAGTCATCTAAGCTTCCTGCACATTTTACAATTAAAGCACCTTTTGAATATAATGATGAAATTACGGAGTTAAATAATGTTCTCGAGGAATTTATCAAAGCGGAAAAAGCAGAACCATTTACAATTGATGGCTATGATCATTTTAATGACAGAGTTATTTTTATGAAAGTAAATATGTCTAAGGAAGCAAAAGAAGTCCATGATAGATTAATAGACAAAATGAATGAAATACCGTATATTGAATTTGATAGAAAAGATGGTAAAAATAAAACCTTTCATGTAACGTTAGCGTCAAAAAATTTAAATCCTATTTACAATAAAGTTTGGGATTACATTCATCAATATGATTGCGAGTTTAAGTGCAGCTTTGATAATATAACTATTTACAAATGGGAAGAAGGAACTTGGAAACTATATAAGAAATTTAGCTTAAGTTAATTGAATTCTAATTTAAAATATAGTGATAAAAACCTATTTTGTTGTCTACTATTTAGTATAATAGATAGCAAAATAGGTTTTTATTGTTTACAATAAATGAAATGACATTTATGCAGACGTATTTTTCTTTGAGTGTATATTTAAAATCAAAAGCCTTGACGAGATTAATGCAGTAATAGGAATGATAAGAATAATACCTATCCCGCAGCTTAAAACTTGGAATACTTCAGAACAAAAAACTTTTTCGTTTATAATGGTAGAAATAGGGTAATTAAGTTCATTAAAATATATTATTAATGTCATAAATCCGCTTATATATGCAAAAAGCAGAGTATTGGTCATAGTTCCTAAAATATCTTTACCGATATTCATTCCAGATTTAAATAAGCTGTTTCTTGTTGACATAGGATTATTTTTATAAATTTCATTCATTGATGATGATATTGATATAGATACATCTATAATTGCTCCCAATAATCCAATTAGAATTTCACATATTACAATTTTTGAAAAGTTTAATTGAACATATAGGGAAAGGAATGCAACAGTTTCAGCCTGTTCATTACTGAAACCTTGTATTTGAGCGTTTATACTCATATTATATGTTATAAACATAACTAAGAAAATAACTATTATAACAGATAATAAAGAAGAAAATGTTTTTTTGTTAAACCCATTAATAAAAAATAAGCTAAAAAAACTAATAAAAATAGCACAAATAAAAGTAACTTTAATGGGATCAATTTTGGCACCGATTAGAATAAGCATAAAGAAGAACGTAAAAAAATTTAAGATTAAAGTAAAAAATGATTTAATTCCTCTTGAACCTCCAACAATTGTCATAAGAATAAATAAAATGATTAATAATATTAGTACTATATTCATGATCTTAGGCTTCTCCAATCTTATGATTTTTAAGAATAGCAATAGATGTAAAAATTGTAATAGGAATACTTAAAACTATTCCTATGCTTCCGATAAGCGCTCTCATAAATTCTAGAGAAAGGTTTATATTTATAATATAAGTTATAGGTAACCCGTTTCTAAGCAGAAGTAATATAATTGGCATACTGCCGCTTAGGTAAGCAAAAACTAATGTGTTTGACATTGTTCCCATAATATCTTGTCCAATTGCTCTTGCAGATTTAATTATTAATTTGCTATCAATATTAGGGTTTTTATCATAAAGCTCATCTATAGAAGAAGATATAGAAATTGCAATATCCATTATCCCGCCTAATGTACCTATAATAAGTTCGATGAAAAATATCTTTTCTGGAGGATGAGTAAGAAATTCCATTTCTTCAAAGTGAATTCCGCTCCAATTATTTAAATTTATTACAATACCGGCTATCAGAATAGATGTTAAAGTACCAGCTAAAGTTCCAATTATAGCAGAAGCTGTTTTTTTATTTTTTCCGGATACTATCAATAAAGAAGAAATTATAAAAAGTATACTTCCTATTATAGAAAGTATAGCTAGATCATAACCTTTAGAAAATAAGCCAATTATTGAAAATACAATTAAAATATTAATAATAACACTCACTAAAGATTTAAAACCTTTCAATCCTCCAACAAGCAATATTAAAGCTATAAAAATGTTAATCATATAAATAACATATTTGTCCCTCTTTAGTTCTAGAATTTTTGCAGAAATTATTTCGTGGTTATCATTGCTTTGTATTGATATAAAAATTTCATCATTTACTTTTAAATTTAAGTCGTTAACTTGAGAAAATGATGTTATATTATTAAGTTCAATAAAATTTCCTTTAAACATACCATTCATGACAACCGCTTCAATTTTTTGATTTTTCATAGGTTCTATTTTTCCAGTCGAATTTTCTTCTTTAGATTCATTTTCAGTTATTGATGTTATCTTAGCTATTGGATTGCCATATAAATTTTCATTAGTAGAAATAAAAAACAAACTAGCTAAAGATACAACAATTAATATTAGTAGAATTAAAATAATCTTTTTATTAGGCTGTTTATTTGTATTTGTCTTTAATTTAAATAAGTACTTATTTACTAAATTCTTAGTCATACACCTGTATCTCCCTTACAATGCACAATTATGTAATTATAAAAAGCTGTAAATTCACATTCTAAAAAATTATACTCTTCTAAAGTGGCATAATCAACCATGTTATAATCAAAAAATATAAAGAACCCAATTATTTGGTTTTCCATAATAAAATAAAGAATTATGGAATTTTTTTATTTTTGTAACATTTTTGACTAAATTCTGTGACAAAACTGTAAAAATACTTTTATATAATTAAGAAAAGGTAAATTGATAAATAAACAATTGAAATGCAAAATAACATATTTGAAAGGAAGTAATTTAAATGAGAAATAAAAGTATTAAGAGTAAAGTTATGACAGGAGTAATTTTAGCAAGTATGGTTATATCCGCAAGCACTGGTGTATTTGCAGCTGATTCAACAAGCGCCACAAATGCTGCAACAGCTCAACATCAAGGTAGAGCTAACAGATTTGAAACTAAGCTAGATGCTCTAGTTTCATCAGGAACTTTAACTTCGGATCAAGAATCAGCTATAAAAACAGCATTAATGCCACAAGGCGGATTTAAAATTAAAGCTAAAGGTGGGATGTTTAAAAATAAACTTTCAGAGTTAGTAACAACAGGGACAATAACAACAGATGAACAAACAGCAATAGAAACAGCGCTTACAGATTCAAAAGGAAACTTTAAAACAGCCCTTGACAGCTTAGTGACAGCAGGAACTTTAACTTCAGATAAAGTTACAGCTATAGAAACAGCTTTAAAACCTCAAGGTGGATTTAAAGGTGGAGATCGTACAAATATGATTAAAGGTAAATTTGATGGTTTAGTAACAGCAGGAACAATAACAGCAGATCAAGAAACAGCGATTGAAACGGCTTTTACAAATGCAAAAGGAAATTTCAAAATTGTTTTCGATAATTTGGTAGCTGCAGGAACAATAACTTCAGATCAAAAGACAGCAATAGAGAATGCACTAAAACCACAAGAAAAGTCAGTAGGAGAAAAAGATAAATCTGAAGGAGCTGAAAAACATAAAGATGTGATAAAAACTAAATTAGATGCATTAGTGACAGCAGGAACAATAACAGCTGATCAAGAAACAACTATAATAGAAACTCTTATATCTTCTAAGTAAAATTAAATCAATATCAATATAGGAAATATAACATGAGTTATAGAAAATAAGCTTTAACAATAATAATCAAAGAAGACCAGTTACCGGCTGGTCTTTTTTATTATACAAGAAATTATAGAAGTATATATGTTGTAATCAAGTTTCTGTATTTAATTTTTATTTTAGTAATTAGCTTATTAGGATTTTAGATTTAAAAACATTACTAAATGCATATATAAATATAAATAGGATCAAAATATTGAATAATAATACTATTTGTTGTATAATTATTCAAAAGAGAAGTGAATATGTATTAAATAAAAGATTATTAAATGGATATGTATTGTAATAATATAATTATGATGTAAAACAATAAGATTAAAATATATATTAATTCTTTAAGATGTATGAACTTATTTACAATATATATACTAAATAAAATAGATTTTTTATTTATAAAAATATTATAAATAGAAGGAGAATGAGCATGGCAGTAAATTTAAGGGGAAGAAGTTTTTTAAAGTTATTAGATTTTAAACCAGAAGAGATAAGATATCTGTTAGATTTGTCTAAGGAATTAAAGACATTAAAAAGAACTGGAATTTTACATGATAAGCTGAAAGGTAAGAACATAGTATTATTATTTGAAAAGACATCTACAAGAACAAGATGTTCATTTGAAGTGGCTGGAAGAGATTTAGGTATGGGGGTTACATACCTAGATTCAGCAGGATCTCAAATGGGGAAAAAAGAAAGTATTGCAGATACAGCAAGAGTTCTTGGGAGAATGTATGACGGAATAGAGTATAGAGGTTTTAGTCAGGAAATAGTTGAAGAATTGGCTAAGTATGCAGGAGTTCCAGTATGGAATGGATTAACTGATGAATTTCATCCCACTCAAATGATTGCAGACCTTCTAACAATAGAAGAGAAACTTGGAAGATTAAAAGGCGTTAATTTTGTCTATATGGGCGATGCAAGAAATAATATGGGAAACTCTCTCATGGTAGCTTGTGCAAAGATGGGCTTAAATTTCACTGCTTGTGCACCTAAAGAATTATTTCCTTCAGAAAAGTTAGTTGAAAAATGTAAAGAAATAGCTCAGGAAACTGGAGCTACGATAACTTTAACTGAAGATGTTGATAAAGGAACTAAAAATGTAGATGTAATCTATACAGATGTATGGGTATCAATGGGTGAGCCAGATGAAGTTTGGGAAAGTAGATTAAAATTACTGCTTCCGTATCAAGTAAATAAAGGTGTTATGGATAATGCAAATAAAAACGCAATATTTATGCATTGTTTACCGGCTTATCATGATTTAAAAACTAAAGTTGGAAAAGATGTCGGAGAAAAATTTGGCATGACTGCATTGGAAGTTACGGATGAAGTATTCGAAGGAAAACAATCTGTAGTATTTGATGAAGCAGAAAATAGAATGCATTCTATAAAAGCAATAATGTTAGCAACAATTGGTGCATAAATTCACTAGAGTTAAAGAGAATTAGAAGACCTTCTCCATAAGAAAAATAATAATGTATTATTTTTCTTATGGAGAAGGTTTTTTATTTTTATAATATTAAGAAGCAATGATTAAATTTGGTAAAAATCACAAAGAGTGATGTAATATCTTTTTTTCATATTAGAATATGAGATAATAAATAAATGGAATAATTAATGTAATTATTTGACGTAAGGGGGAAATGGCAAAATGGGTGGTAATATAAGAGATATGACAGAAGGAAAACCTTCGAAGCTTATTTTTATTTTTGCATTACCATTAATATTTGGTAATATATTTCAGCAACTATATACAATCGTGGATACTATAGTTATAGGAAAGTTTATAGGTGTTGAAGCCTTAGCGGTTGTAGGTTCAGGCGCATGGCTTAATTGGATGGTAATAGATATGATAATTGGTTTTACACAGGGTTTTTCTATACTGATTTCACAATATTTTGGTGAAAATAACATAAAAAAATTGCGTAAAACTGTTACAATGGCTATAATACTTGCAATTATTCTAGGAATTTTTATGACAACAATATCATTACTTGCTGTTAAACCTATATTGATAATGCTAAATACTCCAGAAAATATTATTAACGATTCACTTTCTTTTCTACTAATTGCTTTTTGTGGAATACCTGCAATTTTAGCTTATAATACGTGTTCAGCCATATTAAGAGCTTTAGGAAACAGTCGTACACCACTTATTGCTATGGTTATAGCATCAGCAATTAATGTATTATTAGATATTTTGTTTGTGGTTGTATTTAAGTTGGGAATTAAGGGGCCTGCTATAGCAACTGTAATAGCACAAGTATTTTCATTTTTATATTGTGTAAATAGCGTAAGACAGTTATCTATACTAAAAATTACCTCCGAAGATTTTAAAATTGATATGTTTATGATAAGAAAATTAATTTTATTAGGGACGCCAATATCGTTTCAAAATGGAATCATAGGATTTGGTGGCCTTGTTGTTCAATATGTTATAAATGGTTTTGGATTTATATTTGTAGCAGGATTTACAGCTACAAATAAACTCTATGGAATATTAGAATTAGTAGCCGTTGCTCTAGGTTATGCAATGTCTACATTTACAGGTCAAAATTTGGGAGCCCAAAAATATGAGCGTATACGTAAAGGAATGAACTCGGCTTTAAAGATGACTGTTGGAACGTCTATTATTCTTTCTTTAATAATATTCTTTTTTGGACGTTATTTTGTACTTATGTTCATATCGGGAAGTCCAGCAGAAGTTGAGTTAGTAACAGATGTGGCGCACAAATATCTAATGGTCATGAGCAGTATGTTATTTGTATTGTATATGCTTCATATTTATAGAAATGCATTGCAAGGAATGGGAGACACTATTATCCCAATGATTTCTGGAATTGTTGAATTATGCATGCGTATTTCAGTAGCGCTCTTTTTGCCTTTATTAATAGGAGAAACAGGAATTTATTTTGCAGAAGTTGCTGCTTGGCTTGGTGCTGAATTAATTTTGATGACTGCATATTATATAAGAGTAAAAAAACTTGGCGGTGAAGATTTGGAAAAGAACTTAGAATGCTAAAGAAGCATATAATCTAACTATACAATAAGATATGCATTAATTAGAGAGAGTTGTCTATATCAACTCTCTCTAATTAATTTTAATGTATTTTTGAATAAATAAAAATAATCATAAAATATCTAAATCTTACCTGAACCAAACATCTTCATATTCTTTATGCGAAACAAATTCCTCTTCTGCAAACCAGCATTGTGGTATTATCTTTTTATTATTTTCTCTAGCAAAATCTACAACCCTTTTGACCAATTGCTGACCAATATTTTTGCCTCTAAGCTCTTGTGATACAAAGGTGTGATCAAGTATAATATTATTTTCTCCGCTATCTATATATGTTACCACAGCTTTTATATTATCTTCGTTATCTCCGATGTAAAATTTATGGTTACCTTCCTTAATCTCAATCAAAATAATTCTCCTTTCTAAGTAAAGTTTAAATTTGTTTATTAAAACTTATCATTATACTTTAATAGTTTATCCAAAAGCTAAAAATAATGTACAAATTTTAAAGTATTAAAGATTCTGGCATGGAGTATATTAGATTAATTGTAAAGCTATGTTAAAAAAATATCAATAATCTACTCAAAACTTAACAGAGAGATTGAAGTTAAATGTGTATTTTTAATATGGTAAAAATGTTGAATTGCTAATTAATGTTTAAATAATCGGCGTATTCAAATTTTAATTGGCAGTTTGAATGTTAAAGAATTAACGTCTTAAAAATGTTAATTTAAAAACTACTCTTTAAATTAAAAATATAAAGGTTTATAATAAAACAAAATACCAAATAATTCATTAATTAATAAGGTATTACATTTTATGTATTATATTGAATGTTATGAAAACGTATATTTGTGAGGTGATTATTTTATGCTATATTTCTTAAGCGGGTGAAAATTAATAGAAATCTATTCTTGTAATAAGCTATAAGCAATTTTAAGGAGTTTGATAACGATGAAAACAGAACAAGGCCTAGTAATTGAGGTGGTTGGAAATTCGGCAAGAATTAAAGTTGGCAGACATAGTGATTGCAAAAACTGTGGTGCTTGTCCGGGAAGCGAAAGTTTAGTCTTAGAAGCGAATAATAAAATAGGAGCAAAGCCAGGGCAAAGAGTAATTCTTGAAATAAAAGAAACCAATGTTCTGAGGGCCGCCTTTATTGTATTTATCTTACCGCTAATTGCTTTATTTATTGGTGTGATGTTAGGAGGAATTATAGGTCAATATATAGGAGTTAATAAATTTATGTTCCAAGTGATTGGTGGAGTAGTTATATTTGCATTATCTATTGTTGTTGTAAAATATTTCGATAAGGCAAGCGCTGCAAATGAAAAGTCCAAGCCAGTAATTATTCGCATTTTATGATAAATTTATTTCCCGATATTTAAATAAAAAATTGATGAACTATTAATTATTCAAGTATATATTACTTATATTTTAAATATTATTTACTTGTATTATAAATATTATCTTACGAATTATTGTAGTTATGTAAATTTAATTGTAAATAATTTATTCTTAAGAGGTTTGTGAGGCGATTATTAATGTTAAAAAGTTTTCTCGGAGGAATTCATCCGAAGGACAGTAAAAAGTATACTTCTGACAAAGCCATTGAGTTATCACCATTACCTGACACTGTAACTATTCCTATGAGCCAACATATTGGAGCACCATGTACACCTATAGTTAAAGTTGGTGATGTGGTCAAAAAGGGACAGGTTATAGCAACTAGTGAAGCGTTTATGCATAGTCCAATACATGCATCAATTTCAGGAAAAGTTACAAGTATTTCAGAAATGCCACATACATCGTTAGTAAAATGTTTGTCAGTTGTTATTAAAAGTGATGGCTTAGATGAATGGGCTGATGGGATACCACTAGAACGAGATTGGGAAAAGCTTGATAAGAAAGAAGTTCTTGAGATTATAAAAAATTCTGGAATAGTTGGAATGGGCGGCGCTACATTTCCTACACATGTTAAACTTTCTCCAAATAAGGAAGTTGATACATTTATCGTAAATGCTGCTGAATGTGAGCCATACTTGACAGCAGACTATAGAATGATGATTGAATATGCTGACCGTATAGTAACTGGAGTTAAGATAGTTATGAAAACACTAGGAGTTAGCAAAGGAATTATAGGAATAGAAGATAATAAACCAGAAGCAGTAAAAGTTATGAAAGAAGCATTTAAGGGTACATCAGTTGACATTGTAGCTCTACCTACAAAGTATCCTCAGGGCGCAGAAAAGATGCTTATAAAAGTGCTTACAAGTCGAGAAGTTCCATCTGGTGGATTGCCTATGGATGTTGGAGTTGTTGTACAAAATGTTGGTACAGTTATAGCTATTTATGATGCAGTAGTAAATGGCATTCCAATAATTCAAAGAGTAACTACTGTTTCAGGAGATGCAATTAAGGAACCTAAAAATCTATTACTAAGAATAGGAACAAGTTTTAAAGAAGCCATAAGTTATTGTGGTGGATTTAGCAAAACGCCAGAGAAGCTAATTATGGGAGGGCCTATGATGGGAATGGCTCAATTTTCATTAGATGTTCCTGTAATTAAAGGTGTATCTGGAATTCTGGCATTAAGTAAAGATGCCATAAATTCTGGTGAGGAGTCCCCTTGTATAAGATGTGGAAGATGTGTTGAGGCATGTCCTATGGGTCTGATACCAAGTATGTTAAGCATATTAGGTGAACGTCATAAATTTAAAGAGGCCAAAGAGGAATATAATTTGCTAAATTGTATTGAATGTGGAAGTTGTGTTTATACATGTCCTGCAAAACGTAACATAGTTCAGTATATAAAATACTCAAAATCACAAAATTTAGCAATGGCACAAAAAAAGTAAAGGAAGAAGGGGTAAAATGAGTTCCGAAATTGGAGTACAAGAAAGTAAAATGCAAGGAATTAAAGCAAAAGAAGCTGATACACAGGAAAATAGTTTTACTGTATCAGCATCTCCACATATTCGTTGTGATGAATCAATCTCAAAGATAATGTGGAATGTAAACATAGCATTAGCACCAGCTGCTATTTTTTCTATATATTATTTTGGTATCCCTGCATTAGTTAACTTAGTTGTTGGTGCAGCTTCAGCAGTTGCTTTTGAATATTTGGTTCAAAAATTCCGCAAAAAGAAGATCACAGCATTTGATGGAAGTGCATTTTTAACTGGCTTATTGCTAGCTATGTGTGTGTCTCCAACGTTACCTGTTTATATGATAATAGCGGGTTCGTTTGTAGCCATAGTAATAGCCAAGCATTCTATGGGTGGGCTTGGATATAATATTTTTAATCCGGCTCATATTGGAAGAGCAGCATTAATGGTATCTTGGCCAGTTGCAATGACAACATGGACAAAGATGACAACTTCAGTAGATGTTGTTAGCTCTGCTACACCATTGAACATATTAAAACAACAAGGATATTCTAAATTGATTGAAACTTTTGGTGGCAATACAGAATTGTATAAAGCTATGTTTATTGGCACAAGAAATGGAAGCGCAGGAGAAACTTCAACAATACTTCTTATAATTGGAGGCGCGTATCTTATATATAAGGGATATATAAAATGGCAAGTTCCTGTATGCATGATAGGAACAGTAGGAATAATTACATGGATTTTCGGACCTTCAGGTTTATTTAGTGGTGATCCTATTTTCCATATGATGGCTGGAGGATTAATTATAGGTGCATTTTTTATGGCAACAGATATGGTTACAGCACCTATAACTTTGAAAGGTCAAATAATTTTTGCTGTAGGAGCTGGAGTAATAACATCATTAATTAGATTGATAGGTGGTTATCCAGAAGGCGTTTGCTATTCGCTTTTACTTATGAATGCTGTAACACCACTAATAGATCGTTTTGTAAAGCCAAAACAATTTGGGGCAAGGGGGTAGTAAAATGTCCAATGAACATGCTATTAATAAGGAATATTCTATTTTTCAGATAGCGATAAATTTAATAATAACTTGCTTGGCATCTGGTTTAATAATAGGACTAGTATATTATGTTACGGCACCAATTGCATCTGAAAAGAGAGAAATATCAAAACAAGAATCTATGAGAGCATTAGTTAGTGATGCCGATAACTTCAAGGCTGTTCCAGATAAGGCTGATTGGTTTACAGCCGAAAAAGGCGGTAAAGTAATTGCATATGTAGTTCCAGGAGAAAGCAGAGGATATGGTGGAGAAATTAAAATGCTTGTAGCTATTACACCAGCTGGAGAAGTAATAGATTATAAGATACTAGCACATAATGAAACTCCAGGTCTAGGAGATAATGCTTCAAAAGAACCTTTTAGAAGTCAATTTAAAGGAAAAAAAGAAGCAAATTTAACTGTAACAAAAGATGCTTCTGATAAAGATGATGTTCAAGCTATGACAGGAGCAACTATTTCATCTAGAGCTGTAACATTAGCTGTCAAAAATGCTGTGCATGAAGTAACAGAGTTTGCAGGAGGTAAGTAATATGAAGGAAAAGTGGAAAATTTTTAGCAAAGGTTTGTATGATGAAAATCCAATATTTATGTTATGCTTAAGTCTTTGTCCTGCATTAGCTGTTACATCATCAGTGATCAATGGTTTAACTATGGGTTTATGCGTAACTTTTGTTATTACAAGTAATAATGTAGTTGTATCGCTTACACGTAAATTGGTGAATCCCAAAGTTAGGGTTCCGGTTTATATTACATTTATAGCTACTATAGTTACTGTTGTAGAACTAGCATTGCAGGCAATATCACCTGAATTATATAGTGCTCTTGGTATTTACTTAGATTTAGTAGTTGTTTTTGCTATAATACTTGCAAGAGCAGAGGTATTCGCATCAAAAAATAAAGTGTTTCCATCATTCTTAGATGGATTTGGAATGGGATGTGGTTTTACATTAGCTATGCTTTCAATATCTGTAATAAGAGAGCTTTTAGGCAGTGGATCAATTCTTGGATTTAAAATACTAGGTTCATGGTACAACGCGCCTTTAATTATGATACTACCAGCTGGTGCATTTATACTAATAGGTTACATGATAGGAGCAATAAAGCTCCACAATGCACATAAAGAAGCCAAAAAAATAGAAGGAAGTGAAGCATAATGAGAGAGTATTTTACATTGTTTATAGGTGCGTTACTTGTAAATAATTTTGTTTTAACAAAATTTGTTGGGCTTTGTATATTTTTTGGAGTTTCTAAAAGTTTAGATGCATCAATAGGCATGGGAATGGCAGTTACCTCTGTTATAACTCTAAGTTCAATGTTAGCATGGGTTGTATATACTTTTGTACTTTTGCCATATCATTTGACATTCTTAACAACTATTGTTTTCGTAATACTTATAGCAAGTTTTGTGCAATTATTAGAATTAATTATAAAGAAACAAGCACCTACATTATACAGCATGTGGGGAATATATCTTCTTTTAATAGCAACAAACTGTATTGTATTATCAGTTCCATTATTAAGTGTTGAGTCGAACTACTCGTTTGTAAAAAGTGTAGTGTTCTCAATTGGATCAGGAATGGGATTTGCACTGGCCTTGGTACTTATGGCAAGTTTAAGAGAAAAGCTAGTTTATGCAGATGTACCAAAACCACTAGAAGGAACAGGAGTTGCTTTTATATTAGCAGGTATGTTGGCATTGGCATTCTTGGGATTTTCAGGAATGATATAAAGGAGATGAGTAAAGATTATGTTTACTGTTATAATGGTTTTAGTGGTCCTTGGAGGAATAGGTGCAGTTTTTGGTTTTATCTTAGCATTTGCAAATAGAAAATTTGCTATGGAGGTGAATCCACTAATTCATGAAGTAGAAGATATTCTTCCTAAAGGACAATGTGGTGCATGCGGCTATGCAGGATGTGCAGCATATGCAGAAGCAGTAGTTATGAATGACGATGTTCCTCCTAATTTATGCGTTCCTGGAAAGGATGCTGTAGCAAAACTTGTAGCAGAGATTACAGGTAAAAAAGCAGAAGAAGTGGAACCAAGAATAGCTCATGTTAGATGCAAAGGAACAAGTGAAAAAGCAGCATTAAGTTATAAATACAAAGGAGTTCATGATTGTAAGGCAGCAAGCCTAATACAAGGAGGACCAAAAGGATGTAAGCATGGATGTATTGGATTTGGGACTTGCGTAAGCAGTTGTCCTTTTGGAGCAATGACAATGGGAGAAAATGGACTTCCAGTTGTTAATAGAAAAAAATGTACTGGTTGTGGTAAGTGTGAAGAATCATGTCCTAAAAATGTCATTCAAATGATATCAATGAATGCTAGAGTAAAAGTTGATTGTAATTCAAAAGATAAGGGAGCTATTGCTAGAAAGTTATGTAGTGCTGCTTGTATAGGCTGTGGACTTTGTGCAAAGAATTGTAGCTATGGAGCTATTCAAGTTCAAAATAATCTCGCTGTGGTGGATCAGAAAATATGTACTGAAAAATGTAGTGAAGCAACATGTTTGGCAAAATGTCCAACAGGAGCAATAAAAGTTGCGAATGAATTAATTGCTAATAAAAATTCAGACACAGTAAAAGTTACAATTTAAAATTTACAGTATTCTATATTAAATTAAGGTTTAATATAAAATATTTATTAAATGTATAGCCAGTAGAAATGAAAAAATGCGTATTTCTGCTGGCTATACATTTTGTAATTAGTTAAAGACTGAAGTAAACTTAAATCTGTGGTTGAATGCAACTACTTAAGATTAAGCGCACATGTTTGGATATGGTACGCTTAATTTCTACGTAGATATAAGAATTAGAATGAAATAATAAAACTCATAGATTAATATTCAAGTGATTAAAGAAAGGAAGCTTGGACAAATGATTAACTACAAAATTAGAAGTTATACCAATAAAAATACCTGTACCAATTCCGGCTATAGATAAAATTGGCAGGTAAAGTGTAACTGCAATATTTTGAACTATAACGGAAGCTACAATTAATTGCCCTACATTGTGGAAAAAGGCTCCAGCTGCACTTACACCTATTATACTAATTTTATCTTTTCCGATATTTTTTACGAAAATCATTGCATAATAACTAAGCAAGGCTCCAACTGCACCATACATAAGTGTAGAGAGATTTCCACCAAACATAGTTGAAAGAAAAAGTCTTAATATTATAATTAGAAAAACATCTTTCTTATTATTTAATATGTATAATGCTATGACAGTAATTAAATTAGTTAACCCAAGTTTCGCACCAGGTGCAATAAATGGAACTGGAATCATACTTTCAATTGTATACAAAGCTAGAGCTTGTGATACCAGAATACCTATAAATACTATACGAAAAGTTTTATTCATTTAAACACCTCAAACTATTTGCCATTATATCACTGCTTTTTATTTCAATCATAAATTTATGTGGAAGACAAACTATAATTTGACCTGGTTCAGATATAAACCCCGACCTGATACATATTTTATCCTTGCAATCTGCATCTATTACTTTAATAGACTTATCTTTGATCTCAACTATATTTTCGCCATAAGATGTTTTTATGTCTATTTGCTCATCACCTCTATGCTCAGATAAGTTGATCTTCTTATAAAGTTTACCATTTACAGTTACTTCAGCATATGTACCATTGTAATGTTTACCCATTATTATTCCAAAAACAATTTCAGGAATAACTGATATACATAGTAGTATAACTATTATAATTATATCCCATTTTTTAAACATATCATTTCCTTCTTTAATCTATAAATTTATTAAACATTTTTGCCAAAAATTTTAAAATATATTATGGTTAATATTGTATATTAAGTTAATTTTTAAATCAAGAAATTAATTATTATATATGTTCTAAATAATATAATTAATTCTTTATAAAATTATCTGATAGTTTAAGGTAAACTTTGATGAATTAAACTTTTTAGAGCGTATATATTTACTAAAAATAATCATGAAACTTGTAATTTACTATTTACTGCTATAAAATAATAAACAAGATTGTGAAAACGTGTGTAATTATTGAATGTAAAAGACAATATCTATAAATATCAAACTAAATAAGTTTACTAAAAGACAGTTTTTTACTTAATGATAAAATCACTTTATTTATTAAAATTTTGGAGGATTAATATGGCTACTACGATTAAAGATATAGCAAAAGCACTAGGAATATCACATTCAACTGTTTCTAGGGTACTAACTGGATCTAAATCTGTAAATGAGAAGACTAAAGAAGCGGTACTTAATGCAGTTAAGGAGCTAAACTATATTCCTAATATGAGTGCAAGGAGTTTAAAGATAGATAAAGCTTATAATATTGGTGTATTTTTCTCAACTATAAGTAATGGGACTTCACCATTTGTATTTCAAACTGTTATAAATAATGTGTATAGCAATATAGATAAAAAGTATAATGTCATTGTTAAAGGAATAGATATGTATGAAGAAAACACTATAAATCCTAAAAATTATGACGGAATACTAGTGGTAAGTCAAAAAATAGATGATGATGATTTTATTGGAGAAATATTAGAGAAAGAGATACCTACTGTAGTCATAAATAGAAAGGTAAATCATAATGTTATAAATGTATATACGGATGAGAGTGTCGGCGTGTATAAAGGAGTAGAGGAATTGATAAAAAAGGGGCATAAAGATATTGCAATTATAGAGGGATCAAGAAATTTCGATTCAACTAAAATGAGACGAGAAGGATACTTAAAAGCTTTTAATAACCACAATATTAAATTAAACGAAGACTTGGTGTTAAATGGTGATTTTACTGTTAAGAGTGGATATGAAAAAGGCAATGAATTAATGGAGATGAATGAAAAGTTTTCAGCCATATTTGCTTTTAATGATGAAATGGCAACTGGAGCAATAAAAGCTATTACAGAGCATGGGTTAAAGGTTCCTGATGATATTTCAATATTGGGATTCGATGGAAATGAGATTGGCACATTTATTGCTCCAAGTATTACAACAATTAAAAGACCTATAGGAGAAATAGCAAGAATTGCCACTGATCTGCTTTTAAGATTGCTAAATAATGAACAAGGTATAGCAATCAAGAAAATATATATAGAATCAGAGTTGGAAGTAGGTAATTCTGTTAGAGATTTAAGTTAGAATAAAGTATATTAAGCTACAGTGAAGCAGAAATTTTGATTCGTTGTAGCTTTATAGTTTAATTACGATTCTCCAAAATATAAAAAAGTAAAAAAAGTATTGCAAATATTTACATAAGCATATATACTTGTATTAAGAACTTAGGAACACGTGTGCAATACGGTGTTATTTAATATTAAAGCTAGAATATTTTTTTACCTAGGCAGGAACACGTGTGCCTAAAAATTGTAAGGAGAGAATATTATGAAAATGGAAATTAGATACTCAAATCATCCAGAAGACTCTAAACATTACGATACAGAAACTTTAAGAAGACATTATTTAGTTGAGAAAGTATTTGTTGATGGAGAAGTAAACTTAGTTTATAGCCATAATGATAGAATCATATTTGGCGGAATTACACCAGTAAAAGAAACATTAAAGCTTGGAGCTTCTAAAGAATTGGGAACAGATTACTTTTTGGAAAGAAGAGAGCTTGGAGTTATTAATGTAGGTGGAGAAGGAACGATTATAGCAGATGGAATAGAATATAATCTAAAATATAGAGATGGATTATATGTTGGACAAGGCAATGAAAATATAGAATTTAAATCAGTTGATGAAAAAAATCCAGCTAAGTTTTATATAAATTCTGCACCAGCGCTTAAATCATATCCAACAGTAAAAATAGATTTAGAAAAAGCTAATAAAATAAAATGTGGCGATGAAATAAATATGAATAAAAGGACAATAAATCAATATGTTCATCCTGCAGTGTGTGAAAGCTGTCAATTAGTAATGGGGTTAACAATACTAGAACCAGGAAGTGGATGGAACACAATGCCATGTCATACTCATGAAAGACGTATGGAAGTATATTTATATCTTGATGTACCTGAAGATCAAGCAGTAATGCATTTTATGGGCGAAGGACAAGAAACAAGACATATAGTAATGAAGAATGAGCAAGCAGTAATTTCACCAAGTTGGTCAATTCATTCAGGAATTGGAACTCAAAATTATTCATTTATATGGGGAATGTGTGGGGAAAATATAACATTCGATGATATGGATACTATAAGAATTCAGGACTTAAAATAACATAATTAATTAAATTTATTCAAAAGCTGTAGGCATATATTTGGCCTGCAGTTTTTTTAAGTAACCTATAATTTATCAGTGTGAAGATAGGTATCTAAAGAATTGAAACGGTGCAGTATAAATGGTAAAATATATATTAATATGAAAACCTAAAATTTGTTTTTATATATATGGAAAAGATTCGATTAGAAAATATACAAATTGAATAATCAAGGAGCAGTGGTATGAGGCTTTCTTTTAGATTAAAATTGTTTTTTTATTTTGTAGGAATTATATTATCAACATCGATTCCAATTGCATTAATAACCTATAATCATATGTATAACTCGCTTAAAGAAGATTTATTTTCATGTGCTGAAGATCAAATGGTACAAGTAGATAACAACTTTTCTAACATTTTAAGGCAAATTAAGTACAATGCTAAGTTTTTAGCAACTTATTCAGATGCAAAAAAAGCAGACCAATCTATTTCAGCTCTATTTAATATTCCAGATATTGCAATAAATAAAAAATATTCGAAACAAATGCCTGGCATAGAGGGTATTATATATAATGTGCTCGAAGCATACGGAACATCACATCCAGAAACAACTTATGTGTATATTGGTACTAAATGGGGTGGCTATATTCAATGGCCTGATGGATTAAGTACTAATACATTTGATCCAAGGACAAGACCTTGGTATTCCTTGGCATTATCAAATCCAGATGAAGTGGAAATTTCAGATCCTTACGTTTCGGCAGTTGATAATTCTCAAAATGTCATTATAAGTGCATCAACAACAGTAAAAAATGAAGCTGGAAGCATTGTTGGAGTTATGGGAATAGATTTAAGTTTGGAAAAGTTATCTGAAATAATAAGAAATATTAGAATTGGAGATACAGGTTATGTTTTTCTTTATTTAAAAGATGGGACAATGTTAGCTCACCCAGACATTGATTTAAACTTTAAAAATATTTTGCATTTAAATCAGATAGGCTATACATATTCTCAAACAGACGAATCTTCAAAATTTTCATTCGATAACTATGATAAACTTATAGATTTGGATAATGGGAGTTTTGAAACTTATATAAATGGGAATCCTGTGTTGGTTAGTGTTTACACCTGTAAAGATACTGGTTGGAAGATGGCTTCAGTTATACCAAAAAGCGAATTAACAAGTAAAGCTAGTAAAATGGGATATTTAATTGTTATGGTAACATTAGGCATGCTGCTTCTTGTTATTTTTGTTACTCTCATTGTTACTAAGAAGGTAACAAAACCAATTACAGAATTAGCCCCTTTGATGCAAGCAGCTGGCAATGGGGATCTATCTGTAAAAGCTGATATTAATACTAATGATGAATTTGGGAAATTAGGAAGATCTTTTAATTTAATGATTGGTAAGTTAAGTTCAAGTTATGAGGAGTTATCATCAGTTTATGAGGAATTGCTAGCAACAGAAGAAGAATTAAGAATACAGTACAAGGAATTACAAGAAAATGAGGAAGCGCTTAGAGTTAGCGATGAAAAATACAGGCTTGCACTAGAATGTGCAAATGATTCAATTTGGGAATGGAATCTAATTACAGGAGCATTCTTTGCTTCTGATAAATTAGTTGATATTACTGGATACAAGTTGGATGAGGTAGATAATCTAAGAAACTTTGTATATGAGAATGTTCATTCAGATGATATTGATAAAGTGAAAAAAGATTTCAATAATCATATTGATAAGTTTACAGATGTTTATAACTCTGAATTTAGGATAAAAACAAAAAGAGGATCATACGTTTGGATTTTATCATGCGGTAAAGCATTAAGAGATTCTGAAGGAAGAGCTATAAAGATGACTGGATCTATTAGAGATATTTCTGAAAGAAAAATTTCAGAGGATAGAATAAAATTCATGGCTTTTTATGATTTCTTAACAAAACTTCCTAATAGGACATTGTTCATGAATAGACTAAATGAACAACTACAATTAGCTAATTATGCTAATAAACAAGGAATTGTATTTTTTATAGATTTAGATAATTTTAAGAATATAAATGATACAATGGGACATGAGTATGGAGATAAATTGTTAATAAGTTTAGCAAGACAGTTTGAAAATTTAATTGAAGAAAAAGATACAATATGTAGACTTGGTGGCGATGAATTCATATTACTTCATCCTGATTCAAAAGAAGATGAAATACAAACTTATGCAAACAAACTATTAGGTTTGTTCGATAAAGTATTTAAAATTGACAACAAGCATATGTATATAACAGCCAGTGTCGGAATAGCTTTATATCCTAAAGATGGAAAGGATAGTAGTACAATTTTAAGAAATGCAGATGCTGCTATGTATAGGGCAAAGGAATTAGGTAAAAATAGATTTTCGCTTTTTGATCCCCAAATGTACCTAAGCCTTGAACGAAAGACTAGCGTAGAAAGAATATTAAGAACAGCAGTTGATAATAATGAACTTATTATCAATTATCAGCCTCAGTATGATGTAAAAACAAATAAAATCTTTGGTTTTGAAGCATTACTTAGATTAAATAGCAGAGAACTTGGATTTGTATCTCCTGCAGAGTTTGTTCCAATAGCAGAGGAGTGTGGATATATTACACAATTAACTTTATGGGTGCTTAAGGAATCTTGTATACAAAGTGCTAAGTGGTTTGAAGCAGGCTATAAATTTAATAGTATAGGAATTAATATCTCATCAGTTGATTTACAGGAGATAGAGTTCTTAGATAATGTTAAAGAAATTATTGAAAGTACATCAGTTAATCCGAATATGATTGAACTTGAGATTACGGAAACTGTTCTTATGAAATCTTTTGATTCTAGTATTGAAATATTAAAAAAATTAATGGACATGGGAATTAGGATTGCACTTGATGACTTTGGCACAGGATATTCATCATTAAGCTATCTTAGAAGGATTCCAATAACTACTTTAAAAATTGATAAATCATTTATAGACAATATTTCTTCAGATAAAAAAGAGGAAGCGATTATTAAAAATATTATTCAAATGGCACATAATATGGACTTGAAGGTTATTGCAGAAGGTGTGGAAACTGAAGATCAACTTTTAATACTTAAAAGAAGAAAATGTGATTATATTCAAGGGTATTATTTTAGTAAGCCTCTTCCTGCCAATCAACTTGAGGAGTTACTGGAAAAATAGAAAAGTGGAAAAGTATGTTTATATTTAAGATATAAAAATATAATGTTCACAGATAAGTATATATAATACCTATAAATGAATTAGCGGTATGTATTTGTCACATAATATTAATAAATTTAAATATACAGAACTAAATAATTTCCAAGGATAATAGGGAGGAAACAAATGACACAAAAGTATGTGAAAAAATCGAATGAAGAATTGAAAAGAGATTTGACAGACGAACAATATAGAATTACACAAGAAAATGGTACAGAAGCTCCATTTTCTAATGAATATGACAAAATGTTTGAAAAAGGAATTTACGTAGATATAACTACAGGTGAGCCATTGTTTGTATCAACTGATAAATTCAATTCTGGGTGCGGCTGGCCTGCATTTTCTAAGCCAATAGATAGAAAAGTAATAAAAGAAAAAATAGATAAAAGTTATGGTATGGTAAGAACGGAAGTTCGAAGCGGTATTGGCGATGCACATTTAGGGCACGTATTTACTGATGGGCCTGAAGAAATGGGTGGATTAAGATATTGTATAAACTCAGCATCACTTAAGTTTATTCCAAAAGATAAGATGAAGGAAGAAGGTTATGAAGAATATTTAGATAAAATACTCTAATAACAGCATTATTATCATGTGGTTAATTATAAAAGACTTTAAGGGAAAAAATAAAACTAATATTTTTAACGGCGGTAAAGTTATCGCCGTTAATATTTACTCAGAAAACCAAATCATATTTCTATCTTTTCTGAGTCTTCTAATATAACCAAATCTTCTGGGTAAGGGTTAAAATATGTTTGTTCTAAAAGGTAATCAATATTAAATCTTACTACATATGATTTAACTAAGAGCATAGGAGACATTATTGTAAGTTTTTTCATCTTGTATTTTTCTAAAGAATCTAGTAATAACTGTGTTTCTTCCATAGTTATATATTTAGAAAAATATCCCATGGCATGCATTAGAACGTTTACATTATTTGTATACTTTGGAAGTTTTTCGAATGCAAAATTTAAATTCTTCTCATATTCATCAATAATATTTTTTATATTATTACCTTCACCATTTGCTGTAATTCTGCCTAAGATTTTAGTATACTTTTGACTATTTGCCATGAGGAGTAATTTATTTCTGCGTTGAAAATGTATCAATTCATTAAGTGAATTAGATTCCTTGACTTTTCTAAAATCTGCATTCATAAAAATTCTTGTAAGAAAATTATCTCGAATTCTATAATTATGTAATCTACCTTCATCTTCTATTGGTGCAAAAGGAAATTTCTCTTTAATCTTATTCCCGAATATTCCAGCACCTCTTGTGCTTCCTGTAACCTTTGCTGTACCATTATAAATTTTTACATTTTTATGGCCACATGAAGGTGAACCACTTTTTAAGAGAAAACCATCTATATCATTTAAAGTGTTCAAATATGACTCTGAAAATTCAACCATTTCTTTTGTGAATTCTATCCCTTCTTTTGGTTCATATAATTTCAATTCGTTATTTTCAGACACAACTCTAATTGTTGGTCTTGGGATTTTAAGTCCTATAGAAGTTTCTGGACAAACATTGAGAATATTAACAAAAGGTTTTAACCGTTCAACAAATGAATCAGTTATCATTTGGCCATTATAACGACAGGCTTCGAAACCTAAACATTTACTAAAAAAGATATTTGGTTTTAAAAAATCACCCATGAAAACACTCCTTTTTTTCAGTTTACTTATAATATTATCATTTTATAAGTAAGTAATTCATTAAAAATGTTAATAATAGAGAAGTCATTGATTTATCATTATTGACAGCATTAGATTTTAAGGGTAGGATAAAAATGAAATATTTTTGGAAACTACTTTAAATATTTCCATGATACATAACTCTTAAATATATAATTAATATTTACATAGAAAGGATTTTTTATATGACTAAAATAGATATTATTTCAGGGTTTCTTGGGGCTGGAAAGACTACTTTAATTAAAAAATTGATAGAAGAAGCGTTTCAAGGTGAAAAACTTATGATAATTGAAAATGAATTTGGTGAAATAGGAATTGATGGGGGATTTTTAAATAATTCAGGAATTGAAATAACAGAAATGAATTCAGGATGTATTTGTTGTTCGTTAGTTGGAGATTTTGGAGTTGCACTTAAAGAAGCGTTAGATAAATATTCGCCACAACGTATAATAATAGAACCATCAGGAGTTGGGAAATTATCAGATGTAATTAAGGCAATAGAAAATATAAAAGATGAAGTAGATATTAAACTTAACAGTTTTACAGCAGTTGTTGATGCTGTAAAATGCAAAATGTATATGGATAACTTTGGGGAATTCTTTAATAACCAAATTGAAAATGCAAATACTATTGTTTTAAGCCGAACACAAAAGATTTCAGAAGAAAAATTAGAAGTATGTGTCTCACAAATAAGAGAACATAATAGTTTTGCAACAATAATAACAACAAACTGGGATGAGATTAATGCGAAGCAAATTCTATCTGCAATGGAAAAGGAAGAATCTCTTGAAAAGGAGCTTTTAGTAGAAGTAAAGAATGATAGGTCTGAAGATCATCAACATAGCGAAGAGTGCTGTTGCAATAATCATAAGAACCATACTAAGGAAGAATGTGAATGTGATACTCATGAACATCATATAGATTGTAATTGTAATAATCATAGCGATGCTCATCATACTCATGATCATGAGTGTAGTTGTGGACACGACAATCATTCACATGATCATCATCATGCAGATGAAGTATTTACAAGCTGGGGAATGGAAACACCTAAAAAGTTTTCCAAAGTAGAAATAAATAATATATTAAAAACTTTATCGGAATCTTCTGATTATGGAATTATATTGCGTGCTAAAGGCATAATCCCTTGCTCAGATGGAGGATGGATAAACTTTGATTTAGTTCCAGGCGAGTATGAAGTACGTGAAGGAATAGCAGATTATACTGGAAGATTATGCGTTATAGGTACAAATTTAAATAAGAATGAGATAGAAGAATTGTTTGATGTATAGATTACAAGCTAAATATTTTGACTTTATTTAAAAAGTTTAGTTTAGGAAGAGGAGTGAAAATACTGACGATAATAGAACTCCTCTTTTTAATGAGTGCAAGTAATTTGAAATTAGTTGGTTTTTTTTTGCGATATAATAATATCTTTTTGATACGTATCTGAAGAAGGATTTTCCTCGACTTCAATTCCAGGAATATTTAAGGAGTCTTTCTCACCTAAGGCCTTAATTATCCATAAGATTCTTTTTTGATAGTCTTGTAGTAATTTCCTATTCATGGACATTACCTCTTTTCATAGAATTTAATATGTAATAGCTTATACTAATAAAAATAAAATATACGTTAAACGAAACTTTAATCTAAAGTATTGATAATTATTAGAAAAGACTGCGAAGCACAATATGGAATTTAACTAAAGTCGCCTACAATTTTGTTCTATTTAATTAAAAATATAAGTGAAAGAAGGAATTGATTTATGACAGATGTACCAGTTTTTCTTATTACTGGTTTTTTAGAGAGTGGTAAGACTACTTTTGTAAAGGAAATATTTAATGACCCAGAGTTTTATGAGGGGGAAAAAATTCTTTTAATTGTTTGTGAGAATGGCATAGAAGAATATGAAGTGGAATTTTTGAAAAATCACAATGTAAATATTGTTAGCGTCAGCAATATAGAAGGATTTACAGAGTTACTTTTAAAAGAATTCAACGAGAAATACAAACCAAGCAAGGTTGTTATAGAATACAATGGCATGTGGCAATTTGACATTTTTGATAATTTGAAGTTTCCTGATAGATGGGAGATTGCTCAAATTATAACAACTATTGATGCATCAACATTTGAAAGTTATATGAACAATATGAAATCTTTATTGATAGAACAATTTAGAAATTCAGACTTGATTATATTTAACCGCTGCAATGATAATACAAATAAATTGAAATTTAGAAATAGTGTAAAAGCTATTAACTCAAGAGCAAATATGATGTTTGAATTAGAAAATGGTGAGATTGATGATAGCCCTTTAGAATTACCATTTGATATAAATGAAAAAGTAATAGAATTTAAAGATTACGATTATGGGGTTTGGTATTTAGATGCAACAGAATATCCAGAAAAGTATGAAGGTAAAAGTATAAGGGTGAAAGGTCTTGCTTATAGCAATCCTAAGTATCCTAAAGGTGTTTTTGCATTTGGTAGAAATGCAATGACTTGCTGTGAAGATGATATATCATTTTTAGGTATTCTGTGTCAAATAAGTAAAGCATTTGATTTTAAAGATAAAGAATGGATTGAGATAGAAGGCGTAATTCATAGAAAATATATACAGCAAGAACAAAGAGAGATTCCATATATAGTGGTTAAAGATTATAGAAAAATAGATAAGCTTGAGGAAGAATTAGTTTATTTTTAATAGATTAGCCATTGATATAAAGTTAATATATAAAAGCAGGTACATTAGAAATTTTCTTAATATACCTGCTTTTTTGTTTGGTGAATTTATAAATTTATTGAAGCTATTAACTAATGCTGGTGTCTCTTTCAATAAATTTTGCAACTCCATCATCATCGAAACTTGAGATTACACTTGTTGCAACTGCCTTTGCTTCAGGAACTCCGTTTTCAGGAACATAAGAGCGATCTGCAGATTTTAACATTTCAATATCATTAAAATTATCCCCAAAAGCAATTACTTCATCTGCATCAATCAGCTCCTTTAATTCTTTTAGGGCAATAGCCTTAGATGCTTTAGAGCTAAATATATCTAAAAAGTAATTATCTTTATATACATTTTTGTTAGGAACACATTTTAATATTGGGTTACCTAGAATGCAATTTTCAACATTTTTTATACGATCAAAAGAACCGTACAAAACAAAATATAAAATTGTATATCCATCCTTTGAAACTTGTGTAAAATCAACATATTGATGACAACGGTCTTTGTATAATAAATGTCTTTCTGTAAAATACTCGAGATCAGATGGGTTATCAAGATTGTTGTATATGAAGTGGATATCTCCATCTTTCAATGCATACATAAATCCATAGCTTTTATACTTATCAAATATTTTTATTAGATGATTCAACTGAGATATTGGAAATTCATTAATTTTTAAATATTGCTCTTTATCTAAATCATAAAATCCTATACCGTTATTTAATATGATAGGAATATTAATGGGTATTTCACTTATCAACCTTTTTACAGCCTGAAGGTTTCGTGCAGTTGCAATACTAAACAATGTACCTTTTTTTATTTGCTCTTTTAAAATTTTCAATGATGTCTCTGAAACTGCTCCACTAGAATTTAATAAGGTACCATCTAAATCTGTTACATATAATATTTTTTTATTCATTTATTGCCCCCCTTTAGATAAGATAGAAGATTTCTGTAAAATAAGTATTAAGAGAATTTATATTACAGTAATTTATATATTGTGAGTTTAGCATAAGAAAGCTGTCAATTCAAGGAAAAGCAGGATATATATTAAGGAAAGTTAATATACACTGACATTAATGAAAAAATTGACAAATTATTATTTTAAAATATAATTTATTATAGTATGCAATTAAAAAGATAGTTAAGAGTGAAAGGACATTTTATGTACCAAGAAGAAAGATTATATGAAATATTAAATATACTTAGAGAAAAAACTGTGTTATCTAATAAAGAAATAATGGAAACATTTAATATATCAAGGGATACTGCCAGAAGAGACATTGTTAGATTAGTAGACGAAGGAGTGGCCATTCGAACCCATGGAGGAATTGCAGTCCCATCTATAAGAACTGAAATTAAAGATTATAAGAGCCGCTTATCTATAAATTCAGAAGAAAAAATAAAATTGGGTGAATATGCAGCTAAATATGTGTCAACTAATCAAGTATGTTTTTTTGATGTGTCTACTACTATTGAAGCGTTATGTCAGTGTGTTGGAGATGATATTTCTATATATACGCATTCTTTAGACAATATGGAAATACTTGCTGAAAAAAATTGTGACGTTCATTTATTGGGTGGAAAATTGCAACGTAAAAATCGTTTTTTATATGGCAGTGGCACAATAAATCAAATTGAAGATATACATTTTGATATAGCATTTTTGGGAGCTGCGGCAATTAGCGAAGATGGAATTTATGTAGTTGACTTTGAGGATTCATATATAAAGAGAAAAGTAGCAGAAAGAAGCACTTTTGTATGTGTTATAGCTGATGGTGAAAAGTTCTTTAATTCGAGCACGTTTAAAGCTATTTCATTTGATAGAATAGATTTATTAATAACTACAAAAGAGCCGCCTGAGGATATAAAAAAAAGAATGAAAGATTCAGGAACTGTTATTGAAATAGTGTGATTTTATAAAAAATGAGAATAAATCATTTACGTAATTTATTCTCATTTTACTTAATTAAATTTTATTTTGCTGCTTGAGCGTTATACCTACATCAGTATCTTCAACTCTTTTTCTATTTACAACTTGTTCCAGTAGGAGAGTTGTAGATAATATGTCAGTCTCTTCTTTTATAGCTGCTTCGGTGGATTCGAATGACTGATGAGATACCAGCTGAAGCCCAAAAGAGTTATATATTAACGTATATCCAGCTAGTCCAGTTTTAGGTTGATATGCTTTGGAAAAACCTCCATCTATAACCAGTAGAGTTCCATTTGCTTTTATAGGACTTTCTCCATTTTTTTCTTCAACGGGCATGTGGCCATTTATTATATGAGATTCAGATGAACTAAGTCCAAATTCCTTCAGTATTTTTTTACAGATATCTTCACTATCTCTTAAGCTAAAATAGGGATCTTTCTTTTCATAATGAGTTTCTTTTTCTTCAATAAAATATTGTTCAAATATTGTCATTCTATCTTTACCAAATAATGGTGAAGAGGCACCACACCACAGATACCACATTATATCTTCTTTATTGTCTGAATCATCTTTGTCTTTAGAAAAATAGGCTTCTCTTGCTAACATATCCAATTTGTCTAAAAGCTCTTTACCTTTATATTCTTTATCAGCTATTTTTACTTTTTTAAAGCTTCCATCTTCATTTAATGGTATGAATCCATGATATAATAAATTGGAATTAAATTTTAAATATAAACTACCGTTTGAATACAGGAATCGAACATGTTTATTGTATTTATCACTATTAATAAAAGAGGTTTTTAACTTATCAATTAATTCTTTCTCATCAGGAGTAAGTTCATATGGATTGTTAGGATCTATAGTAGGAAAAAAAGAATCTCTCAATTTATACGTTTTACTATTTAATTTAATAGTCCCTTCGACATAATTAATTTTATTTAATAAAAGCCGGTGATTCATATTAAATTCAGGATGCCTTGAGATCACCTGACCTTCAAGTTTAAATAATATTATAGCTATAGCTTTATGCATTTGAGCTATCAAATTAATTTCATTAATACTGTATTTTTTATCGCAATCTATCTTTGGTAGGAAAATATCGCATGGATAATCCTTATAAAAATCCATAGAAAAGGTTGCGAGAGGCAGTAGGTTTATTCCATATCCATTCTCTAAAGTATCCAAGTTAGCATACTTTAGAGAATTTTTTATAACATTAGCAATACATACCTCTGAACCGCAGGCAGCACCCATCCATAAAATATCATGATTTCCCCATTGAATGTCAACAGAATGATAGTCAACTAAAGTATCCATAATAATATCGGCACCGGGGCCTCTATCGAATATATCTCCTATAATATGAAGCCTGTCTATAACAAGCCTTTGTATCAATTTAGAAAGAGCAACTATAAATTCCTTTGATCTATCTGTATCTATAATAGTTCTAATAATTTGCTCATAATACTCATATTTATCTATTCCTTTAGGTTGTTCATGTAAGAGTTCTTCTATTATGTAAGTAAAATCTTTTGGGAGAGCTTTTCTTACTTTTGAACGTGTATATTTAGAGGAAACGTATCTGCATATTTCAATTAACCTGTATAAATTTATTTTGTACCAATCATCTATATTTTCTTCTTGCTTCAATACTATCTCTAATTTTTGCTCAGGATAATATATAAGGGTTGCTAAGCTTTTTTTCTCACTTTGCATCAAGCTATTTCCAAAAAGATCTTCAATTTTTCTTTTTATTACTCCTGATGCGTTTTTTAATACATGAATGAAAGGTTCATACTCGCCGTGAATATCAGTAAGAAAATGTTCAGTTCCTTTTGGTAAATTTAAAATTGCCTGCAAATTTATTATTTCAGTTGATGCTTCATTAATTGTTGGGTATTGTTTAGAAAGCAACTCTAAATATCGTAAGTTGTCAGATATTTCATCAGTTGATAAATTGTATTTTTGCATCATTACATCTCCTTTGTTACTATTAAAATAATATACACTATTGAAAATTCTATAACTAATTAAATTATAGAAGAATGTTTAATAATAAACAATAATCATTGATAAAATAAGAGCTTAAAGCAAATTAAACTCTTATTTTCTTATAAATTTATATTTTACTTATACCAACAAGAATTATAACAGATCTAGGATCTATCTCAAGAGTCTCTCCAACTTGGAGCATCTTATCAATTGATTCATTAACGTCTTCTCCAGAAGGCATAGCTGTATTTACAGCAATTCGCCATTCCAAGTATATAGGTAGTTCAGGTAATTTTATATATTGCTTTTCCCAATGCGTATTGATGCAAAGATACACAATATCATCTTCTTTTTCATTTTTGTTCCATCCTGCAAACATTATCCCAACCATTCTAGTATCATCTGATTTATCTAAATACCAAGGTTCTATGCCATGCTTACTAACAGGAGGTAAGCCACATCGTGCTTCCTCAATTCTGTCCTTAATAGCAGGATGACGTTTTCGAAAATTTATCATATTTTTAAAGAAAGTAAATAAGTCATGATTTTTATATAGCAAACTCCAGTTTAACCATGAAATTTCATTATCCTGACAATATGGATTATTATTTCCAAACTGTGTATTTCCAAATTCATCTCCAGATAAAAGCATTGGGGCTCCTTGACTTGAAAGAAGAACAGCACAAGCATTTTTTATTAGCTTTCTTCGCAATTTTATTATATTTTCATCGTCAGTTTCTCCTTCAGTACCACAATTCCAGCTATTATTGTTGTTCTCACCATCTGTATTATTCCAACCATTTTCTTCATTGTGTTTATCATTATAAGAATATAAGTCATATAAAGTGAATCCATCATGGCAAGTAATAAAGTTTACTGATGCATTTTTACCTCTTATATCTGGATTATAGAGATCGTAAGATCCTGTAATTCTTTCAGCGACAGTTGCAGCTAATCCTGAATCGCCCTTTAGAAATCTGCGAATATCATCTCTATATTTTCCATTCCATTCACACCATCTTTTCCAAGATGGAAAACTACCGACTTGATATAAACCACCTGCATCCCATGCTTCAGCTATCAATTTTGTATTTGCGAGAATAGGATCAAATGCTAGGCTTTGCAATAATGGAGGATTATTCATTGGTGATCCATCTTCATTACGGCCAAGGATTGAAGCTAAATCAAACCTGAATCCGTCAACACGATATTCTGTAACCCAGTAACGAAGGCAATCTAAAATCATTCTATGAACAATTGGATGATTGCAATTTAAGGTATTTCCACATCCGCTGAAATTGTAATATTTTGCCTCTGGTGTAAGCATGTAATAAACATTATTATCAAACCCCTTAAAAGATATATAGGGGCCATACTCATTGCCTTCAGCAGTATGGTTAAAAACAACATCTAAAATCACCTCTATTCCAGCTTCATGAAATTTCTTTACCAATAATTTTAGTTCATCGCCTTCTTTATTTCGTTCAATTCCAGCAGCATAGCTGGTGTTTGGTGCAAAAAAACATACAGGATTATATCCCCAATAATCACAAAGCAAATTACCTCTAACATATCGTGCGTCAAGCATTTCATCAAATTCAAAAATTGGCATAAGTTCTACAGCATTGATTCCAAGCTCTTTTAAATAAGGGATCTTTTCAGCCAATCCGGCAAATGTACCAGGGTAATTAACTTCTGATGATAGATGCTTAGTAAAACCTCGTACATGCAACTCGTAAATAATTAAATCTTTCATAGGAATTAAAGGTCTTTTACTATTTCCCCAATCAAAATCATTTGAGACAACTCTTGATTTATATTGATTTCCACATATTGTTTTCGTTCCCCATACGCTTTGTCCTGCAATTGCTTTTGAATAAGGATCAAGTAAATATTTACTACTATCAAAAACTAATCCTCTTTCAGGTATATATGGGCCGTCTACACTATACGCGTATTCGAATTCTTCAATATCTAATCCAAGTACTATCATGGAGTATACATTGCCTATTCGATAATATTCAGGAAAAGGAATAACAGCATAAGGTTCACACATAGCAGGTTTAAATAAGAGTAGTTTACATGATGTTGCGTTTTGAGAGTGGATAGTGAAGTTAACACCTCCCGGTATAACTACTGCACCATTTTCTAGATAAAATCCAGGACGAATTTTAAATCCTTCAAATTCATCCATCGGGATCAAGTTTTTCTGAAGTGTTTTTACAAATTCATTGAAATTCACAGTATTTTTTAGTGTATTTATATCTAGTTCTATATTCTCATTCATTGAAAATTTAGAAGTATCCATAATATATTTTCCTCCTTAATATTATTAGGATCCTCTTAGTTTTATTATATTAGCGCTTATATACTTTTAAGCAGTAAATCAAATAATTATTTAATTATTACTTAAATCATTGCATTAAAATTCTAATTTATATGTTTTTAGCTAATTAAGTTAGGAATATGATATCAAGATATTTAAATTATGGTATAATTTTCATATAAGTTGTTAACTATACAGAGTTAGTTATATAAAGAAATATGGTCCGATAAAGGGAATATATTATAGATAATAAACAAAGTATGGAAGGTTTTATATATAAAATGGACAAACTATATAAATGATAAGATTTTCAAATGAAGGGAGAAATAAATGGCTAAAAAAATAATTTGCAGTTTACTTATTCTAGCATCCATAGTTACTGTAATACCAAAAGAAGTTTCAGCAGAGTGGAAGCATAATAATACTGGTTGGTGGTATGAGGAAGGGAAATCGTATAGTATTGGCTGGAAACAAATAAATGGATCATGGTACTATTTTGGAAATGATGGTTATATGAAGACGGGATGGATTTTAGACAAAGTTTGGTGGTATTATTTACAGGATAATGGAGCTATGGCGTCTGGTAAAACATCTATTAAAGGTAAGGAGTATGAGCTTGATAGTAGTGGTAAATGGATAAATAATTCTCTTCCTAATAGAAATGTTAATATGAACATTAGTAGGCCCCCTTCAGAGGAAAAAATGAATACAATACCAAGTTTTAGTTGGTTTGAGGATAATGGAAATACGTATTTTAAAGTTCAAGACAGCTATTATGTAAAAGATGGATGGAATATAGATAGTAATATATATATATTCGATGAAAATGGTGTGCTGCAAAAAGGTGAATATACGTCAGAAAGTGGCAGAAAATATAACTTGGGAAATGATGGTAAAGTTATAGAATGTGTTAGTGATAAAAGTTACAATTTATGTCCAGAATATGCACTGACTACTAAATCGACTACAGAGAACTATGAAGTTAAATTAGATGATAGTAATATGCTTAATATAACTGATGTCAATTCAGATGAACCAGAGAAGGATGGAGTAAGGATTGAGGATGGAACATCTTACAGATTAGACAATACCAAACCTAAGGCAACAGTTAGTGGAAATACTTTATATTGTAGAACCAATCAAGCTGTAGATTTAGGTATGATAAAAGTAAGTAGCGTAGATGATAAAAAGTCATCATTTCCTAATTTAATAGCAATGTCTAAGAGTACAGATGATAGTGTTGCCGTTTCAGGAATAAATTTAAGTTTAGAGGATGGATTTTTTAAGGAGATTCATCCAACAGTTATTGCATGCAAAGCGGGAAAGACTACTATTACAATAAATGTTAATGGAATCAAGACTTCATTTGATGTAGTAGTTACTGAGTAATTTTATATATAGATAATGTGTAAGGTTGATATTTTTATAGTTGTTAAGTTGATTTTAGTGTATGTATAATATTACATTAAAATATAAATTCAGATAGAAGAATTAAGGAATGTATATAAGTAGTAATACCAACTTAAATGAAAAAGAATATAAATATTCTATTTTGACTAGTTACATAATTTTAGTAACTAGTCATTTATAATTTTGAAGAGAAAATTATTTGTCAATTAATTTTTTTTCATATTCCTCTATCATTTTTTTGGTCATTAGTCCTCCTATTGGTCCACCTACACGTCCGTTTAATCTTGATGACTTATTTCCTTCATAATTATCATTAAGTTCTACGCCAAGTTCATTCTCAAATTCTATTTTTAACTTATCTAGTTTTGCTCTCGCTTCTGGAACTAAGGGTCTTCTACTCATAATTTAACACCTCCATATCAGTATTAGTTTTATAAATTTATAGCAAAATATACTTAAAAAATTGTTGAGTTTGACTAAAGGGAACTTATTAAAAATTAATGCAGAAGAGGCTTTCTATGATTTTTTTACAAGTATTTTCATAGATTAAAATTTGTGAAAGAGGTTAATATATTAATGCCAAACAAAATCATAGATTAAGGGAGGTAGATTAAGATGGCTTCAAGAAATAAAACTTTAGTTCCAGAGGCAAAGGCAGGTTTAAGCAAACTAAAAACTGAGGTAGCTTCAGAAATTGGGTTAAATGACTATGAAAACATTGATAAAGGGAACCTTTCCTCAAGACAAAATGGTAGTGTTGGCGGAGAAATGGTTAAGAGAATGATAGAGAGTTACGAACAAAGTCTCTAGAAATAGATACTTAATTTTTTAACTCAGTTTTTCAATTACCATCCATCCTAAAATGAAAGCTAGTAGAATGTAGTTAATTACTATTTATTCTACTAGCTTTTTTATTCTTTAGGAAATTATAATGCAATTAAATATGTGGATAACTTTATAGTAGTATATTTTACTAGGGTTAATTATTATAAAATAATAAAAAAATAAATCATATTCGCCTGCCAAATTTTTCTCACATGCGTTCGAAAAGGCAGATGCGTGAAAAAATCTTCGGCTCCACAGTCGCCTGCGATTTTTTTATTATATATGAATTTATATTCAAGCGAAATATATGAAAAATAAAAGAGAATAAAAGAAATTAGAAGCATAGATTAGATTCTGAAAAATAATGAAAATAAAATGAGATAGATGGCAGAAAATTTATATGGAATTACTTTACAATATGGTATAAAATGTAAAAGAAGGCAATTAAACATATACTCAAAGGAGTTGAATAATATGTTATATTTATATACTATATCAATAAAGTTAAGTTGTTTATCCTTAATATTACTATTATTTAGGCTTGTTTTAAACAAGAATAATATTAATATTTTTGGTAACAAGGAAAAAAGAGGTCTACTGATAACTATACTTGTTATTAGTATTGTACCAATAATTAATATATTTTTTGCAGTTTCAAGTATATATGCGTCAATTTTTATGAAAAAGGAAAAATTTATAAAATTCATCAATGAATAGCTTTAGTAGAATCTAAGGCTATTTTTTATGAATTTATTACCTCTATAAACTATCAATAAAAAGTATATGAAGATTTTTTATCATAAAGTAATTATAAATTTGTTGAAGAAAATAATTGTTAAGTATGAAATGTTTAACATATATGACAACAATATTAAGATATTATTATATATTTTATAAGATTTATATAAGCGTATTTAATCTTTTTCAGTTACAGATATAATATTTATAAGAAGTTTAAGATTAACTAAATTAGGTATAGATAAATAATCTGGAGGAGATGATTTTAATGAAAATTAGATATATGTTATCGGAATTATGGATTGCGTTTGGTTTTCCAATTATAGTTTTAGGAATTATAATTTTAGTATATTACTTTTCTAAAAAGAAAATGAAAGAGAATATGTTTTTTTATAAGATTTTTAGATATATAAAGATATCATCTTGCATCATATTTATTTGTTTTATAATAATAGAAGCTTTAATAATAAGCTATCCAAAGTATAATCGAAATAGTGACGATTATATTATTGTACTTGGTGCAGGACTTGATAATGGAGGAGTTCCTAACTTAATACTTCGGGAAAGACTTGATATTGCTATAAAATGTATGAAAGAAAATTTAGCTCAATATATCGTTTTATCTGGAGGACAAGGCATAGATGAAAGTACATCAGAGGCACAGGCTATGAGCGAATATTTACAGGCTAGAGGGATAGAAAAAAACAAAATAATACTAGAGGATAAATCAAGAGATACTAATGAAAATCTAAAATATTCTAAAGAAAAGATTGAAGAATTTAGTAACAAACCAATAAGTGATATTAAAGTAAAAATAGTGACAACAGACTTTCATGCTTTTAGAAGCAGTATTTTAGCAAAGAAGAAGGGGTATAAAAATTTTGATAATTATTCCAGCAATATGCCTTGGTATTTTGCGCCTTCAACATATGTTAGGGAATCTATTGCAGTTATTAAGAGTATATTGTTTGATAAATAGATAAGTGATTCTGAAATAAGTTATTACTGTATAATTATAAAGAGTATTGAATATGCAGTTCAAGACATTTTGTAATTATACTATAGTAAGGACTATAAATTTATCATATAGCAACAAACGTTTACAGACACAAGATGTAAGTGACTAATATATAATAATATAAAGGATTATATATTTAGTTAGAAGGGGATAAATATGTTGGCGGTAGTTATTTTGGTTTGCATAGTATTAATTGTATGTAATGCTTTTTATGATACTGATAAAAGTTGAAAAATAGAAATCGTCAAATAAAATTAGACTAACTTTATAAAACTAAATGGGATTTTCCTAAAAACTAAGCAGATATAATTTAAGGCTATCTATTCATCAAGATAGCCTTTTTGTGTTTATAAAAATTTAGAATTAACATGGTAATTTAATTACAAAAGTAGATCCTTTTTTACATTCACTATATACCTCTATTTCTCCACCACATAAGTCAACAATTCTTTTTACTAGGGCTAATCCTAAACCGTTGCCTTCAGAAGAATGGGATTTATCACCTTGATAAAACTTATCAAAGATATGCTTTTGTGTATCTTCGTTCATGCCTATGCCATTATCTGAAATGCTTGTTGTAATCCAGTTTTTATCTTTCTTTAAAGTGCATCTAATAGTACCATTTTCAGGTGTAAATTTTATTGCATTACTAAGTATGTTTATCCATACTTGCATCAACAGTTCTTCATTTCCATGAAAAGTAATTGAGTCTAAATCTATATCTAAGTCAATATTTTTATTGGACCATTTGGATTCTAAAAGCAATAGAGTTTGTCTTAGTTGTTCATCTAATTTGAATCTGCTTCTTTCTGCTATTATATCTTGATTCTCTAATCTTGAAATCTGTAATATGCTGCCAACTAAGCTTGATAGCCTTTTTGTATTATTTAATATTTTATCTGTATATTTAGACTTTTCTTCTTTACTTAGATTGTTATCCTGTAGCAAAGTTGTGTAACCTTCAATAGATGCAAGGGGAGTCTTAAATTCATGGGACACATTAGCAATAAAGTCACTTCGAAAGGTCTCTATGTTATTTAGTTCGTCTACCATAATATTAAAGTTCTGAGACATTTTTTTTAGCTCTTCAACGTAGTAATACTTATCTTCATCTAATTTGATATTAAAATTACCTTTTCCGACTTCCATAATTGCTTCACTAAATTTTACTAGTGGAGCTAATATTTTTTTACCTATTATAGCTGATATGGTTGTCCCAACTATTATACTAATTATAGATAGATCGATAATTGGCCAAAGAAACTTATTAGCTTCCGAAGAGAAATTTGGATGAAAGAATATAGCTAAAATTGCAGTAAGTACTGATGATACAAACATTATTGAAAAGATAATAAATGAAAAGACTAAGCCTAATTTTAAATTTGGTTTATCATTCATACTTTTTTACCACCTTATATCCGAGTCCTCTTACAGTCAAAATATCAAAATCTATGTTATTTTTAAAGCGATCACGCAAACGGTTAATATGTACATCTACTGTTCTTATATCAGTTTCAGAATCAAGTCCCCAAAATTCATCCATAAGTTCTTGTCTTGTGAATATGCGATTAGGATACGAAATAAGCTTATATAAAATATAAAATTCCTTTTGTGGAAGTACTGTTGCCTCACCATTTTGATATACTGATAAGGAATCATATTCAAGCATGGTATCACCAACATTTTGCTTTCTTTCACTAATAATCTGAGCCCTTCTAAGTAATGCACCTACTCTTAACACCATTTCGTTAACATCAATTGGTTTAACCATGTAGTCATCAATTCCAAGAAGAAAACCACGTTGCTTATCCTGAAAGCGTTCCTTAGCTGTAATCATTAATATAGGTAGATTAAATTGAGCATCACGAATAGATTTTATTAGTTCAAAACCATCCATATTTGGCATCATGATATCAGAAATAATTAAATCAATATATTCTTTATCCAAAACATTAAGCGCTTCGATTCCGTCTTTCGCACCAGTAGTCTTATATCCATTTTTAAGTAAAACAGTTGAAAATAATTCTCTTAATTCTTTATCATCTTCTACAATCAAAATATGAAACATTTATATACCTCCATTTTATGCACTAATTATACTACTTTTTTATCTATGTTTAAAAGTATCATATTTATATATAAATTCAAGTATTTAATTATATATAAAATATTTACTGTAATAATTAAATTTGAAATAAATAGAAAAGTTTAAATTCAGTTAATAATTCTATGATACACTCCATATTAAAATAACATAAGTAGCAAATGATAGCTATAGATAAATAATAATCCAAACAATTTTAGGCAGATATGTTTTGCAAAGTATAAAAATTAAGATATTTTTCATATTTCAAACAAAGTATAAAAATTAAAAGTATGGTATTATTTTCATGTACATACAAAACATTTCTATGATTTATTTGCATGTGAATCATTGACTGTCTGGTCGGTCATTTATATAAAATGTGAATATAATGAGTCAGTAATTTATTGTAATACAGTATTTTTATAAGAGAGGTGGTTTTTTGGCAAGATTGAAAAATAAGGAGAATGAAATTCTTGCCGCTGCAATAGACGTATTTTTAAAAAAAGGTTTTTCAGGAACTAATATGCAGGATATTGCGGACAAGGCGCAGATAGGTAAGGGTACAATATATGAATACTTTAGAAGTAAAGACGATTTATTTGTACAAGCTTTAAAGTATGACCATAGAAATTTCACCATGAATGCAAACCAGAAGATATCACAAGAAGAATCATTTTTTAAGAAGCTAGGAAAGTTTATAGAATTAACTGAGCATGCTATTATAGAAAGGGCTGGAAGGATAAGTTATTATATAACAAATGAGATATCAGAATTAAATCCTGAAGCAAAACGTGATCTTGAAAATTTCATAAAAGATATAAAAAGAAATGGAAATAATATTACATACAATATTCTAAAGCAAGGTATCGAAGAGGGGGAAGTAATGGATACAGGCATAGACATTGATTTTGCTACAAATGTTATAGGAGGAATGGTGACATTACATTGTCATCGGACTTGTCATGAAAATTATTATTCAGTAGAACAAAGAAGAGAGGAAAATGAAAAGCTGATAAATTTTATTATGGGTGGAATTGGTGCAAAGAAAAATTAAATTTATAATATATAAATTAACAAAATAAACTATATGTTTACAGATTAGGAGTGTGAAACATGAAAAATGTAAAAAAAATAGTTATATATGCTGTAATTGTTATAGCTGTAATAGGTTGTGCTGCAGTAGCTAAAACTAAGTTATTCACAGCTAAAAAAGAAGGAACCACAGCTGTTGCAGTTAGTAAAACAGCTGTTGAAGCACTGGTAGTGAAATCAGAGGAAAAAAGTTTAGGGGATTCATATAAAGCAACCTTAGAAGCCTATCAGCAAGGGATTATAACTAGTAAGATAGCAGCAAAGGTTGTCAATGTGTCTGTTGAAAATGGACAATATGTGAATGCAGGTGATACTATAGCTACGCTAGATGACCAAGATATACAAAATAGTATAAAAACTGCACAAGCTCAGGTGCAAGTTAGTGAGCAACAGCTAAATTCAACACAACAGCAACTAAATTCATCGCAAGTAACGCTGCAGAAATTGCAAATTCTTATGGATGATGCACAGCGTAATTATGACAGACAAAAGACACTTTTTGATGGAGGTGCTATATCAAAAACAGATCTTGAGTCATCTGAAAAAGCTCTAAACACTTCTAAAGCAGATTATAGTTCAGGATTAGCAAGTATTGAATCAGCAAAAGCAAGCATTGAAAGTTCAAAAGCAAGTTTAGAAGCACAAAAGGTAAATTTGCAAAAGGCTCAAAGCGATTTAGCTAACACAGTGATTAAAGCACCTATAAGTGGCGTAATAAGCGATAAAGTTTTAAATGTAGGGCAGATGGCATCTCAAGGAGCAGCTCTTGCAAAGGTTAATGATATATCATCTGTATATGCAACAATACAAGTACCGCAAGAAAAAATAGGAGGAGTACAGATAGGTCAAGCTGCAACAATTACAGTAGATGGAAGTGATAAAACTTATAATGGAACTGTTCAAACTATAGATTCAGCTGCAGATGCTACAACTAGAGTATTTAATTGTAAAATAAAAATAGATAATAGCGATAAATCATTGCTGCCTGGTATATTTGCAAAGGCTCAGCTTATTAGTGATCAAAAAACACAGGTTTTAACTGTTCCAATTAATGCTTTAGTTGGTAATGAAGGAGATTATTCTGTTTTCATAAATGATAATGGAGCAGCTAAAAAACAAAAAGTAACTATTGGAGAAACAAATCAAAACAGTGTTGAAATAACAGATGGTATTAAAGATGGAGATCAAGTAATTTGCACAAATACAAGTACTATTCAAGATGGTAGTGAAGTAGATGTAGCTATAAAGGAAGATAATAATTCAGATAAAGCATCTTCTGAACAAGATGGCAGTGCAGACGATGCAACAACTAAATAGGAGGGATAATAAATGAATATAGCAAATATTAGCATTAAAAGACCCGTATTTATATCAGTTATAATGATTGTCCTTACTATATTGGGATTTGTATCTTACAAAAAATTAGCGCTTAATGATATGCCAAATGCTGATTTACCATATGTTTCAGTTGTTGTTACAGAGAATGGGGCAACACCGGAAGAAATTGAAAGTAAAATAACAAAAAAAGTTGAGGATTCAGTACAACAAATTTCTGGAGTTCAAAATATAACTTCAAGTGTAAGCTCAGGAATGTCACAAACTGTTATAGAATTTGACTTGAGCAAAGATAGTAAGGTTGCTGCACAAGAAGTTAGAGATAAGATTTCAAGTGCTCGAGGACAGTTACCAACTGATATAAATGATCCAGTTGTCTCAAATTTTGATATGTCAGCAACATCAATCATATCTATAGCTGTTTATGGTTCAAGTGATAATCAAGAAATGGCAGACTTTGTAGATAATACTTTAAAAACAAAGTTATATACAGTATCTGGTGTTGGAGCAATAAATGTATCTGGTGAGGATACACGAGAAATTCACATAAAGCTAGATAATAATAAATTATTACAATATGGCCTTACATCAAGCGCTGTAGTAAATAGTATTAGAAATGATAATATTGATCAATCCACTGGAAAAGTTACAGATGGAGATAATGAGATATCTATTACAACAACTAGTAAAATACAAAAAGTAGAAGATTTTAAGAATATTTTAATATCTAATAAAAATGGCACAGAAATTAGGATAAGGGATATTGCAACAGTTGAAAATGGGATTGAAGAGAGAAAAAGTCAGGCTTATTATCAAGGCAATCCATCAATTGGTATTGATATAGTTAAGCAATCTGGTGCTAATACGGTAGAAGTTGCTAAAGACGCTAAAGCAGCATTAGAACAAGTTAAAGCTTCACTACCTAAGGGTATGCATGCTGATATTGTTAGTGATAATTCAACATCTATACGAGATACAGTAGATGATGTTATGAATACTATCATAGAGGGATGTATATTAGCAGTTATTATTGTATTCTTGTTCTTAAATGAATGGGAAAGTACACTTATAAGTGCATCATCTCTTCCAATATCTATAATAACTACGTTTGTGTGTATGAAAGAGATGAACTTTACACTAAACACTATGTCTTTAATGGCATTATCACTGGCAGTAGGACTTTTAATTGATGACTCTATAGTTGTTATAGAAAACATTGTACGGCATTTGCATATGGGAAAACGTCCAATTGAAGCAGCTAGAGATGCTACGTCAGAAATCGGATTTGCAGTAATTGCAACAACTTTAGCGGTTATCGCTGTATTTTTACCCTTAGCAATGATAGAAGGAATTATTGGGAAATTCTTCATTGAATTCTCACTTACAATTGTTTTTAGTATGGCGGTTTCATTATTTGTATCATTTACCCTTGTACCGATGATGTCTTCTAGAATGCTTAACTCAGAAAGAAGAGAGAGTAAAACATTTGTTGGTAAGTTCTTTAAGGGGTTTAATAGTAAATTTGATACATTAGCTGAAAAATATTCACATTTATTAGCTTATCTTCTTCATAAAAGGCTAATAGTTTTAGCTGTTTGCGGAGTTATGTTTATAGCAAGTCTTGCCCTTATTCCATCATTAGGTTTTACTATGATACCTATAACTGATAAAGGGCAGATAACTGTTAGTGCTAACTTTGATTCTGGAATAACGTTAGATACTGCAAGTCAAGAGACTAAACAGATTGAAGAGATTATTAAGAAGAATCCAGAAGTTCAATATTTATATTCAACAGTTACTAATAGCAAAGCAACAGTTAACATTACATTGGTAGATAAGAAACAGCGTAAGATTAGCTCAAGAGATATGGCGCAAAAACTTGGAACCGATCTAAAGGCACTACCGGGAATGGAGGTTACAGCATCAGCCGCATCTATGGGTGGAGGAGGCGGAGGCTCTTCTAAAGATGTAACGTATGACCTTGTTGGTAGTGATAGAGCAAAAGTTCAAGCTTTTGCAGAAAAAATGAAAGTAGAGATTGCTAAGGATCCTCAGGCAAGCGATGTAGGTGTTAATACTAACTCGGGTACACCGGAAGTAAAGATGACTGTAGATCGTGATAAGGCAGCCGATTTAGGCGTTAATAGTTCAGATGTTGCGAGCACTTTGGCTACATTATTTAATGGATCGACTGTAACTAAATATGATGGTGGAAAAGATAGATATGATGTTAAGGTAATGTTACAAGATGGTGAGCGTAAAAATCTTAATAACCTAGATGGAATTTATGTTTCTGGTTCAAATAATAAGCTGGTTCCTATAACGGAAGTAACTAAAAAAGTTGTTGGAACAACTTCTTCAACATTACACAGATACAATAAACAGGCACAAGTTGAGCTTTCTTGTAATGTAAAAAGTTTAGCTACAGGTACTTTTAAAGATAAATATCTAGCTAAGATAAAAAGTGAATTACCACCAGGAGTTTCGTTATCTGTTGGAGGATCAATGGGAAGCATGCAGAAGAGTATGGAGAGTTTGGTGCAAAATGCAGTTTTATCAGTTCTTCTACTATATTTGGTTATGGCAGCTCAATTTGAAAGTTTTGTTGAGCCTATAGCTATAATGTTTGCTTTACCACTTGCAATGATTGGAGCGTTAATAGGATTATTTGTTGGTGGAAGTCAATTAAGTATGATAGCCATGATAGGTATCATAATGCTCATGGGACTCGTTGCTAAAAATGGTATTTTATTGGTTGATGCTGCGAAAGAAAGGATTAAGGAGGGAATGCCTCGAAATGAAGCATTAGTACAAGCTGGGCTTGTAAGATTGCGTCCTATAGTTATGACTACTTTAGCTATGATATTTGGTATGATTCCTACAGCAATAGCTACAGGAGCAGGTACTGAAATGCGTAAGCCGATGGCACAAGCAGTAATTGGAGGATTAATCACTTCAACAATATTAACATTATTCGTAGTGCCAATAGTTTATACACTACTTGATGGATTAAAGAGGAGATTTGCAAAAAAAATTCGTAGAAAGAAATCAACTACCATTGATAGTGAGTCAAATGTAAGCATATAACAAATAAATTGCTAATTTTAACAAGATCATACTAAATTAAGTTTTAGTATGATCCGTATATAAAGTGTATTAGTTTAAATACAAAGTTCAGGAGTAAATCCTAAATTATGACTACATTTACTAAACAATAAAATTGTAGTAAAATAAAGCTACAACAGAAAAATAATCTAGTAAATAAAAAGAAAAGTCGAATTTATATTAAAATAAATATTAATGAAGAGGAGATTTATACATGAGAAAAAATATAAATAAGATAATAGCATTTGCAATAGGGATTAGTGTTATGAGTGGTAGCATCGTACCAGCACTTGCAGCAGATTCAACTCAACAAACAACTACTAGTACAAGCACTGCAACAAATTCACAAATCGTAAACGGAAAGCCATTACTTACTTTAGATGAGGCTATAAAGTCTGCAATTAGTGTTAGTGATACATTGGCATTTGATGAGCAAAAAATAAGCTATCAAGACAAGATTAATGATCTTAATGAAAAAATGGATGATAATAATGGTAAAACTAATAGCGATAAAAAAGACTTAGATAGTGATACTGCAGATACTACTTTAAAGCAAGTTAAGCAACAAAGAGATTTTGATGAAGACAAGCTAATACAAAAAACTACTACAGCTTATAATGGAATTGTTACAAGCCAAATAAAAATAGATAAAGCAACAAAAGATTTAGAAGTTAAAACTAAACAGCTTAATGATGCAAATCTAAAAAAGAGTTTAGGAATTATAACAACAACAGATTTAACAAATACTCAACTTCAAATTGAAAGTTTACAAAATTCATTGAAAGCAAGTAAAAATGCGTTAAATGATTCGATAGCGAGCTTTAAAGTTTTAACTGGTAAAGACGTGTCACAATATAGTCTAGAACAAGATATTAAATATGATACATTTAAAATAGACAGTTCTGTAGATGAATACTTAGATAACGCAATAGATAATTTTGAGAAATATAACGAACAGTTAATTAAACTTAATAAAGATTACCTAAAAGATAATGAAGTAAAGGAACCATCTAAGCCAGCAGAAGTTGATGTGCCTTCAGAACCAAAGTTTACTTCAACTTCAGATGCAGCAGATATAAGTAAGTACTTAACTGATTATCAAACTTATCAAAATGCTTTAGCAGCTAGTCAAAAATATGCAGGTGAGTTATCAGCGCGTTTAACTTATTTAAATTCAAAACTAGGTGTTTATCAAAATGAAACTAATTTAACAGAAACTAAGAAAAAATTTAAGGATCAATTAAGAACATTCTATACAAATCTTCTATCTACAGAAGATAGTATTACAACATTAAAGAAAAATATAGAGCTAAATAATAAGCAACTTAGTGATGCCAAGCTTAAATATGATTTGGGAATGATGACTAAATCAGATTATGATGCTTTAGTTGTAAACAGTAAAGATTTAGAGATTCAATTAAGAACCTTAATTGATAATTATAATACTCTAAAAGAAGAGATTCAAAAACCTTGGATAGCATTTTCTTAAATTGAGCAATAACATTCAAGGTTAAGTATAAATTTTAATTAAAAAGCCTGTATACACTCTAATCTGATAATTTATTAGATGATATTGAAGTGTATACAGGCTTAATCTAAATTAAAAATAAAACTTGCTATATTAAATAGATGATAATAGGATTTTTATGTAAAATCAATTAAATATAAAAAGTACATAGATTCTAATATAAAGTGTGTTTTGCGAACAAATAAATGATTGTGATAATTATACCAATAAATGTTCGGAGACTATGAAGTTTATTAAAATAAGAAAATAATAGAAATAATATTTTTGAGCTAACTTTTCTAGGATGTAGCAGATAAGTAAAAAGAAATGCTTTAAAAGAAAAAAATTATAATTAAAAGAAAAATATTCTCCTAATTATAATTCTTTTTTACTGATAAATATATTTATAGATTTTTAGTTTTTCTCATAAAATCTTCTGAATTTACTATATATCGTATATGAGAACCCTTTCCGATAGTACCTTGGTCATCACTTGCTTCTACTTCAAAAAATAATTTTTTTCCATCTACTTTTGTAAGGGTAGATTTGCATTTTATATTTGCGCCAATTGGAGATGATTTAATATGTTTGACACTCATGTCAATTCCCACTGTAGTATAGCCACTTGGAAGTTCCTCTATTACTAAACTTTTTGATGCATTTTCCATTAGAGCAATCATAGCAGGGGTTGCATAGACTTCTAGATCCCCTGATCCCATTTTTATAGCTGTTTCATTTTCTGTAACTTTAAACTCTTTGATATATGAAGTACCTTCATTTAAATTAAATTCCATCGAACAAATTTCTCCTCTCAATAAATATAGATTCATTATTAGATATGTTACATTATAATAATTTTATAGTACTAAATATTTTCATATTTTTCAAGAATAATAAAAATTGGTAAGCATTAAGAAAAAGATTGTGTTTTTTAAAGAGGTGTTTTTAATATTACAATAAACCTTTTTTTTAAAGGTTTATTGTCTTAAGTATAAATTGTTTTAAAGTTAAAAAGGGAAATTTATAATAATCGCAGATGAAAAATAATAAAAAGTGATTAAAAAATTAAATTAATTATATTTTAAAAGAATATTAGAAATTATTAATAAAAAATAACTAGCAGATTAAATTCCACTAGTTATTTTTCTATATGCACACGTAAATATTTACTATTAATAAGTTGTATATATTAAAAATATAATTTTATCTCCTAAAATTATCTTCGTAAATATCTTTGTTAGAAGATGGAGGAGTTACACGAACATATGCATATTCAGGAGCTTTATACCCTGGACCATATATCAAAAATTCGATAATTTTCTTAGCAAAAGCCTTAGCGAGTATTTTTTTCATTTAACATCACTCCTTACCTATATGTTATATTAATTATATTGGAATATTCGGAAAATTGCAACATTTTATTAATCAATAGTAGTTATTATCCAATATAATACAATTAATTTTGGTTTATAGAATAAAAAAGCATAATAATTTCCTATTTCGCTTTTATTATAAACTTATGATGTAGAAGTTGAATTTATTAACTTTTACATCATAAATTTTATCTATATATTTAGAGAATAACTAGCTAGTATAGTTCAAATTATGATTTACTAAAAGAAGAAGTGAGTGAGTTATATAAGAATAACATTGACATTACTTTCCTCTATGCCCATAGTAAATTAATTGATTGAAAATGACCTTAATTGTATAATTTTAGATGAGTTGATTGAAGCGGATTAAAAAATAAGTAAGCACTTAATGAAAATTAAAAGGAGACTGATCCATGTGAATATTAGAAAGAAACTTACTTCATTTATACTAGTTTTTTTAACTAGTATAAATTTTGGACAAGTAATAAATGTACAAGCTGCTACTACTGATTCAACAATAGTAGCAAGTAACACTGTTAGTAAGCCATCAGAGGAAATTCCTAATCCAGGTATACCTGAAAATAAGCCAAGTGAATTAAATGTTATTTATAAATATAGTACCCAAGATATTGAAAATGGTAATGATGGAAAAGTTAACATAACATCAACTATTGGGTGGAAAAAAGAGAATGGATACTGGTATTACTATAAATCAGATAGTACAAGAGCAACTGGGTGGATAAAACCAGATAACAAGTGGTATTATTTAAAATACGATGGAAGAATGGTAACAGGATGGGTTAATGTCAATGGTATATGGTATTATTTAGATCAATCAGGTAGTATGGTTACTGGCTGGAGTAAATTAAATAATGTTTGGTATTTCTTAAACGGTTCAGGGGCTATGGTGACAGGACTAAATAAAATAGATAATAAAATTTATATGTTTTATGATAGTGGTGAAATGGCTACAGGATGGTATAAATCAGGCGATAATTGGTATTACTCTAGCAGCAGTGGAAGTATGGCAACTGGATGGGTTAAAGATAATGGAACTTGGTATTATTTATATGATACTGGTGCCATGGCTAAAGGATGGGTTAATATTGATGGAAAGTGGTATTATTTAAAATCTAGTGGAGCAATGTCAACAGGATGGATAAATTCTGGAAGTGATACTTATTATTTAGATAAATCATCTGGAGCGTTAGTTACAAATTCCACAGTAGATGGCTATAAAATCGATTCTGATGGAAAAAAAATAGGATCAGGAAATCCAGGCAATAACAATTCAGGTACCGGAACTGATACTTTATTAAAAGGTATAGATATTAGTCACTACAATGGAGAGATAGATTTTAAAAAAGTTAAAGCTTCAGGAATCCAATGTGTATACATAAAAGCTACAGAAGGGACAACCTATGTGGATAATTATTTAGGAGTTAGTTATAGTGGTTCCCAAAATGCAGGATTAAAGACAGGGTTTTATCACTTTTTAGTTGGGACAAGCTCTCCTGAGACACAAGCACGTAATTTTTACAATAGCATAAAAGATAAGCAAAATGACTTAAAGCCAGCTTTAGATATAGAACAAGATGGATTTGATGTTATGGGTTATTCATTAAAGTTCATAGATGAATTTAAGAAGTTAAGTAATATGGATATTTGTATATATACATATTCAGATTTTATAAAAAATAATTTAGATAGCAGATTATCTAAATATACATTATGGGAAGCCAATTATTATAAGAGCCCATTTAGTTTACCAGCTAATAGTGTGTGGAATTCTAGAGCTGGACATCAATATACAGATAAAGGCATTATTGATGGGATTTATGGTGATGTAGACTTAGATGAATTCACACAAGATATTCTTAGATAACTTAATGTTGTATAAAAAATAAATAAATCTATTTAAAAGTAAAGCTATCCTTAAAGGATGGCTTTTTTATATGTCACAAAACAAAAAAATCCTTATTATAATCTATTAATATCGTTGGAATATAAATTTTTTATTTATGGAACGGATGAATTTAATATAGTTACATATTAAATAGTATAAATACAAGTACAAGTATACTATTTAATTTCACTATGTAGTATACAAGTAGAGTTAAAAATTAAATAGTATTTAATTTCAACTAAGGAGGAAAAGTTAATGAGAAAACATAGAATGTATAAAATAATGAGTAATAAAAATACAAAACGAGCTAAGATAGTAGTTATATTTACAGTTTTATTTGCAGTATCCATAAGATCATTAAGTGATATAAAAGCATTAGATAATGGGCAAGTAGTGCAGGCATAATGGAATTTAGTCATAAAAAGTCATCTGAAATAGATATCGAAAATAAAAAATATAAGTTGAGAAAATTTCAAAAAATAGCAAAGAAGTAGAAGGTGAAAGAATATTAGAAGACGTAGTTAGTATTGTAAAATCCTCCAATAATGAGGATGATAAAGAACAAGGGTTTAAATAAAACTTTTTTCCAATTTAAAAAGTTAAGAAGATACAAATGAAAAAAGTTAATAATAAACAACATTATGGAATATTATTAATAATTATGTTAAAATACAATAAAATGGTATTTTATAACTTTAGGAAAAATAGGGGGATAATATGAAAAAATTAAAATTAACAAAAGTAATAGCTAGTGCTTTGGTAGTAGCTTCGGTATTAATGCTAAATCCAATAGGTGCAAATGCAGAATGGAAACAAGATAAAAAAGGCTGGTGGTATTCAGAAGGAAATTCATGGGCTACAGGCTGGAGAGTAATTGATGGAAGTTTATATTATTTTGATACAAAAGGCTATATGTTAGGTAGTACGCCAAATGAGTTTGGGGATAATGTCATTAATAGTAGTGGTCAATTTCAAAATGTCACAATAGAAGGAGCATGGGCTTTTTATAAACAAACTGGTGTAATAATGGCTTATTTAGGTAATGATAGCAATGTTGTAATTCCAGATAAAATTGATAATGTTGCAATAAAAAGTATAGGAAATAAAGCATTTTATCTAAATAAGAATATAACAAATATAACTATTCCAAATGGTATAACAGCCTTAAGAAGATCAGCGTTTTTTGGGTGTACGGGTTTAACAAGCATAAACATTCCTGCTAGTGTACAAAGTATAGATGGATATGCATTATCAGGATGCACAAACTTAAAAAATATATCTGTAGATAGCAACAATATAACTTTTAAGAGCGTTGATGGAGTATTGTATAGCAAAAATGGAACTAAATTGTTAAATTATCCTGTTGGGAAAGTTGACGAAAAATACGCAATTCCAGATGGTGTGACAGATATAGGATGGAATGCATTTTCTGGAGGAGTAAATTTAAAAAGTATAGAAATACCTAGCACTGTAACAAGCATAGGAAGTAGTGCCTTTGATGGATGTAAGAATTTAAGCAGTATAACTATTCCTGATGGAGTTATAGATATAGGAATTGGTACTTTTTATGGATGTACAAACTTAAGCAGTATAAAAATTCCTAATACTGTTATAACAATAGAGCATAGTGCATTTCAAAACTGCATTAACTTAACAAACATAGTTCTTCCTGACAGTATAACTAAAATAGAACAAGGAGCATTTAATGGATGTAAAAATACTTTGTTTAATGTAAAAAGTGAGTCAGTGAAACAACTTTTAATTAAAGCTGGTGTAGATTATAATAAAATTGTAGGGAATTCCTAAGATTAAACAGTAAGTAGTAAATTAGTAATTTTATAAGCTGAGATTTTCTTATATATATTGCAAAAATAATTCTTAATGATAATTTTAAAAATATTGCAAGAATTTTAGCCGCAATTGTGAAATGTGCATTGTGAATCGCAATATATATATTTAGAAAGTCTCAGCTTTAATAAATAATATTTCTTAGAAGAATTTGCTGATATTATAGCTTATTTCATACTAGTTTTATTATTTCTTAGGTCAAATTTTTCAATTTGCTCTGGACCTCTTAATATTTTTCTTTTTATATGAAGAATACCCTCTGAATCAGTTCTGATTCTCCATTCAATAAGCATAATTTTTCCATCTACTATTTCAATTCCTTGGATTCCACTTGCCCTAACACATGATCCATCATTGAAGTAAGGTAATTCCTTGACTTTTGGAAAGTGGGGTCTATGAGTATGTCCGCAGATGATCATGATTTTATTCATTTTAATCCAATGACTATAAATACGCTCGATTTTATGAATTCTTTCAGAACTCTTTACAGGGCTTGCAGGATTTATGAATCCTATTGAGTGAAGGAATTTCCAAAAATATCGTACTGTAAGCATATTAAAACGCCACAAATTATCATTCATTCTGTCTCCTTGATGGCCATGAACAGTTAGTATTTCCTGTCCTGTGTTTTTATGTTTAAACACGACTGCCTCATATGGTGTAATCCCAGGAAACAACTCTATTTCTTCTTCGTTATATTCATCGTAGAATTTATAATAATTCTTTTCTACAAAATTGCTATATTTTAAGTGTACATTATGATTACCATATAACATAATCAATCTATCAGAATCAAAGAACTTTTTTAATAGAGCATATACTTCATCATGTGCAAGTCTTATATGTTTAAAGTTAGAGTGTTCCCAAAGTTCATCTCCATCGCCAACTTCCACATAAGTATATTCATTATTAAAATAGAATTCTAATGCGAATAAAAAGATATTTTGATTTTTTGCAAATTCATCAGAGGGTGTACCGTCACCTCTATGGCAATCACTGAAAAATATGTATTTAGAGTTATTATCAAAATATTCAATTTTAGCATTCTTATAAGCTTCTGTTAATCGCTTTTCTGCGAGCTTTTTTTCCGCTATCATAGTACACCTCTTTTATGATATTTAAAATTAATTTGATTATATGTAGTTAATCTGCCCTTTTAAAGAAGAATATATGTTAGTGAGATATCATTTTTTCATTTTTTATCATGCTTAAAGCGATTTAATCAGTGCTTCTAATTCTTCAGATAAGGCTTTTGCACGTTCAAAATCTGTGTTTCTTAGAGATATGGCTATTTTCATTTCTAAATCTCTTTTCTTTTGTTCAATTTCTAAATAATCTTTATCAAAGTATTTCGCATAAATCATCTTTCTGAATTTTCTCATATTCATTTTTCTGATTGTTTTATCTTCAATGAGTAAAACATAATCTACGCAATTAATTATAGAATAGTAATCATGAGATATCATTAAAATAGCACCATTATATTTCGCGATGGCTTCTTCAAGGGCCATTTGTGAATATATATCTAAATGGCTTGTTGGCTCATCTAAAAGCAGCATATTTGCTTTGCTTGCAGAAATTTTAGCTAATTGAAGTATATTCTTTTCTCCACCAGATAAATCTTTTATTTTTTGGTTGATTCTTTCTTCTTCAAAATCATAGTTTGAAATGTAAGTTTCAACATCATCATAAGTTTTAAATCCTGCATCTAGGAATTCTTCAAGTATTGTATTAGATTCATTTAATATTTCGCCTTGAAGCTGTGATAAATATGCAACTTCAATTTCAGAATCTATTTCAATAGCAGGGTTGTCATTCTTAAAGATATCTCTAAGTAAAGTAGTTTTTCCTGTACCATTTAAACCAACAATAGCTACTTTATCGTTAGATTTAATCTCAAAATTAACATTTTCTAAAAGTATCTCATCAAAGCCAGCGCTATAATTATTAACTTTTAGAGCAACTTTTTCTTCAACTTGATTGTTAGTAGTTAAACGTATATAAGGCTGCTTGATTTCAACAAAAGGTCTTTTTATTCTACGAGCTTCTAATCTTTCTAGGAATTTCATTTTACCTTTTAGATACCTTCCAGCAGCAGTTTCTCCTGTAACTTCAGCTCTATCTCTTAGTCTCTTGATTATGCGTTCGTTTCTCTCAATTTCTTCATCATCAGCAACAGACAGTTCTTGAAGCTCGATCTTAGTTTGAAGTAATGTGAAGTTATAGTCTATATAGCTTCCATCAAACTCTTGGAGTTCATGATTTTCTAGATGAATAATTTTATTAAAACAATTATTTAATAGATATCTATTGTGGGTAATAACTAGCATCATTCCCTTATGAGAATTTATTAGGTTTTTAAGAGAATTAAGATTTTCAAAGTCTAGAAATACATCAGGTTCATCCATAATCATTAAGTCTGGACTATTAAGCATTTCCTTAATTACTTGGATAAGTTTAAACTCTCCACCACTTAAATCAGATATCTTTGAATCCTTAAGTTTACTTAGATTTGCAAGATTTAATTTCTTACTAAGAGTGCTTTCAAAATCATCTCCACCAATTACATCAAGAGCATCTAAAGCTTCTTGGTATTTTTCTAGTAAGGCATCAATATCAGAAGAGGTTTCCATTAAGCTACAAATAGAAGTTATCTCATTTTGTAGTTTAATGTAATCTTCACATAAATATTCGAAAACTGTTGTTTCTTTTGTGTTATCTACCTCACAGAACTGACTCACATATCCAATCCTGCAATTTGGATCAATCTCTAGAGTACCATCAAACATATAGTTTTCAGGATCCATGATTATATCTATTAGTGTACTTTTTCCACTACCACTAGAACCTATAAAAGCACAATGCTGATCATTTTCTAAAGTAAATGAAATATTATGATATAGATCTTTATTTGGAAATGAGTACGACAAGTTATCAATTTTTATCATTTTATTACCTCGTTTTTCATATGATTAAATTTTATAATCATTTATATTATGTTATATCTTGTGGAATTTTACACTTGATTGTATCATAGATTCGTAAGTTTATAAACATTTGTGAAAGATATATTGTATGATATTCTTTTAAATAAACATTGTTTTAAATAAAATTTTTTCACAATTTAAAAAGTTAAGAATTTAAGAAGGTAAAAATAAAAAAAGTTGACAATTTATAGGAAACATTAGGGGGGAAGCATATTAAAGGGCTTTGAAGATACAAATAGTATGAAGCTTGATATTGTTAAATCATTTTTATAAAAGCTGAGATTTGTACCATTGGGAAAATCTCAGCTTTTATATCTAATACAAGAAATCACTATTTCTTAGGATTAATATATTTATGTTATGTTGAAATATAACATATAGGATAATAGAATTTTTGATGATATAAATTATATTTTAAGTTAAGGCATATTTAATTACTTTCCATTATCATTAATAGAGTCAGCTAGTAAATTTTCAATCTGCTGCATAAAGTTTATAATATCGCAGATAATAGTTGACCTTGTGCTCATTCTTAAATTTAATGTATCTAATTTATTACCCAAAGAATTAACAATCTCAGTGACAGAGTCAACACCAGTTACTGCACCACTAATCTCAGAGCTTGTACGTTCAATTCCTTTAATTATATGTTGGCTAAACTCTTTGGCTTCAATAGTGCAATCAGTTACTTGTTTGAAATCTTTTTGAACATTTTGAGCATATTCATAGTTATCAGTAATTGCTGTTTTAGAATTTCTAATTTCCTCTCTAAGAGAATCTATGCTTTCATATAATTCTTTAACACTTTTATCAATTCCACTAACTAATTCTGTTGTTGATAAGGATAATTTTCTAATTTCATCTGCTACAACAGAAAAACCTCTACCTGCTTCACCAGCTCTTGCTGCTTCAATAGATGCATTTAAAGCTAGGAGATTTGTATTGCTAGCTATGCCTGTTATACTATTTGACATATTTTGAATGTTTGTGGAATTATTTTCTAATTCATGAAAAGCCTCTGTAATTGAATCTAGCTGAGTACATGTTCCATTAATTTTATCGGCCAACGTACCCATTTTATTATCTGCTTGCTTTACTGCACTGTCAGAACGATTCATAACATCATTAATTTTATTAGCATATTGGCTAAAATCATTAAAATTAGAATCTATATTGTTAATTACATTTTGTATGGCATTGATTTTTGAATATGTATTGTCGATTTCTTTAATGGATTGAGTCACTCTAACTTCTTCATCCATGAATTCTCCAAATTTCTTTTCCATATGTAAAATACCATAGTTAACATACTTATCGTAATTAGACGTTTTTTCTGTGTTTAATTTGTTATTCTGTTCATTTTGAATATTTTTTTCTTCGTTTTGATTTTTATTTTTTCTAAATTTAAACCACTTCATATCGCATTACCTCATTCTATTCAAATACAGCAAGAACCATTGTTTGATTAAAGTGTTGATCTCTAAGCTGTTCTCCATAACCTGCAAAACCTATATAATTACCTAAAGCATTGCCCATATTTTTAGCAAACTCATTTAAATACCCATCTGTTTCGAAAAGCATTGATCTTGCCAGACAGTTAACCATAATAGCTAATGATGGATTTGGAACTTCTTTTTTTACAGTAGCAATTGTTTCATTAATTACATTCTTATAATCATCAGGCTCTAAGAGAACCATTTTTGAATTATTATATACTTTCGCATGGTATGACATCCCATTATTTTTAGTAACCATTTGATTTGCTGTAATATACAAATCACTTCCAATAATTCTACCTAAAGGATAACTATCTAAATATTTTGGAAGATTTTCAACAGTGGTGTTTAATGCTTGTGCCATAACCAGTGCTGCTGGTTTATTATCATATTCATATACTATACGATTTCTTGTATCTACTTTAGTGGCAGTAAAATAATGAGCAGTTTTTTTATAAATATTTTCTCTGTATAATCTGATTTTACCACTTAAATTTTTGATGATTACAAAAGCACATGTATTTTGGTATACTATGCCGTTAAAAGAAACCATTGTTTTTTCAGCCTTACCTTTGTCACCAGCAGATCCGCCAAATAGGGGAATCTTATGTTCATCAAGGACTGAATTTAATGTAGATAAAACTAGTTCTTCACAGCTTATTAAAGCAGTAGAAATTTCAAAGCATATGGTATTAGATTTATCACGAAAATTATTAACACATTTAGTAACTCTGTCTATGTATTTAAGAGGATATTTATCTACCTCTTCTAATATATCAGCATAACATTCAATTCCATCCTCAATCCCCATAACCATCAGTGAATTTTTATAAGCCCCATCCATGCAAAAGCCTGCAAATGTTGTGGAGCCAATAATAATACTGTTTTGAAATTTTTCTTTAATTTTCTTAGTATATTCTTCAAAAGGTTCAACATTGGAAAAAAATAAAATTAATTTGGGTGCTTTAAGTCCAAGTGTAGCTTCTGATACTGCTTCATTTAAATCACCTTTAGAACTTTTTCCGACTTTATAATTCATACGTACCACCTTCTATAATAAAATGCATAATGTTATATGCAATGAGTTTTTTTATTATGCAAAATTACTCAATATATCCATAAATTTGTCTATTTATTGATAATTGTACGTACTGCATAAATAAAAGTCAATTAAAATATTGGATTATTTACATTATTTTAACCTGTAACTTTGTAAGTACAGCGTTATAATCAAAATTAGCTCAGAAAGAAAACTTTAAAAATAAAATTGACGTGGAGTATTTATAAATGATATATTAAATATATTAGATATACTTTAGATAAATTTAACAATACAGGAAACATTTTGTTTAAATAATTACATTGCATGAGTAATAACCGAATATATATATTGCAATTCACAATGCACATTGCATAATTAATAATTACAGTCAAAATTCTTATAATAATTTTAGGATTACTATGAATCATTATTTTTGCGATATATACAATATTAAAACTTTTAACTATTAAACTTATAGTTTAATATGATTTGTTTTTGGTATGAACTTTGAAATTATATTTATGTATTTTTAGCTAATAAGCTATTAATAATTGGGAGATGTGTTTATATGAATGAAAATCAGCCACTGTATCTAAAATTATACAACTCTTTATATGACAAAATTGTAAGTGGCGAATATTCTGAAGGGGAAAAGCTCCCTACAGAAAAGGAACTTGCAGAACAATTTAATGTTAGTAATATAACAAGTAAAAAATCACTTGAAATGCTTGCTGATAATGGAATGATAAAACGAGTACCTGGAAAAGGTTCCTTTGTCATAAAATCAACAATAGATAATAAAGTAATTGTACAGAAAAGTAAATCAAATTCGCCAATCATCGGGGTTGTCCTTTCTGATTTTTCTGAAAGTTATGGAACAAATTTATTATCTGGAATTGAAGAAGAGGCATCTAAGAATAATTGCTTTATAATTCCAAAACGTTCGTATGGTAAGCAGGAGTTAGAAAACGATGCAATTGACTCCTTGGTAGATATGGGCGTAGATGGAATAATAGTAATGCCTGTTCATGGTGAGCATTATAATCCTAAAATACTAAAGCTTATAATTGATGGTTATCCGCTTGTTTTAATGGATTGTGATTTAAAGGGAATCCAAGCTGCCTTTGTAGGTACTGATAATGTAGATGCTGCAAAGATGGCAACGGATTATCTTTTGGAGCATGGACATAGAAAAATTAGTTTTGTATCTACGAATCCTAAGGATACAACAGCTATTGAGGATAGAATAAAGGGTTTTATTATTAGTTATGCGGAACATGGAGTTAAGGTTGATGAAACCATATGGGAAACTAATTTAGTAAGCACTCTTCCCGGAATGGATACTGAATCAAATATTGAAGCTGATTGCGATAAAATAAAAAAAATGATTATAAATAACCCAGATATAACTTGTATATTTGTAACAGAGTATAATTTAGCTTTATTGGTGATGCGTGCATTAAAACATCTTAATAAAGCTGTACCGGAGGATATATCTATACTTTGCTTTGATGGGCCGTATAATAATATTGGAGACTATTTTTTCACTCATATCCGTCAAAAAGAAAAGCAAATAGGATGTACATCAGTACAGTTTGTGCTTAACCTTATAAGAGGGGAAATAGTAGATAAAACCTACCTTAAATCCATACTAGTTACTGGTCAATCTGTTAGAGATATTCGTGTTAAGGGAAATAACAAAAGCCTATGAGTTAAAAGTGCTTTTGCAATTTTAATTCTAAAGATAAGAAAAAGGGTGTTACCAATCTATAGAAAAGTAGATTGGTAACACCCTTTTTCTTATCTCGGAAAGTATAAAAATTTTGATTTTGAAAGCAAATTATATCAGTTTCTAAGCCGATGCCTGCTTAGAAAAATATGATTAAAAAATAGTGTGGCTCAACAACTTTATTTGGTAAGAGGTATTAGAAATGATATTGATAGAATATATTTATTATATTAAATATATTCTTAAGACTTATAAAGTCACTTGATTATCAAATAATATAATTAATATATTGACTTGAAAATGGATAAGATATATAATATAACCAACAAATGGAAATTGGGATGTGTATGATAAAACGTAGAAGGGGATTGAAGCTATTGGAGATATCAAAAATTGTAATGCAATACGTGGATGATGTTGCGGAAAATTTAGACGCAAGGCTCAAGAAAACGTTTAAAAACTGTTATCTAAGTACACTTGCTACTACAACCAATCTTTTGGAAGACGGTACTACTTTTATTTTAACTGGAGATATTCCTGCCATGTGGTTAAGAGATTCCTCAGCGCAGGTAAAACATTATTTACCATTAGCTAATAAAGATTTTAAAATTGTGCGAGTTATTGAAGGTTTGATTAAGAGACAAATAAAGTATATAGGAATTGATCCTTATGCAAATGCCTTCAATATAGAGGCTAACAATCATGGGATGAAAGAGGATTTAACTCTTCAAAATCCTTGGGTATGGGAAAGAAAGTATGAGATTGATTCACTCTGTTATCCTATTCAGCTGGCATACCAATATTGGAAGATTAGTGGAGCTAAACACATTTTTGATGAAGCTTTTCATGAGGCAATGTACGCCATAATTGATTTGTGGAAAATCGAACAATATCATGATGAAAAATCAAAGTACAGATTTCAACGAGAAAATTGTCCAAGCACTGACACATTAAAAAATGAAGGAAAAGGTTCACCTGTTATTTATACTGGTATGACGTGGTCAGGATTTAGGCCAAGTGATGATGCATGCACATATGGGTATAATATTCCTTCGAATATGTTTGCTGTAGTAGTGCTTAATTATATGGAGGAAATTGCAGCTTCTGTTTATAAAGACGAAAATTTGGCAGATAGAGCTTCAGAGCTGGGAAAAGAAATTGAGCAGGGGATTATTTCGTTTGGAATAGTTGAAAATGAAATATTCGGAAAAATATACGCTTTTGAAACTGATGGTATGGGTAACTATAACTTAATGGATGATGCAAATGTACCAAACTTGCTTTCTATCCCATATTTGGGTTATAGAGCAGCAGATGATGAAATTTATAAGAATACACGCAAATTTGTTTTAAGTGAGAAAAATCCATTTTATTATCAAGGAAAATATGCTAAGGGATTAGGTAGTCCTCATACTCCATGTGGAAATATTTGGCCAATAGGATTGATTATGCAGGCAATAACATCAAAATATTCTTTAGAAATAAATCAATTAATTGAGATGATTATGCAGACAGATGATGGAAGACAATGTATGCATGAAAGCTTTAACCCAGATGATCCTCACAATTTTACAAGAAGCTGGTTTGCTTGGGCAGATTCGCTTTTTGCTGAACTGATTATTAAGGTTGCAGGAAAATAGTCAGGTATATTTACCTGATTATGCTTTTATATAATGAAGTTTAAATTTATATTCCATAATAAATAAGATTTTTAGGAGGGACTTATGTTAAGTAAAAAAATGTTAAAAAGGATTTCATTATTAGTATCGGGGATCATAATGACAAGCTCTTTAGTTGCGTGTGGAAACTCAAATGATAAATCTGCTAGCTCCAGTGCATCATCCGATGGAGCCATAACCCTTAAATTTACTTACAGAGATGATGGTTCTAATACCTATAAAAAATGGATAGAGGAAGTTAATGAAAAGTATAACAATCCTAAGGTAAAGGTTGTAGCAGCACCAATAACTGCATCTGAGGGCGATTATTTTACAAAAATTGATTTGGCATTGAAATCTGGTACAAACTGCCCTGATGTCATCACAGAAGATACTTTTATGCTAAATTCAGATGCTAGTGCAGGATATTTAGATGACTTAACATCTCAATTAAGTAGTTGGTCTGATTGGACAAGTCAATTTAGTGAACCACTAAAGAAGGGGGTTACAGCTTCAGATGGAAAGGTTTATGCTGTACCATATAGTACAGATTCAAGAGGACTTTGGTATAACAAAGATGTCTTTAAGAAAGCAGGATTGCCTGAAAATTGGCAGCCAAAGAATTGGGATGAAATCTTACAAGCGTGCCAAACAATTAAGGAAAAATGTCCAGATGTAGTTCCGTTTTGGATGAACTCTGGAAAGGCTACTGGTGAAGCTACAAGTATGCAAACATATGAGATGCTTCTTTATGGTGCTGGCGGCACTCTTTATGATGCAAACAGCAAAAAATGGGTTGTAAATAGCAATGAAATGACAGATGCTCTTAACTTTATCGATACAATATATGAAAAAGGCTATGGTCCATCTCTATCTTTAGTTCTAAATGGTGAGGCAGGAAATACTTTTGCACGTAAATATATGCCTGCTGCAAAGGTTGGTATAGCTTTAGACGGTTATTGGACTTCAGGTAACTGGGCAAAGGGTGGTCCTGCTGAATGGGAAGATTACATTAATAAAGTTGGATTTGTACCTATGCCTACAAGTAAAGGTCAAGATCCAAAAACTATAACAATGTCAGGTGGATGGTCACTTGCTATTCCTAAACAAAGCAAAAACAAGGAAGCTGCCATGGATTTTATAAAGTTCGCTATGAATAAAGAAAATATGCTTTCTATAGATAAAGCGTCAGGATTCCTTACTACCCGTAAAGATGTAGCAGAAGATAAAGATTTTATGGCTATACCATTTAATCAACAAGCTACTGAAATGTTAAAAAATGCAGTATTTAGACCTGCTGAAGACAAATATCCTGCAATATCAACTGAAATACAATCTATGGTTGAGTCTGTGGCATCTGGTACAAAACCAGCTGATGCTATAGCAAAATATTCACAAAATGTAGCTAGAATTGCTGGTGATGATAAAGTAGTTAATAAATAAAAAATAATACTAATTATTAAGTAATTTAAGCGGGCAGTGACCTGTAAAGAAAACTGTCTGTTTTGATTTTGAAAAATCTCAAGTATCAAACTTGATTATATATAAATTTAAGGGGGTTAAAAGAATGAGCACTGCTGAGGCTACACCTTCACTCTTTAAAAGAAAATTCAACCTTGGAAAATATTTATTTCTTTTGCCAGCAGTTTCACTTTTACTATTGTTTTTTATTTTCCCTATATTATTGACGATAATTTTTTCTTTTTCAAATTTATCATTAACAGGAAGTCAATCTTTGAATTTTCGGTTTATAGGTCTAGAAAATTATAGACAGATGTTTAAGGATACTGAAGTATATAAAAGCATAGTTAACACAATTGTTTTTTTAATTTGTTCCTCTTTGATAGGTCAGCAGATATTTGGATTTCTTATTGCAATTCTAATGAAAAATAAGAATACAATCTTCAGAAGAATCATAGGAAGTATAGTTCTTTCAGGTTGGGTTATGCCTGAAGTTGTATGTGCACTTTGCATGGCTAATTTTCTAAATGATAGTGGAACACTTAATTCAATAATTAGTGCTTTTGGGGGGACGCCAGTATTATGGCTTTTTGAATTTCCTATGCTTAGTATTATTATTGCTAATGCATGGCATGGTACAGCGTTTTCAATGTTAGTTTATCAAGCTGCATTAGATGATGTTCCTACAGATATTGAAGAAGCAGCAATTGTTGATGGCGCTTCTAATAAGACAATTCTACTTAAGATTATTTTGCCATATATAAAAGGCTCTATTATAACTAATATGATGTTAAATACACTTTCTACTCTTGGAGTATTTGGATTGATTTATATGATGACTGGCGGTGGGCCTGGAGATTCCACAACAACTCTTCCTTTATTAATGTATAATGATGCTTTTGGCAGTTTCCAAATTGGTTATGGTACTGCAATATCAATGATACTTTTGACAATAGGTGTAATATTAGGTGTTTTATATGTAAAAGCATCTAAAGTAAAAATTTAAAGGCAGGTAAGATTTATGAATATAAAATGGAGAAGAAGAATTTTCGGAAAAGCACTTCCTTATGGGATTCTTAGTTTAATTGGTATTTGTTTTTTTCTTCCACTGCTATGGGTTATTGTGGCTTCATTTGATAGTAATGCATCCCAAGCATTGCAGGTACCTAAAAACATAACTTTGGATAATTACATTAATGTATTAAAAAATGAAGTTAATCAGCGTTCATTTATTATAGGCTTATTAATATCTGTTTTGCAGACAGTATTTGTGGTTATAGTGGCTGGTTTATGTGCATATCCTCTTTCTAGATATCAGATGAAGCAGAAAAGATTATTTATGTATTCTATACTTTTTATGACAGCACTGCCAATAACAGCATTGATGGTTCCTGTTTATCAATTATTTATAACTATAAAGTTGTATGATAATATCTTTGGCGTAATTTTGTTTTTAACAGCATCAGCATTGCCATACGCTATTTGGATGATGAAAAACTTTATTGATTCTGTTCCTATAGAGCTTGAAGAAGCAGCTTGGGTTGATGGAGCCAGCGTTTTTACTGCCATAAGAAAGGTTATTACACCTGTTATGCTTCCAGGAATTTTTACTGTAGCTATTTTTACTTTTTCAGGAAGTTGGGGAAACTTTTTTGTTCCATATATTTTAATTGGTTCTGCTGAAAAATATCCAGCATCCGTTATGCTTTATCAATTTTTCGGTAATCATGGTATGATCGCCTATGGACCTTTGGCAGCTTATTCTGTGCTTTATGCGGCTCCATCCATACTTCTATATGTAATTTCTCAAAAATATATGTCAAAAGGATTTAGCATGCAAGGGGCAGCGAAAGGATGATATATAAAAATCCAGTCAAAGGTATTGATTGCATAGGTAACTTTTATAGGGCATATATTTAAACAGTTTAATTAATATATTTAAATGCACAATTCAAAATAATCAATCTAATTGAATTCTTGCAGAATTTTTCGAATTAATAATGGAGAGTTACTTTTGCGACATATCCTATGTTAGAAATAAATAATAATATTAAATATTTATTTTTGAAAGTTTGGTGATTTTAATGTTTAGAAAAGAACGTATTCGTGTAATTTGTAATGAACTAAAAAATCTGTCCTGCACTACATTTTTTGATATAACTAAGTGGAAGAAAAAAGAAGGGTTTTATCTTCGACCAGAAGATGCTGAAAATTCAAAGGTTCCATGGCAGGACTTTGATAGTAAAAATATGATGTGGATGGGAAAAGATCAGCATTATTGGTTTAAAACAGAATTTACTGTTCCTGAGGAATTTTTAAATAAACCTGTATACTTAGTCATAAAAACACAGATTGATGAAGCTGATGATATGAGTAATCCTCAATTTTTAGCATTTATAAACAATATACCTGTACAAGGTGTAGATATGAATCATCGTGAAATTTTAATTGCTGAAAATGCTGAAGCAAACAAAAAGTACAGAATTGATTTACAAGCATATACTGGAACTTTGCATGTTGAGCTATTGCTTTTTGGACGTGTGGTTCAGGTAGATAAAAAGATATTAAAAACATATTATGATTTTAATGTGCCTTTATGTATAGCTGAAAAGCTTGAAGATGAAAATAGCGTAAAGATGTCTCTTGAATTAGAACTTGAAAAAGCTGCTGATTTATTAGATATGCGTATTCCATATTCTAAAGATTTTTATAATTCTATTAAGTCAGCTGAAGATTATTTAGAGAAAACTGTATATGAAACGCTTGCCGGAAATAGCCAAGTGATAGCCAGCTGCATTGGTCATACCCATATAGATGTAGCCTGGCTTTGGACTGTAAATCAGACTAAAGAAAAGGTGGCTAGAAGCTTTTCAACAGTATTAAAGTTAATGGAGGAGTATCCAGAATATAAATTTATGTCAAGTCAGCCACAATTATATGAATTTTTAAAAGATAGATATCCAGAAATTTATGAAAAGGTAAAGGAGAGAATATCAGAGAAAAGATGGGAACCTGAAGGTGGAATGTGGGTAGAAGCAGATTGCAATTTAACTTCTGGAGAATCTCTTGTCAGACAGTTTCTATATGGAAAGAAATTTTTTAAGGAAGAATTTGGTGTTGACAGTAAACTACTTTGGCTTCCAGATGTGTTCGGATATTCTGCAGCATTACCTCAAATTATGAAGAAGTGTGGAATAGAATATTTTATGACTACTAAAATAGCGTGGAATGAATTTAATAAGTTTCCATACGATACATTTTGGTGGTATGGCATTGATGGTACACCAATATTCACTCATTTAATTACAACTAAAGGTGTTGATCAAGATAAAGAAAGTTTCTTTACAACATATAATGGAATTTTACACCCTGCAGCTTTAATTGGTGGCTGGGATAGATATCAACAAAAGAAGCTAAATAATGATATACTCGTATGCTATGGCTATGGAGATGGTGGTGGTGGACCTACACGTGAAATGCTAGAGACTGGTAGAAGATTAGAAAAAGGAATTTTAGGTGCCCCAAAGGTTGAGCAGAAGTTTTCAAAAGATTATTTTGATAAGATATATAGTACATTAGCTAATAATGAAGATATGCCAAAATGGATTGGTGAACTTTATTTAGAGTATCATCGTGGGACATATACATCAATGGCTAGAAATAAACGTAGTAACCGTAAGAGCGAATTTGCTTTAATGAATTTAGAAATGCTTTCTGTTTGGGCCGAAAAATATGGTATGCCTTATCCTAAAGAGGAAATAGATTCGCTATGGAAAACTATTTTAATTAATCAGTTCCACGATATTTTGCCAGGGTCAGCTATCAAAGAAGCCTATGATGTTACAAAACTAGAGTATGAAGAGATTAAAAATAAAGTTGAGGCTTTAACTAGTGAACGTTTAGATTTAATTGCATCGAAGCTTGGAGCTTGTGACGATAAAATAGCAATTTTTAATACGTTGTCTTTTAAGCGCAGTGACAAAATTATATTAGATGATTTTAATACAAATGCTACTGAATTGATAAGTGAAGATGGTGATGTTTTTCCTTTGCAAAAAGACGAAAATGGTATGGCTACAACATGGGTTAAAGACATTCCACCAAAGGGACTTAAGATACTTAGCTTTAATGAAGGCAAAATTTATGAAAGTCCATTTGATATTACAGATACTGGAATAGAAACACCTTACTATAAAATATCTATTGATTCATCAGGATTTTTTACTTCACTTTTTGATAAGAGCTGTAATCGTGAAGTTTTAAAAAATGGAGAATGGGGAAATGTCTTTAGAGTTTACGAAGATAAACCTAGAGAATATGATAACTGGAATATTGATATTTATTATAGTAGAAAATCATGGCTTGCAGATGAAGTTACAAAGTTTGAATGGATAGAAAATGGTCCTGTACATGCAACATTACTAACAGAAAGAAAGTATTGCAATTCTCTAATTAGACAAAAGATTTATTTTTATGCTAATTCAAAACGAATTGACTTTGAAACTTATGTTGATTGGAAAGAACACCAGCAGCTTATGAAAGTTGAATTTCCTATAGATGTTAATGCTAATGAAGCAGCATACGATATTCAATTTGGAAACCTAACAAGACCGACTCATAGTAATACTAGCTGGGATAAAGCAAAATTTGAGGTATGTGCACATAAATGGGCAGATCTTTCTGATGGCGGCTATGGCGTAAGTCTTTTGAATGACTGCAAGTATGGGTATGGCATAAGAAATCAGCTTATGACTTTGTCACTTATAAAATCAGGAATTGAGCCTAATTTAACAACTGATCAAGAAGAACACTGGTTTACGTATTCGCTTTTGCCACATAAGGGAAACTGGAAAGATGGATCTACTGTAAATGAAGCATACATGCTAAATCTTCCTCTTTTGATTAGTCGTCCAAATAGAAAAATTTCAGTGGTAAATAAAGTTACAAGTCTTATTGATTTAAATGCTGAAAATATCATTCTTGAAACTATTAAGAAAGCAGAAGATGGAAATGGGACTATTATTAGAATTTACGAGTTCGAAAATAAGCTTACAGAAGTAAAGGCGCGTTTAAGCATGGATTTTAGTAAAGTAATAGAATGCAACTTGCTTGAGGATGATATTTCATGTATTGCTGAAAAAACAAATGAATTTTCCTTTACTATAAAGCCATATGAAATTAAGACGTTTAGAATAGTTTAATATATTGATATTGTTATCATTAAATGTATAAAATTTCTGAAAGAAGTGTTTAGGCAATATAAAGAAGACTTAAAGTGAGCAAATATTTACTTACTTTAAGCCTTTTTTTATTTTATAGGAATTTATATTCTAGTAAAACCTATAGACAACTTAAAAAAATTTACTGAATAATTTTTATATTCCAAAAAGAACAAAAAAGAAATCTTATCCGCCCGCAGTTTTTACTACTTACATGTATTCTTGTCCTAATTTGTTAGCTGTTAAAATAGCAGCGTAAACATCTTCAGGGGTAACTTCAAATGGCATGTTATGTGCAGTATCTTCTTTTGAAGTAGCAGCCCTTGCAACTTCCATAATTTCTTCTGGTTTTATTTCATCGATACCTAATTGGTTTAAAGTAACTGGAAGACCAACCCTAGTACAGAAATCTAATACTTCTTCAATTTCATCCATTGGAGCATTTTCAAGTACTAATTGAGCTAATGTGCCAAATGCAACTTTTTCACCGTGGTACATATGATGGCAAGCTGGCAATACAGTTAAACCATTATGGATAGCATGAGCAGCTGCAATACCACCGCTTTCAAAGCCAAGACCACTAAGAAGAGTATTAGCTTCAACTATTTTTTCTACTGATTTTGTACAAACTCCTTCTTCTACGGCAAGTTTTGCCTTATATCCTTCAGTAATTAATGTATCATAGCATAGTCTAGCTAATGCTTGAGCTGTAATAGTAGTGGTGCCAAAAGCACATGTTCCAGCATTAGACTTTTCACAAGCTCTTGCTTCAAAATATGTCGCTAAGGCATCACCCATACCAGATACTAAAAGACGAACTGGAGCTTTTGCAATAATACCAGTATCAACCAAAACTATATTAGGATTTTGCTTTAAGAATAAGTATTTATCAAAGACACCATCATCAGTGTATAAAACTGATAAAGCACTGCATGGAGCATCTGTAGCAGCTATGGTAGGTACAATTACAACAGGAAGATTTATATAGTATCCAACAGCCTTAATAGTATCAATAATTTTTCCACCACCAATACCAATAAGGACAGTTAATTGATTTTCATTACAAATTTTGATAATACGATTTACTTCAGTTATAGAGCATTCTCCGTTAAATAAATCATATTTTACACCTATATTTTTAGCCTCAAAACTTTTATCTATAGTATCTTTTACCCTTTTTAAGCCACTTTCACTAATCAAGCATAATGCTTTTTCACCAAGTACAGATACATATTCTGCAATATTTTTCAATTCTCCATTACCTTGAATGTATTTACTTGGTGCAATCATAATTTTTGCCATAAAAAACTCCCCCTTAACTCTTTAACAATGTATATTAATTATTATGTCTTAAATTATACCATTTTTATCAGTTATGGTAAAGTTTACATATGTTAAAAGGTAGTAATTAAAGGGATGTTACATAATGGAACCACTGATGATCAAATATTAGGTGATAATGAGGCTTTGATTGAGTAATAATGGACATTTATTTTGTAAAACTTACTGAACTTACTATAGGCATACTATTTTTAAACAGGGCAAAGTATATAGAAATTTATAGAAAAACCATTAGGAATTTAAGAAAGAATAATTTAACATATTTTAGTTTAAACTACAATTATTATAATAAGTAGAAAGGTATGGTATAATTTTATTCATATAAATATCTCAGATTAAACTTGAATTTATGAATATAGCTGGCTGAAATAAGATTTATTTTAAATTTTAGAATATATAAATGGGGGAAAAATAAATGGACGAATTATTAAATTTACTAAAAGTTAAACTTTGTAACTGTACTTTAAAAGATGAAGATATTATAAAGCTTAAAGCTTACATTGAAAGTGGAGAAAATTCTTTAAACTTAGAAGAATTTAATAAATATAATATGGAAAAGGCTCTTAGAAGTCACTATAACATAAGATCAGATTTTTGGAAGCTAATGGACGGTTTTATAGAGAAAGAAGAAATTTTTAAAAGAATAATAAATGTATTCTTTGCTATAGGAGGAGAGAGCTTCTTTCAAATAATAAATGGAAGATTTTATTCTGTATCTAAAACTGTAAATTATCTAAAACCTATGGAATATAAAGAAAAGCTTCTATTATGGCTTATAAAAAATTGTCTTTATCGTAGAAATGTAATAGAAGTAATTACAATCGTTGAAGAAATGGTATTAGAAGACAAGGAAATAATATCAAAAACCTTTTTAGAAGCAGAAGACGAGTTTACTAAATTGTCATTAGCAGCCTTAGCAATTAAAAATGGCTGTAGTTTACCAGAGAATGAAGAAGAATTTATAAAACATAATTTTGAAGATGCAGATAATATAAATAAATATTTAAAGGATAAGCAAACAGCTTTAGTTGATTTTTTCTCTTATGCTTGCGATAAAAGTGATGAGTTAAAGGAAGTTGTCAGCAATATCATTAGTAAAAGCACTAATAGAAAAATGTTATTTTACGAATTAGTAGAATTTATTTGTTTTTATGATAAAACAGCACAAAGTTATGATATTGCAAATAGATTTAATATTGATAAAAAGCTATATGTACATAGATTAATAAGTATATATGTTAGAGAAGAAAATAAGAAGATACGTGAAGAGATAGAAGAAAGGATAAAAGAAATACCTTTAGTTTTTAGAGAAACTTTTGAAGCTTTAAAGAAAAAGAAGCTTGGTCAAGATAATTTTCATGATTTAGAAGTATTCTTACTTGCTTATTTTATTTATAGCTACTCTAAGGAAGAAGCAGATCTTGAAAACTTAAAAAATGTTATAGGAATAATTTTGAATCTTTTCATATGTACTGATAGAACATTAGAAATTTTAGAGAGAAAAGAAAAAGCTAAAATACTAGAGTATGTATTAGAAGGCAAAAATGAAGATTTATTAGAGGACTTTTTTCATAGGACTGAGAAATTTGATGGACATAGTGGTTATATATGGCGATATCATGGTCTTTGTTTTCAATTAATGTATTCTATAGAGGAAATTAGAGATATTATACATAGATTTATATATATATCAGTTAATGTTGGAGAATATGCCTTAGTAGCTTCAGTTATATCATATGTAACTGGATATAATGATATAAGTTATATAAGTTTTGCAAAAAAAATTTTAAGTGAAGGGATAAATGAAAAGTACTTAATTCTAGTTGCTGATGCAGTTTTAAATCCAAAAGCCAAGGAATATTTAAAAATGTTATGTCATGAAGAAAATACTGAGATTATAAATATTGCAGAGGATTTAAAAGGTGAGTCAAAAGAAGTTGTACTTGAGGCTTTATTTAAAGTTAATAAGGAAAAATATTCTGAGATTTTAGTTAGAAGTTTATCAGATAATTCAAAGTTTATTAGAGATAAAATTGCAGGACTACTTAGTTCTTATGAAGGATGCAAAAAGCAAGTTTTAGGTATATTAGCAAGCAAAAAGACAGCAACCCGAGAAATTGCTGTCAAAATATTAATGAATTTTGATATGAGAGAATTTAAAGCAGAAATCGAAAAATTTGCGGAGAAAGAAAAAAATGAAAAAGTTAAGATTTTACTTTTAAACATTGTAAATGCAGATTATTTAGACACCGAAATACTTGAAAGTGCTAATAGTATAAGTAGTTACTGCAGTGAAAGACTCAAGAAAACTTCGTATACTGCACCAGAATGGATGGTTGTAGAAGGATTCACAGACGTAAAGTATGAAGATGGAAATGTTTTATCAAAGGATGTAATAACTTATATTATAAGTAAATACTCTCTTGAAAATGTGGTAGAAAGAAATCTTACAGCAGAAAAGGTAATAGAAAGGTGCAATAAGGCTGATTTAGACGCCCTTGGAAGTGAAATTCTAAATCTTTGGATTAATAATGGTGCAGATACAAAACAAAAATGGGTACTAGCTCTAGTTTCAGCAATTGGAGGCTTCAATGTAGTAAATACATTAAAAACTCAAATAGATGTTTGGTCAAAAACTTCAAGAGGAGCTATCGCTTGTGAGGCGGTAAAAGCTTTAGCTTTAAATGGCAGTGATGATGCCTTGATAATAATAGATAGTATAGCTAGAAAATTTAAGCATAAACAGATTAAAAAAGCAGCAGCAGAAGCTTTTGTGTCAGCAGCAAAGATGTTTAATTTAACTGAAGATGATTTAGCAGATAAAATAATACCAGATTTAGGTTTTGACAAAAGGGGAGAAAGAGTATTTGATTTTGGAAGTAGAAGTTTTACTGCAAGTTTAGGCTTAGATTTTTCTTTAAAAATTACAGATAGTAGCGGAAAAGTAATTAAAACTATGCCAAAGCCCAATAAATCTGATGATGAATTAAAAGCTAAAGAGGCAGCAAATGAATTCAAAGCCTTAAAGAAACAGATGAAAACTATTGTTTCGACTCAAAGTTTAAGGCTGGAAATGGCTCTTGCAGTAAACAGACTATGGAAGAAAAAAGATTGGGAAAAACTTTTTGTAGAAAATCCTATAATGCATAATTTTTCTCTTGGCGTGGTATGGGGTATTTATGAAGATGGAGAACTAAAGGATACCTTTAGATATATGGAAGATGGTAGTTTTAATACAGTTGATGAGGAAGAATATAATCTTATAGACAATTCTTTTATAGGACTTATACACCCTTTAGAACTAGAAACAGAAACTTTAGAAGGTTGGAAGCAGCAATTTGAAGATTATGAAATGGTACAGCCTTTCCCGCAACTACAAAGGAAGGTTTATACTGTGACTGAAGAAGAGAAAGAAATGAAGAATATAGAACGTTTTGCCGGAACTAAGATTAATGGGCTTTCACTTGTAGGTAAGCTTACTAAAATGGGATGGTATAGAGGTTCAATACAAGATGCAGGATGCTATTATCAGTTTTATAAGGAAGATGAAAAAATAGGAATAGGTGCAGAGCTTCAATTTGAGTATCTTGGAGTTGGTTATGAAGATGAAGAAACTACTATTTATGAACTTGTTTTCTACAAAGCAAGTACAGTCGAAAGAGGTAGCTATGTTTATGATGAAGTAACTGATGAGAATAGAATTGCACCAATGAAGGTTCCAAAAAGATTCTTTAGTGAGATACTTTATGATGTGGACAGGACTTTAGAAGCTAAGACTGGTTTTACAGCTAATTGGAAAATGGATAGGTAAAAATCATGAGACAGTTGGGGTAACAGCAAATGGCTAAAATATATTTCAAGTAAGGAATGATTCAATGTATATAAAGTTCAAATGGGAGTGGTTTAAGAATGGAAAAGAATACGATACGTATATGGAAATCGTAAATGGATATGCTGAAAGACAAATAATGATATGTGATAACAGATATATAGCATCAAATAGAGAAGATAAGGATATGGGATTTTTCTTAGCAGAAGGCTTAATTGAAACAAATGAATTGGATGAAATAGTAAGCAAAAATGAGTTTGAAGAGGTATGGTCTATTCATAGCAAATGTCTTTTAGAAGATTGGTTGCGTGCTAAAGAATACTTCACTAAAGGAAAAGAAGTAGAAGGAATATTGAAAGTGTTTTACCCTCAAGGAGTGATTATAGAACTAGAAAACAGAGCAATTGCTATTGCTGATTACGAGGAGTGTGCCAGAAACTCAGCAGCAAAGAACTTATATCCTAATCACGTAGTATCTGCAAAGGTAAGAGATTACGATGAAAAAAACATGTGGATAATCCTTGAGAATGCAAAAGTGAAATTATAAACGGTAAAAAATTAATATAGGGAGGTGTTTAATGGAAATTACAGGATTATGGTCTGTAGGAAGTATTTATTATGGAAGTTTTGAAGAATCTTTTGTGGCATTTATGGAGAATAATTTAGGCTTCATTTATTACATGAATATAAAATATGATGAAATTGAATTATTTAAATGGAAAATAGATGATTTTGAAGCTATAAGTATAAATGGAATTGAGGTTTATTCATTTGAGGATGAGGTTTTAAAGGAAGTTAATAAGAATAATGTAACAAATTTGAAAAATCTTAAGGTTAAAAAGTATAAGAAAACAGCATTTAATAACAAGGAAATTGAAGTGTTAGAATTTTCAAAACCATTAGTATTAGAGGATATGGAATTCGGATTAGAAGAAAAAGATGTTATAAGTAGCCATATTTATAAAAGGTTAATTCAATTGATTGGAGACAAGTTACCAGAAGAATATAAAATATAATAATATTTCAGATTTAATATGTTGGTATGATAGGGAGAAGTATAATCATGAACCAAGTATCAAGTACAAGGGAAATTGCAGAGAAGGCTTTTAAAACAAGAGAAATTAGAGATTTATACGGTGAGAATATATAAGTAAAAAATACACAATTAAATAAGTTGGAGAAAAAGTATGGAAAGGAAAGAAAAGATGAGAGATACTATTGTGAATTTAAACCTTCCACAGGAGGCAAAAGAATTCTTATTAAAAACAAAGATGGAAGAAGATGAATTTGAATATATAAATATTAAATTTTTCAGTGAAGAAAATGGTTTCTTATGTGATGTGGTGGAATGGACAAAAATAAATGATTTAACGCTAAAAGACTTAAATGAAGATTATGTGGAAGAATTTTTAGGAGAGCTTGAAAAATTTAGAGACTATCACGTTATTGCTGAAAATTTAGATAGTGGAAATTTAATAGCAATGCAAGAAGGTACAGGTGAAATTTATGAACTTGAACATGAAGTTATAGAGGAAATAGTAACATATTTCGTTAACTCTTCTTTTCCTAAAGCTTATGAGAGTATGAATTATTTTAAGGAAATTAAAGATAAAGTCTTAAGATTTAGAAAACAAGAAAGCGTAGAAAAAATTCAAGAGATGTTTGAAAGAGATATGCAAAAATTTATCTTAATAGACAGTAAAGTAGTTATTGACGGTAATGAAAATAATAGGCAGTTTTGGAATGGAGTATTATTCAGCTTTAAAGAATGGTGTTTTGACTAATGTTTATGAAGATGTAGCATGGAAGTTATCAATCGTGACAATTTATAGTGATGTAACAAATAATGATATTTAAAAGATATTTCCTAAAATACTGAACTGATTTTAATCATAATTATCAATATTTCAGTAGAATCTCAAAAAATAAGATATAGACAATACATAATTGTTAAGTAGGGAAAGTAAGATGAAGATAGAAGGTATAAAAATTATTAATGAAGTATAGGTAGATGAGGAGTGTTAAGTAAAATGGGATTGGAACAGCATTTAACAGAAAAAATAAGTAATGTGTTTTTAGGTTTAGGCTTAACGTATGAAGTTATTGATGATTTTAAAGAATATGTGGAAGGCAACATCAAAGAAGAGGATTTCTTTAATAATCTTCCTAGTATAGATATGAAGCAGTTAAAGAGTGATGCGGTAGAGGCAGTGGTTAGTGTATATCATTCTTTAGTCAAGCATAAAGCTAATGATTATTTATCAAAATATTTAAGAATACTATTTAAAATGGGTAAGTCTTCCTTATTCTTTGTTTTAGATAAGACAAGTTATTATAAACCAACTTCTTACTATAAAGAGTTTTTAAAATACGGTTTAAGTCCAGTCTCCGTTATAGCTTATTACGCCACATCTATTACTGAGCAGGAAAGAACTTTGGATCGTGGATTTATTTTGTTTTATGATAGTCTTTATGAAAAGTATAGAGATTCATTTTTAGAAGCTATTAAGATAAGCGAAATAAATGAAAAAGCTATAATAATAACTTATTTAGCTTACAAGGAAAAAGATAAAGAATATTTCCAGTGGTTAGAAAATGACATGATTGAATCCATAGGAAATTTATTTAATAATGGTATATCTGAAATGCAGAAAGATGCATTAATCGAATATTTAAAAGAAGGAAATTCTAATCTGCAACATATAGTGGAAACTCTAAAAAATGACAGCAGATTAGTTTTAAATCTTAATAGGTATATTTTTAGATTTTTGATAGGAATTAGTTGTACTATATGCGTTGAATCTGAAATAGCAAGAAGATTTACTAAATTTGCTGCAGAATTTGATTATAAAGAGTTCTTTTACGATTTACATAGCTATCTAAAATATAACAGATATAATGTAATATCAAACCTTGTGGATGCGCTTCAAATTAAAAGAGAATCATACATCGCATGGCTTGGAGCATCTAACAATTTAAATTATAACTATACCTATGGAAAAGAATTAAAGGAAGAAGCAGATAAACACATAGAAGAATTTAAAAAAGCTACAGAAATGTGTTTTGGCATTAATAAAGCTTATATGGCCTTCATTCTTTGGCAGAAAGGAGAAGGTAAGGAATTCATAAATGATGCAGAAGATGCTTTTATACATGAATTTTCTACGTTTATGGACAAGAATGGTATTGAAAGAGAGGTTTACGAAGATTTTATACAATACTTAGAAGGAAATATTTCTTTTAGTGACATAGATAAGTCTTTGGAAGTCTTATTTGGAAAACGAGATATGTACATGTCTTCATTTAATTTTTCTAAAATTCTATTTTGGTTAAAAGATCAATCTTCTATGTTTTCAAGGGCTATGGATATATTTATTGCCATAGGAAATCCAGACATATTAAGAAATATGTATAATGATTATCTTAAATATGAGGGGAAAAAAGCATCGGAAGATGATTTGAGTTCTTACATTGAACTACTTGTAAGTTGTGGAGCATCTATTAAAAACTATATATGTTATTTAGGACATTGTGCTTTTGGTAATTACGTCAGAAATAGCTTAAGTAGCCAAGCAGTTAAAATTATAGAAAAGTTAATTGAAACAAAGGAAGAAGAGGTAATAGAAAATATCCCTAATTGTGATGCTGAAAGTAGAAAGGGAATTTTAGAAACTTTAAATAAAACTCTTGAGGAGACTAAAAGTGCAAAAACTCTTATAGAGTATTTAGGCGATTCCTCTAAAGTCGTAAAGGAAACAGTAATAAAGCTTTTAAGCTCAAGCAAGATAAAGCAGCAGATGGTGATAACTAGCTTAAGTTCAAAAAAACAGGCAGTTAGGGAATCGGCAGTAAAGGTGCTTTTAAAGAGCAGTGATGAAAAAGTTCTGGAAGCCTTAAACAAAGCCTTGGAAGTAGAAAAAAGTGAAAAGATAAAAGCTCTTATAAGAGAGGCTTTAAATCTAGAAAGTGCTTTGGAAGAAAAAAATGAAGAATTAGATATTTTAAAATACTGTAAGCAGGGTTTAAAAGGGAATAAAGCAGCAACTCTAAGATGGATGAATTGTGACACTTTGACAAAGGTAAAGTTTAAGGATAGTGAAGCTTATGCAGAAAGTGAAATTATAAAATATATGCTTGTATGTTATGCTTCTTGTATTGAAATTGGATTAAGTAGTGAAGCTTTAAAGGTAGGAGAACTTTTAGATAAAAAGGACTTATCTAAACTTGCCTTAGAAATTCTACAAAGGTGGCTGGATGCAGGTGCAGAAAGTAAGAAAAAATGGGTATTACCATTTGCTTCAGTTTATGGAGACTATGAAGTAATAAGTTTGCTTAAAAAGAACATAGAAGAGTGGCCTAAGAATTCAAGAGGTGCAATAGCGAGTGAAGCAGTTAAGGCTCTTGCTTTAAATGGAAGTAATGAGGCTTTAATAATAGTAGACAATATATCAAGAAAGTTTAAATTTAAGCAAGTTAAAAATGCAGCAGCTTCAGCTCTTAAATTTGCGGCAGAGCAAATTGGAATAGACATAGAAGAGCTTTCTGATAGGATAGTTCCAAATTTAGGCTTTGATGTAAGGGGAGAAAGAGTTTTTGATTATGGAAATAGAAAATTTACAGCATCACTTACTCCAGAGCTTACTTTAGAAGTAACTGATGAAAGTGGCAAAAAGCTTAAAAGTCTGCCAACTCCAGCTAAGAAGGATGATGAAGTTAAGGCAAAGGAAGCTTCTGAAGAATTTAAAAATTTAAAGAAGCAGTTAAAAACAGTTGCTAATATACAAGCGATTCGTCTAGAAATGGCCTTATCTAGCAATAGAAAATGGACAAAAGAATCTTGGATAGAACTTTTTGTTGAAAATCCTATTATGCATAAGTTTGCTATAGGTCTTGTATGGGGGATTTATAAAGATGATGTTTTAACTGATAGCTTTAGATATATGGAAGATGGCAGCTTTAATACTAAGGATGAAGAAGAGTATGAGTTAGACGATGGAATGATAATAGGAATTGTTCATCCTATTGAATTAAATAGTGAAGACATAGCTTTATGGAAAGAACAATTTGAAAACTATGAAATTAAACAGCCTTTTGAACAGCTAAATAGAGAAATATTTACTGTTACAGAAGAAGAAAGAAATAGAAATACTGTAGAGCGCTTTGGTGGAGTCATGTTAAATGGTTTATCCTTACTTGGTAAATTAACGGACTTTGGATGGATTAGAGGAGCCATTGGCGATGGTGGTGGTTATTATGCTTTTTATAAAGAAGACAATAATAATAAAGTGGAAGTAGGACTAAATTTCAGTGGCGTATCTGTAGGCTATGAAAGTGAAGAAGTAACAGTGTATGATTTATGTTTTTACAAATTAGGAACCATGTCTAAGTATGCGTATATAAATGAGAAAACACAGAAACAAAATACTATATCCATAGGTACACTGCCTGAGAGATTCTTTAGTGAAATTCTTTATCAAGTGAGTAGAGCTTTGGTTTCTAAAACAGGAAACAATGATAAATGGAGAGAAGAGAAATAAGATATTTTTGCATTATGGCAAAACTGAAAGGAATGAATATTTTATGAAAGAATACATTGTAGATAAAATGAAAAACAAGATGAGATATCATGATTTACCTGGTGAAGATACACCTATATTATTTATTCACGGTTTAGGTTGTGCTGGATCATTTGATTATCCAGAGGTAGCAGCACAAATTGATTTAATAAATCATAGGCGAATATTAGTCGATTTACTTGGAAATGGATTTAGCGATAAGCCAGATAACTATTCATATACTGTAAAAGAACATGCAAACTATTTGTACAATTTTGTTCAGGATCTAAGTCTTAATAAATTTATTATATTTGCACATAGTTTAGGTGGAGCCGTTGCACTTGAACTTGCAAATAAATGTAGAGATAATCTTGAAGCAATTATTCTTAGTGAAGCTAATTTAGATAAAAGCATAAAAGGTTCATCAAGTTATGAATTTGGAACTTGTAAGGAAGAAGACTTTGTAAATGGAATATTTGATGAAGTTATCAGTGAAACTTCTAGCAAAAATTCTATGTGGATAGCTACATTATCAGTTTGCTCCTCTACAGCAATTAGTAGAATTTCAAAGTCAGCAGTTGCTGGAGGAGAACCATCATGGCGTAAAATATTGTACTCATTGAAATGTAAAAAAACATTCATTTTTGGTGAAAACTCTTTACCAGATAATGACCAAACAGAGCTGAAAAAACACATGATAAATATTGAAATTGTAAAATCAGCAGGACATTCTATGGCTTGGGAAAATCCAAAAGGTCTAGCAGAAGCTATTAAGAGAGGCATTCTTTATGGACGAGGATTATAGGTTATATATAAATTCATTGGAATAGGAGGAAAGTATGAGTAAAAATAAAGAGATAAAAACCTTTGATAGCAGATTCAAAAATGAGATATTTGAGGTAGCTGCTGTAACATCCTCTCTAGGAGTTGGTGCAGGCAAAGGAGGAAAAGAAGAGTTATGGAGGGCTTCTATAAACCTTATTGCTTGGAAGGATTTAAACAGCAATGAGCCATCAGTAAAAGAGGAGATTAATTTATCGTGGCTTACTGATAACGAAGGTTTAAAGGAATGGCAAAAGACTATTAAAGGAAATTCAATAATTAAACTTAAACTTAGAAAAGGCGAAAAATCCTTCATGCTTGTGGAGCTAATGGATGCAAACTATAAGGATGAGGAGCTTCAGGATATATTAGCAGAAGAACTTAAACCGGTATTTTATGAAGATGAGATCCTTGGAGAATTTCAATTAGATAAGGGTATTAAGACTTTTCATAATGATATCATTTGGGCAGGAGAAGAAGGGCGATTATATTTTAATCTAGATGAGGACGAAAGAATGAAAGATTCTCTTAAAACTGCCCATGAACTTTTCAAAAATCAAAAAGATTGGAGCGATAGAATTAGAGCTTATGCTGCAAGTGAACTTTTAGAACTTGCCAATGATTGGATTGATGAAGCAGATGAAATTGACGAGGTCACAGAAGAAATGTTTATTAAATCTATAGAGTTGGATACCATAAGTGTTTATCCTGACGGTGAGTTTGAGATTTTCTTTTTTGATGGAGACTTGTTTGCAGGACACTGCATCATAGTCAGTGGAAATATAAACGGCAGTTTTAAGTCAGCAGATATTGCAGGGTAAAAGAATATATATTGGCGAAGAAAATATAGGTAACAAAATAGAGAAAATTAAAATATGTAAAAAGGTTTATTTGATAAAACTGAAATAAAGAGTGTAGCAAATAAGTGGTTGATATAATTAGATTGAATTTAGGAGGGAAAACTTTGGATGATTTAATTATAGATAATAATATTTTTAAAATCAGCAATTATCATATGAATGAATTTTATGGTATATATATCGATGCTGATTATCGCCTGAGCACAGGGGATATATGCTACTTACCATCAAAGAATCAAGTGTTTTTTAGTATAAATAACTATAAAGATGCATCCGATATTGCATCACATTTAGATGAACTAGATAAATATAACGATAACTTTTGCTATATTAAAATGGATTTAGAAAACTTACAAACCACATGCTACTGCGAATATGATGGAGTACCATATGATTTGTTCGAAGGCCCCAATAATGAAATTTGGTGTGTAATTGGATATAACAAAACATCTTTAAACAGGGTTGTATGCTTGCCAATAGGGGATAGAAAAGATATTGAGGAATGTAAACTAATGGCATCAGTAGCTGAGCATATTTTTAGATATGGAGATAAGATATTATCTTATACTGATGGAACCTTTAATAAAAAACCTACAAAACTAGGTGAATATAAATTTTCTAAGACTAAATACTTTCAGTCAGTAAAGCGTGTGAAAATAGAAGAGCCATTGGTAAGTAGATGTTTGTATAATGAAGAAGGAATACAGGCCTTTTCAACAATTGATAAAAATGTAATATTGCATCGCTTACTTGATGATAAAGGAGTATCTATTAAGAAACGTAAAGTTTTAGTAGAAGGTATGTTTTTGGATGCATATTTTGAAAAGAATAGTTCTGTTATCAATTGGAAAAATCATGAGGCAATTGAGGTAACTGCAAATGGTGGAAGCATATTTCATGTAGAAAGGCCTAGTGAAATTTTCTACGCAGTTTACGGTATCGATGGTAAACAGGTAGAGGAAAAGAAGCTATTTGAATTTACTCAATTATGTTCTATATATTATATGGAAAGTGTGAAGTTAGATAATGATACATATGCATTAACCTTTACATATGGAAGCGATGATGAACCAATAAAAGGAGGTAACGGATGGCTTGTAGTTAAATCTGGAGAACTTATTGAATGCTGGTTACAGCATATAGATAAAAAGAGTTATATTAATCAAGTTTCAGGGGAAAAGATTACACTTAATATGGATAATATAATACTTCGCAAATTAAAGGCCTGTGGTAAAAGTTATTCATTATACTTTGATGGAATAACTGATAGTAAGCATAGAAACAGAGCAGCAGTATTAATTAGGAGGAAATCTCCATGAAGAAGGCGTAATTGAACAAAAGTTTGGAAAAGCTATACCTTTAATAATACATGAACTTGAATATTATGATTTAATTGCAGAACAAAACAAGCGAGCTAATCCTGAAGAAGTTATTAAAGAATTTACAGATTGGGTTTTAAAATAGTAAATGAGGGAAAAAGAAAATAATTTTATTAAATTACATGGAGGTACATTTATGGGGTTTGGAAAAATATTATATGAAACTTTAGCATTCAGTAATGAGTTAGACATTTTACATAAGCATATTACTAAAAATAATCTTCAAGTTCAAAAAAGTGATTCCTTTGACAAACAATGCTTTTTGTTAGAGCGCTATATTGGTGAGGAGCACTTTCAATCTATTCATAAAAAAATGAATATTGTTAATATTATGTCAGGAATTTTTGCGTTTCCTGTTTTTATTATAATTTTGATGGTTTACGTATATGCAAAGTGGATTGATAAAAAATTTGACGTGTTCGGATTCTTTTTAAATAATCCTGTACTATATATAATACCTGCTATTTTAATTGGTGTTACTATAATTCTTGCTATTTATCATTCTATTTTGCGTAAAAATCTTTACTATAAGATTTATCCAGAATTGAAAAGAAAGCTTACCATAGGAGAAGTTACTAGATAAGGAATGATTGAATGTATATAAAGTTCAAATGGGCTTGGTTTGAGAATGGAAAAGAATACGATACATATATGGAAATAGTAAATGGACATGCAGAAAGACAAATAATGATAGTTGACAACAGGTATATAGCATCAAATAGAGAAGAGAGATATGTGGGATTTTTCTTAGCAGAAGGCTCAATTGACATAAGCGAAATGGACGAAATAGTAAGTAAAGATGAGTTTGAAGAGGTATGTGCAAAGGTAAAAGATTATGATGAAAAAAATATGTAGATAATTCTTGAACATGCCAAAGTGCAATAATTAACAATCTTTTTAAAAGCTGCAAATTATAATGCTTTATTAAGGTCTCATATAATTGGGATTGTTGTTAAAACTTAGAGTAATAAGAATAAAAAAGTTAGGGTGATCATATGGGTAACTATCCAAAAGAAATAGAAAATTTTCATAATACAATTTTAAAGTTAATGGGAATTGTCTCAATAGAAAGTGGTATTGATAGTTTAGAAGAGGTAGACGTTGAATTATTGCAAATATCTCAGTTTGCTCATCTCCCTCATGCAGCTCTTCTACGTACAAAAGGAGGGCTTAAAAATGAAGTACTTATACAATTTGAATTCAGCATTGATAATTCAAGAGGTAGTCTTATAAGTCTTGAATTTTTAGCTTGGTTTATTAGAGATTCTGCTAGAGGTGGTACTAAAATTCAATTGAGACCATTTGCGTTGCCTCCTGTAACTCCAAATGGAAGACAACTTGGAACAACTTTAAAATTTAATATAGATCTATTTATTGACGGTATAGAGGAAACTTTAGAGCCAGCCTTTAAGATAATAGACGAACTTAATAAAAATATGAATTTATTTATTAAAATGTATGATATTCCACTAAAAGAATAATTGTTAATTGCAATATAATATTTTTATTATGTCAAATCCGTTCATAGAATAATTACTTAAAAACTATAAATATAACTTATTGTAGATTAATCATAGAGCGTAAAAATGAGGTGGCGAAATGTATAATTTAAGTGCAAGAGCAATTAATATGCTTAATAAATCAAAAAGGCATAAGGTACCGCAAGATGAGGAAGTTATAATTAAGGTTCTAAAAGATATTGGATATCCATTGTATGATAGTGTAATAAGATTTCAAAAGCTTTATGCTGGCATATCATATAAATTAGGAAAATCCTTTGAAGGATTTTCTTTAGATATGATAGGCTCTCAATTTAATCCACGTACAATGGATTATGATTATTATGTAGATGCAGAGGAAATTGATGAAGAATATTATTTTGCTTGTGCAACTTTTCACTATAATGTATCAATATACATGGTAATTGATTCAAAAGGAAAGATTTATGGCAAAGAGTATAATGACAACAAACCATATTTATTGGCAGATTCAATTGAAAAATTTATTGAAAAAGATGCAGTTAAAAACTATTTTTTAGAAAAGCAGCCACAATGGGTTAGTGCAAGTTTTGAAGACCATGATTTAAATGAGTGGAAGACTAACAAAGAATATTCTTTGATACAGATAGATGAAGCTTGTGACAGCTGTAGTACTTATTTAAAGGATAAAAATGAGGAATTTTTTCTAACAATACAAAGATATGAAGATGGGACAGAAAATAAACTTGTTTATGCATCTTCTATAGAACTAATTAAAAAATTATTTAACGATAAATTAAAAGTGGCTATTGGGTATCCCAGATATGAAATATTTAAGTTTGAAAATAAAGAAGGGAGGATTTAGTGAGGGCTTGATAATTTTTAGTATACTCTCTCACTAAATATAATATATGAGTGAAATGAAAGCATTAAAACCTACCGTTGAAATATTATATGCAGATCAATTAGCTGCATTAGAAGCTAACGATGATGGGCCTAAACCAGAAAACTGGAGATTATCTCCTAAGGCTGTAAGGACTTTTATTTTAGGAAGCAGTAAGCCTTTAAAGCTAAAAAGAAAGAATGTTAATATTACAAAGAAATTTTATGGAGATGATACTCTTATTGAGAGATGTATTATAACTTTAGCTGGAAATAGAGGACTTATGCTGGTTGGAGAGCCGGGAACAGCTAAAACCATGTTAAGTGAGCTTTTATCGGCTGCTATTTGTGGATGCAGCACAAATACTATACAGGGAACAGCAGGAACTACAGAGGACATGATTAAGTATACTTGGAATTATGCTTTGCTTTTAGCTAAAGGACCAGTAAAAGAAGCATTAGTCCCTTCTCCTTTGTATGTAGGCATGCAAAAGGGAATTATAACTAGATTTGAGGAAATCACTAGATGCCCAGCAGAGGTGCAAGATAGTTTAATCAGTATACTCAGTGATAAAGTTTTAAATATACCAGAGTTTGGAGAAGAAGGACTGCTTTGTGCATCTCCTGGTTTCAATGTTATAGCTACTGCTAATACTAGAGACCGTGGAGTTAATGAAATGAGTAGTGCCTTAAAGAGAAGATTTAATTTTGAAACTGTATTCCCAATAAGCGATGTTTCTTTAGAAGCTAAGATTATAGAAGGGGAAGTTGAAAAGCTTATTAAGAATTCAAATATTGATATGGAAGTGGATAGAGATGCAGCGGAAATTCTTGCTACAACCTTCCATGAATTAAGGGAAGGAATATCTTCTGAAGGTAGTAGAATTGACAAGCCTTCTGCAGTAATGAGTACAGCTGAGGCAGTGTCAGTTTATTATCAAACTCTTATGAGCAGCTTTTATTATGGAGATTCTAAAATTGATATGAGTACTATGGTACAAAACATACTGGGTTCTGTCCTTAAGGAAAGCCGTGAAGATGTGGATAAGCTAAGGAGTTATTTTAACATTGTAGTTAAAGGTAAAAGTACAAAAATGGGTGGTAACTGGAAGGATTTCTATGAAGCTAAAAAGTGGATTAAATAAGGGTGGAGCTAGCATGGTTAAAAATATAGACAATCAGGATATAGATAATAAGATAAAAAACTATGTGAAAAAAGCTTACAATTTAGAAAGCAAAGTAATGTTTTTTCCAGTAAGACACCATAGTCCTGCCTGTAGCTTTCATCTGAAAAAGGTAATAGAGAGATATAATCCTGAAATTATATTAATTGAAGGGCCTGCAGAGGCTAATAAAGTGATAAAGTATATAGCTCATGAGGAAACGAAAGCCCCTGTATGTATTTACTATAGTTACTATGATAGAAATGCGCTTATAGAAGAAAACAAAGAAAAGTATAGGTGCTATTATCCCTTTTTAGATTTTTCACCAGAGCTTTTAGCATTAAGAGAAGGAAAAAAGAAAAATATTGCCTGCGAGTTCATAGATTTATCATATGCTGAAATACTTATAAACAGCAAAAAACTAGAGATTATGGGAAAAGCTCAGGAAAAAAATACCTATAATGATAATTATTTAATGAATGAAAGTATTTTTATTAAAACCCTTTGTGAAAAGGAAGGCTGTAGAAATTATAATGAGCTTTGGGAAAAATTATTTGAAATAGATGGACTTAAGATAAGTACTAAGAAATTCATAGAAAATATGATATTTTCCTGCTATCTTTCTAGGGAAAGCTATAATGAAGAAATGCTAAAAGAAGATGGATGTCTTTCTAGAGAAAAATTTATGAGTATGAAAATAAGGGATGCTGTTAAAAAATACAATAAAGTTCTTGTAGTAAGCGGAGGATTTCATACTTCTGCTCTTATTGATGGACTCGAATCTAATGAGGAAATAACTCTTCATAATATAGCACAAGAGGACACAGGAGTATATGCCATGGTCTATTCCTTTGAGGAAAGTGATCAATTAAATGGTTATGCCAGTGGAATGCCTCATCCTGCTTTTTATCAACGAGTTTTTGAAAATATTCAGAAAAAGATGGATAAGCCTTACGAAGAAGCAGTTCTTAATTATATTGTACACTGCGGGAAACTTATAAGAAAAAATCACGGAAATCTTTCTACAGCAGATGAAATTGAAGCCTTTAATATGGCAAAGGGACTTAAATCTTTAAGAAACAAGTATGAATGTGGAGTTTATGAGCTTAAGGATGGAATAACATCTTCTTTTGTAAAAGGTGAAATGGATGCAGAGGCACAAGTTTCTTTAAAATATTTGAGAGACCTGCTTACAGGAAATAAAATAGGTAAGCTATGTGCATTAGCAGAAGTGCCACCTATAGTACAAGATTTTAATGAATTGTGCAAAAAGTTTAACATAAAAACCACTACTTTAGAAAATGAAGTGCCATTAAGTATTTATAAGAGTAAAAAACATAGGGAGCAAAGTAAGTTTTTTCATATAATGAAGTTTTTAAATACTAACTTTTGCCTAATGGAAAAGGGACCTGATTTTATTAAAAGGAAAAATACCAATTTAGTAAGAGAAGTATGGAAGTATAAATGGACTACTAAACTTCAAGCTACACTTATAGAACTTTCAGTGCATGGTGGTAGCTTAAAGGAGGCAGCAAGTTCTATGCTTACAAAGAGGTTTATCTCTTGTGAAAATGTATCTGGAGAAGCTTCACTGCTTTTAATAGAAGCTGCACTTATGGGCATTGAAAGCAGTTTCCAAGGACTTCTTCCTTCCTTTGGGGAGATCTTAAATGGCGATGAAGATTTTGTTTCAGTTACAAATTCTTGTTACAATCTAAATTTTTTATGTAATTCAGAGGATTTGCTTAACATTACTATGAATGAAAGGATTAAAGAATTCTTTACCGCTGCTTATAATAAAGCTGTGTCTCAAGTAATAAGTTTAAACACTGTAGATTATGACAATGAAAATGAAGTTATATCTAAGCTAAAAGATATTTATCATATTTCTAATAAAGCTGATTTTGATAGGGAACCTTTAATCGACAGCTTAAAACTGCTTATTGCTAAGAAGAATCTAAACAGCGCAGTTGAAGGAGCAGCCTTAGGTATATTATACGGATTAAATTTTATTAATTCTAAAGAAGTAACAGATAAGGCGATGCAGTATCTTTATGGAACTGGGGAAAAACTTATGAAGTCAGGAAGCTTTTTAAAAGGACTATTTTCTACAGCTAAAGACTTATTACTTATTGAAGAGGATTTACTTAATGGAATAGATAGCTTTATGAGAAACATAGAAGAGGAACACTTCATGGCACTTCTTCCAGATTTGAGATTTAGTTTTACATTCTTTAATCCTTTTGAAATTGACAGCATTGCTAAAGAGGCAGCAAAAGTGTACAGCACTGATGATGATAATATTCTATATGAAAAGGCATTAAAAGAAGAGGATATAAACCTAGCAGTATCATTAGATAAATATGCAATGGAGATTTTGAAGAAGTGGAATATACATCCATAAAGTACCAGGTGTAAGATTCTAGATAAAGTGCAGATTAAATAACTTATATTGTGGGAATTGGTTTGAGTTAACAGTTATATGAGGTGAAATAATATTTGATAAGTGTAAGTTTTACTTTAAAAGAGAAAGGGTAAGGTATGAATGAAGATTTAATTGGTTTAAATAGATGGCGATTAGTACTTGGAAAGTTTGCAGAGGATAGAATAGGATTTTCGGAAGATAGCAGCAATTACTCAGAGCTTAGTGATTTGCTAGAGTTCTTATATGATAGGGATTATGATGAAGAAAGAGGAATAAGAGTCGATGACCCAAGAGGAGGAAGAGGAAGCTCTAAGTTTACAGTGCCTTCTTGGATAACAAAGGTTAGAAGCTTATTTCCTAAAGAAACAGTGGAAATATTAGAAAAGCATGCTCTAGAAAAGTATAATATGAAGGAGCTTTTAACAGATAAAAAAGTGCTAGAGGCCATGGAGCCTAATGCAGAACTTTTAAAAAATATATTGCAGATGAAACATTTAATGAAGGGAGATGTTTTAGATACTGCAAGAAAAATAGTTAAAAAGGTAGTCGATGAAATAACTAAAAGTCTAGAAAATGAAGTAAAGCTTACTATTATGGGAAAAGTGGACAGAAACAAAAGAAGTGCTGTGAAATCTGCTAGAAACATTGATTTTAAAAGAACGATAAGAGCCAATTTAAAAAATTATGATAAAGAAGAAGAGAGAATAATTGTAGATAAAGTTTATTTTTATGGCAGAGTAAGAAAATACAATCCTTGGAACATAGTTGTTGCTGTAGATGAAAGTGGCAGCATGCTCTCTTCTGTCATTCACAGTGCCATAATGGCAGGCATATTTTCAAAGCTCCCTATGTTAAAAACCAGCCTTTTTATTTTTGATACAGAAATAGTGGACTTAACTTCTTATGTTGATGATGCAGTTCAAACACTTATGAGTGTTCAGCTGGGAGGAGGGACTAATATAGGAAAGGCTTTAAGTTATGCAGAAAAATTAGTAGAAAGTCCTTTAAGAACTATGGTGGTAATGGTGACAGATCTTTATGACGGTTATAATTACAACATAATGTATGCAAGGGCTAAGGCAATAGTTGAAACTGGAGCGAAGCTTATAATTCTTACAGCTTTGGATGATAAGGCGAATGGCTTCTATGATAAGAAGGCTGCAGCTAAAATGACTGCACTTGGAGCAGATGTTGCAGCAATGACGCCAGGAGGGTTAGCGAAATGGATAGCAAAGATAATTTCTTAAGTAAGTTAAAATCGTATATTCTTTCTATTAATGATGAGTATCTTATTGGAGTTACTAATAAAGGTATATTTAATAGAGCTTCAAAGGATTTAAGCTCTGGTGCTGGTGTTAAAATTACAGTGGAAGAAGCATCTATAAAATGTGAACTGCCAGATGGAAATTCATGCAGCGTAAATGAAGATATACAAGCGTTTAAGTGTAGCTGTCCTTCGAGGAGTATTTGTAAGCATACTGTAATGAGTTACTTATATATAAGGAATCATATGGAAGAAATCTTTGGAGAGTTCTCTTCTTTAAATGGGGATTCTAGTGAAGAAATGGAAATATCAAAACAACAAGAGGGATTCAGTCCAGATTATTCAGAACTTTTAAATATAAACTTAAAGAGTATAAAAACTGCTTTGGGTGACAGAGAATTTGGAAATATTGTTAAGAGAATGGAGTTTGGATTAAAAGCAGATATAAAAGAAGATGCCCTTCTTCAGGTGGAATTTGCAGGAGAAGAAACTGTAAAGTTTATTTCTGTGAATGGCGAAAAAAAGAAAGATATATCAATAAAGGATAGTAGTATAGTCAATAATGCTTTGTGCAGCTGCAAGAGTAAAGCGCTTTGTAGACACAAGGCAGAGGCAGTAATTCACTATGGTCTTTACAAAGGCATTTTAAAGAAAGAAGAAGTTATTTATTTAATTGCTAAGGACAAAATTGTAAGTAAAGAAATTTTAGAAAGCTGTATAAAAGAAGTTAGAAAAACTCTAGAGGAAATATATTTTACAGGTCTTGCAAGAATTCCTGAAAGCTTTTTAGATAAGTTGGAACAGGTATCAATTATTTGTCATAATAGCGATATTCCAAGTATTGAGAAGAAGATAAGAGCACTTCAAGGAAAACTTAGATTATATATTAATAAAAATGCTTCCTTTTCTGTAGAAAGTTTTAGGCATTTGCTTCAAAGCATTTATGTCTGGACCATGGTTATTGAAAACTGCAGTGATGAAAAAACTTTAGTAGAATTAATGGGAGAGCATAAAAGTTCTTATTATGAAATTCCTCCTATAGAACTTATAGCAGTAGGAGCTAGCAAATGGATAACAGAATCAGGCTATGAAGGAACTACATTTTACTTTATAGTAGAAGGATTTAACAAATGGTTTACTTATACTATATCTAGAAATTCATCCTACAATAATAAAAACAGCTATAGCAGAGAAAATTGTCCTTGGGGGATTGCTTCTGATATAGAAAGCTTCTCTAAAGCTAGAGTAAAGCTTATTAATGGAAAAATAAATGGAGATTTTAGGTTATCCTCTAGTGAAAGTAGCAAAGGAGAAATTGTAGGTACCACAGATATTCAAAGTATTTATCTTAAGGACAAAACCTTTAATTCTTGGAAGGATTTATTTACAGCAGTTTCTAAGAACTCAGGATTATATTTTAATGAAAGAGAAGAAAATTATAATTTATTTCTTATAAAGCCATTGAAGTTTGGAGAAAGCAGCTTTGATAAAATACAGCAGCTCTTCAAAATGCCGTTATATGACGAAAAAGAAGAATGTGTAACCATCGAAGTTAAGTATTCTAGTTATAATAAGAAGCTTATAGAAAAGCTAGAGAGAATGGAAAGAATGAAAAACTATCCGTTTATGCTCTTGAGTAAAGTATTCATTAACGAAAATGGACTTACAGCAATCCCTATAACAGCTTATTATAAAAATGGTACGTTAGTGAATTTGACTATATAGATGGTAATTGAGTTAACTTGCCTTATCTTATTATCTTACAGAAAAGACAGCGTAATATAGCTATCAATATGTATACGGTAGTTTGTTTAATTCAATTACATAAAGGATGTGATTTTATGGAAAATAATCAAGACTTGAGAACTGTGATTGATGATATAGAGGTGCTTTTGGATGGAATTTTATTAAGTGGAGTAAGCATAACTTTAGACGGCAATTTAAGAGAAGTAAATAGACTCGCAGTAAGTTGTGATAAATTTGGATTAAAGGAAGGAGCATCTATGCTTTTTAAGCTGGAGGAAGCTCTAAAAATGAAAAGACACTCTTTGAATTTTGATCTGGATGAAGTGGTGAAAATTCTTGCGGTGCTTGGAAGTTATGTTAGCTTGATTAAGGAGAAGATGAAAAAGCTTTAAGTTTATAAACAACATTAGATTTATGCCATACTCCACCGAAAGCAGAAACATTGTTATTTCGCAGGACTATGAAAATTTCGCTGAAAGTGCTAAATTGCAGTTTGCATCACTAATGCTTGCTTCTAATTTAATTGTGACAAGCATTAGTAGAACAAACTACAATTAAGAACTTTTAACAGCTTATTTTCAAATGCCTACTGCTTAAAAATGTTTCTGCTTTCTAGTTGGGCTATATTTAATAGTATAAATCTATTATTGTTAAACTTTTTGAGTGCTTATACAGAAATGCATGTAAATTCGGTTTATTATATAGAAATATTTTCATAGATAAATATATAATGTTTATCTAAATTTAAAGTCATTTAATTATAGATAAGAATATTTAAGCCTATTCTTATTTTTTATAGATTCAGAAATTTTTCATATCTAATTTGATATCTATTATCAATAAATACTCTGTCTACCATCTTAAAACCATTGCTTTCGTAAAAGTTTCTTAGCCTGTTTCTAAATGCACCACAATTTAACCTTAACCAGTTTACATTGTGCTCTTTACAAATTAATTCATCAGATTGTATCAGTTTGCGTCCATATCCCTTTTTTACACTTTCTCTACAAACAGCTAACTTGTGCAGTATTCCAGATTCATTCTTCTGTAAATTTGCCCAAAAAAGAGGATCATACCATTGCAAAATATATACTCCAATTAATGTTCCGTTCTTGTAGCATAATTTCATATCATTAATACTATATTTCTTTAACAATTCTTCACTTGTTATATCTTTATACTTCCACATTGGTTGATTTATGGAATTAAGCCATGTGGCAGACTCATTTAGAACATTTGAAAAAATTAGATTATTCATTAGATTATAGCTTCATATAATAATTGTTATATGACTACCAAATGAGACAGGCTTATAAAAATAGATTATTATAAACTACAAAATTGCCACAATTAAAATGAAATATATTGAGCTTTACTGGTGCTTACTTGGAATATATAATTGGGTTATAAAGTAAAACAAGTGATTTAATGGAGGAGATAAATGAATTTTAGGGATTTAAATATTAAAATATTTGCAGATGGAGCAAATTTAAATGAAATGCTGGAGGTTTATAAGGGCAGTATTGTTAAAGGCTTTACTACAAATCCATCGCTTATGAAAAAGGCAGGAATTGATGATTATAAGAAATTTGCCAAAAATGTGTTAGAAGAAATTAAAGATTTACCAGTATCTTTCGAAGTTTTCTCAGATGATTTCGAAACTATGGAAAGGGAAGCTGACGTTTTATCTGAACTAGGTGAAAACGTTTATGTAAAAATACCTATTATGAATAATAAAGGAGAATCTTCAATTCCACTAATTAAAAAGTTATCGGAAAAAGGATACCATCTTAATGTTACTGCAATTTTTACTTTGGATCAGGTTAAAGATGTGGTAACTTCATTAAATCCAGAAGTTAAGAGTATTGTGTCTGTATTTGCAGGAAGAATAGCAGATGCTGGAACTAATCCAATGAAGCTTATGATGACTAGCAGCAAGCTATGTAAAGCCAATAAAGGTGTAGAGCTTTTATGGGCAAGCTGTAGGGAATTATACAATATTGTTGAAGCAGATGAATGTGGTTGTGAAATAATTACTGTAACTAATGATATATTAAATAAACTCCCTACTATGGGAAAAGATTTATACGAATATTCTTTGGAAACTGTACGAAGTTTTTATAAGGATGCATCAAGTTTAGGATTTTCTATTTTGTAGCATTAAGAAGGGTGGCAAGGCTATGATTGAAAAGTTATTTAACAAAGAAACAATTGAATTAAATGTTGAAGTAAATGATTGGGTAGATGCTATAAAATTTTGCGGAAGTCTATTTGTTAAGAATGGAAATACTGAAGCGAAATATACTGATGCAATGATAAATACAGTAAAAAATATGGGACAATACATTGTTATTGAAAAGGGAATAGCTATGCCGCATGCAAGACCAGAAGATGGAGTCAAGAAAATTGGTATGGGGCTTATAAAACTTAAGAGGTCTATAGAATTCGGTAATGAAGAATATGATCCTGTTGATATATTGATTTTTATATGTGCAATAGATAAGACTTCGCATTTAAAAGCCTTGGCCGAGCTTATGACGCTTATTGAGGATAATGAATTTTTAAACCTTGTAAGAAATTCATCTTCAAAAGAAGATGTTCTTAGTTATATTAATTCAAAAAGCTTTTAAATTAGCTTAAAGGACTTTTAGTAATATTATAAAGGAGATAGTAAAATGGAAATATTAACGGTTTGTGGCAATGGAATTGGAAGCAGTTTAATGTTAGCTATGAAGATTGAGGAAATATGCAGAGAAAATAATATAAAAGCTAATGTTGAATCAACTGATTTTAATTCAGCACAAGGGAAGAAGTCAGATTTGATAATTACTGTCAAGGAACTTGCTCAGCAGTTTGAGAATAGAGATGTTGCAGTAGTAAGAAGTTATATAAATAAAAAGAAGATAACAGAAGATGTTTTGGAAGTTATTAAAAAGAAGTATATGGAATTAAATAAATAGGGGGTAAGTATATGTCAGTTCTTGAGTTTTTTAGAGACGTATTGAAACAACCGGCTTTATTAATGGGAATTATGTCATTCGTTGGACTTATTGCACTTAAGAAACCTGGTCATAAAATTATGACAGGAACTTTAAAACCTATACTTGGTTACTTGATGCTTGGCGCTGGAGCAGATTTTATTACCTCTAACCTAGATCCTCTTGGAAAAATGATACAAGAGGGATTTCATATAAATGGAGTTGTTCCAAATAATGAAGCTATTGTTTCTGTTGCCCAAAAAGTATTAGGCGTAGAGACAATGACAATTTTAATTGTTGGACTTTTAATTAATTTATTGATAGCAAGATTTACAAAATTTAAATACGTCTTTTTAACTGGCCATCACAGTTTTTTCATGGCTTGCCTTTTATCAGCAGTTCTTGGAACAACAGGTATGAGTGGAACAGAATTAATATTATTTGGTGGATTCTTACTTGGAGCATGGAGTTCAATATCTCCTGCGATAGGACAAAGATTTACTAGAAAAGTAACTGATGGTGACGATATTGCACTAGGTCACTTTGGCAGTTTAGCGTACTATATTTCAGCATGGGTAGGATCTAAGGTAGGAAAACCTGAAGAAAGTACTGAAAAAATTGAAATACCAGAGAAATGGGGGTTTTTAAGAGATACAACTATTTCTACAGCATTAACAATGATGATATTTTATTTAATTGCAGCAATAGCTGCAGGTCCAACTTTTGTAGCAACTATTTCAGATGGTACTTCACCTATATTATTTGCCCTTATGGCAGGACTAAAATTTGCAGTTGGAGTAACAATTGTTTACAGTGGTGTTAGAATGATTCTTGGAGATCTTATTCCAGCATTCCAAGGTATTGCAACTAGAATTATCCCTGATGCTGTACCAGCTGTTGACTGTGCAGTATTCTTTACTTATGCGCCTACAGCTGTTGTTATAGGATTTGTATCTTCTTTCATTGGTGGTGTTATTGGTATGATTCTTTTGGGATTTGCAGGAGGAGTATTGATAATTCCAGGACTAGTACCTCACTTTTTCTGTGGAGCAACTGCTGGAATATTTGGTAATGCAACTGGTGGTCGTAAAGGCGCAATAGTAGGTTCATTTGTAAACGGGCTTTTGATTACTTTTGCACCAGCATTACTTTTACCTGTACTTGGTTCATTAGGATTCCAAAACACAACTTTTGGTGATTTTGATTTTGGAGTTTTAGGTATTATACTTGGTAAAGCATCAGAATTAGTAGGTAAATTTGGTGTTATATCTATTGTTGTTATTTTACTAGTAGTTTTAATTGCTCCTAATTTCATAAAAACTAAATCAAAAGCAATTAATAATTTAGATTGATATTTCTAATAAATTAAAGGAATTTATCTTAATGACATAATATCCCTTCTCTTCAATATAAATAATATTAGTGGGTTGAAAGTGAATTAAGCTTTCAACTCATTTGCTTAAGTTAATGAATATTTAAATATTTATGGCATTATCAAAAGAATAGCAAGTCAATGTTATATTTAGAGTTGTTATTTTCTTTCATAGACCTTAAAAAGTGAGTGATATTATTAAAAGCAGGTGTATAATATGCTAAATAGCAGGTGTTCAGATATACTAAAACTCATAGCAAACAGCAGTGTGCCTCTAACTATAAAGGATATTGCTCTTAAGTTTAAAATAAGTTCTAGAAGTATAAGATATGATTTAGATAGAATAGATGAATATTTAAAAGAAATAAATTTAAACCCCTTAGTTAGGAAACCTAATGAAGGAATATCAATAGATTTAAGGCAAGATGAAAATAAGAGACTTCTAAACTTAATGGACTCCATAAACAGCTATGATTATGTTATGTCTCAAAAGGAAAGAATAATCTATATAATCTATAAGTTACTAGAAAAAAATAACTATTTAACAATAAATAGTCTGGCTGAAAATATGTTTGTCAGCAGAGGAACTATTAATAATGACCTTAAAGAAGTAAGAAAATTACTTGAAGGTAATAATATAAAGCTTAAAGGTGAAAAATCTAAAGGAATAAAAGCTATTGGAGATGAGAAAGATCTTAGAAAAGTTGTTTCGAATCTTATGTTTGAAAATGTAGATGACTCAGATTTGATTGGTGTTAATTTTAAAAAGTTATTTAAGGATATAGATATAGAATTCATAGGCAATGTAATAAAGACTGCAGAAGATCAATTAGAAAGTACATTATCAGATTATTCATTTAACAATTTATTAATTCATATTGCAATTGCCATAAAGAGAATTGAACTTGATAAAGATATTGTGATGGATGAGAGCGAACTTAAAAATTTAAGTAAAACCTGTGAATTTTCTATAGCTTCTGCAATGGCAAGAATGTTGGAGGATAGATATGATATAAAAATACCTAAAAGTGAAATTGGATATATGACAATACATCTTCTTGGAAGTAACGTAATGTTAAAAGAAGAAAAAAATGATGATTTAGTATATATACAGCTTATTTCAACTACATTGATAAGTGAAGTTGGGAAAAGGACAAAGTATAATTTTGAAGCGGATGAGCATCTTTTAGAAGGATTAATTCAGCATATAAGACCAATGATTTACAGATTAAAACATGGAGTAAGCATAAATAATCCTCTTCTTGATGAAATTATATATAAATATAAGGAAGTCTTTACTTTAGTAGAAGAAAGCATGATATTTTTGGAAAAGGATTTAAATGCAGAAATAAGCAAAGAAGAAATTGGCTATATAACTTTGCACTTTATGGCATCTTTAGAGAGGATAAAGAATTTAAATAAGATAAAGCCTAGAGTTTTAGTGGTATGTGCTACTGGAGCTGGGACATCAAAATTTGTATCAATCAAGCTTAAATCCATATTTGACATAAATATAATAGATACGGTTTCAAGCCACGATATTGAAAAGATAGCAAAAAGAGAACCTATAGATTTAATTATAACAACAATCCCAATTAATATAATAGGTATAAGATGTATTTTAGTTAGTCCATTTTTGACAGAAAAAAATATAAGTGAGTTAAGTTTATTCTTTTCAAAATATTCACAAGCACTTAATGAAATTGAAAATAAGAAAGAGTCTCAAGATGAAAATAGTTTTACTGAATGTTTTAATGAAGCTGATGAATATTATAATATGAATTTGGAATCAAAAAGAAGTGTCATAAAAAACATATTAAGTATAGTTGATAAAAACTGCATAATAAATAATTACTCAAATTTAGAAAAAGAAATAGTGACATGCTTAAGTTCATACAAAGAAATAATCCAACCTTCATTAAGTGAAATAATAAGTGAAAAATGCATTAAACTAAATGAAGAAGCAGAAAGCTGGAAAGAAGCAATAGTAAAAGGTGGACAAATTCTTAAAAGAAACAGCTGCATAAATGACTCTTATATCAATGCAATGATAAATAATGTTGAAAAATTGGGCCCATATATAGTTATTTTGCCAGGAATAGCAATGCCTCATGCAAGGCCAGAAGAGGGAGCATATAAAATTGGCTTTAGTATTATGACATTAAAATATCCAATTAAATTTGGAAACCTTGAAAATGATCCAGTAAAGGTAATAATAACTATGTCAGTAATAGATAATAAAAGCCATATGAAGTCTTTGAAAGAGTTAATGAAAATAATAGAACAAGATAATTTTATGGATGAAATGAGTAGAACTAATTTTGTGGAGGAGGTTTTGAGAATATTTAATTTATCAAGATAAAAAGCTATGACGATGATAAGTTTTATAATGATTACAAAAGCAAGTACGCGTGATTCTTTAAAACTCAGAAGTATAATTGAATAAAACTATTTTTAATATGCAAGCATTGTACTAAATTCATATATTTAGTGCAGTGCTTTTTCTTCTTTAGGAACTACCTATTAAGGCAAAGATTTCAGAAAGTATAATAAAAATAGCTTTACATTGTAGTAAATTATAATTTAGTTAAGTTTGCTGCTGTTGTACTTTATTTGAAGTTATAACTTATATAATATGATTTTCAATTGTTTTGAAAAGAACCAATTGAATAAAGATGGAAAAAAGTATTCATATTCGTATTATATGGTATAATAACTACAATAAAAGCGTAACATTAATGATAGATGTTAAGGCTTAAATAAATTATATCTATACTGTTTACAATTTTAATATGTATATTATAGTCAAGTTTCTAAATTTGAATCTTAAGTGAGCATTTAGTGCAGATTTATTATTTGAATATAGATAACATATAAAGAGTTTATGATTGAAATAATAAACTATAAAGGAATGAAATATTTCCAGTTAATGTACAGTAGTGAATATAAAATTATGAATATCGACTAACTTTTATAGATGGAGGGAATAGTATGGAATTTAAAATTAATACAATTAAAGCTCATGAAGCTGACTTAGTTATACTTCCTGTTTATAGTGAAGATAAAGATTTGCAAGATGAAAAGATTACAGTGATATATAAGCATTTTAAAGAAAGCAATAAAATTAAAGGTAATGCTGGGGAAATATGTGTGGCTACCAATGTAGCCGAAAGTGGAGTTCAAGACATAATATTTATTGGAATTGGAAGCAAAGATGAATTAACAACAGAAATTATAAGAGGTTCTTTTGGAAAGGCAATAAAAAAGTCAATTGAATTAAAAGCTAAAAAAATAGCATTAAATATGATATCTAGTGAGAAGTTATCAGTTGAAGACATTACAAAATCTATAATTGAAGGAATTGGTTTTGGAGAATATAGATTTGACAAATACAAGACTGAAGCTAATGAAAATTCGGGAATTGAGGTAAGTATCTGCACTGATGAAAATGGAAAGCCAAACTCAATAGATGAATATATAGATGAAGCTTTGATACTTGTTGAAACAACTAAATTTGCAAGAGATTTAGTTAATGAACCAGCTAATGTATTATATCCAGAAACTCTTGCAGAAAAGGTTATTGGTTCTGGAAATAAATATGGATTTGAAGTTGAAGTATTTGATGAAAAGAATATTAATGAACTTGGAATGGAATCTTTCCTATCAGTGGCTAAAGGATCAGAACTTCCTCCTAGACTTATTGTAATGAGATATTTTGGAGATGAAAGCAAAAAAGACGATATATTAGGTCTTGTTGGAAAGGGAGTCACTTATGATTCAGGTGGATATTCTATCAAGCCAACTAGTAGCATGGATTCAATGAAATCAGACATGGGTGGAGCTGCATCAGTTATTGGAGCAATAAGTGCTATTGCAAAGAAAAAGCTAAAGATAAATGTTGTAGGTGTAATTGCTGCATGCGAGAATTTAATATCTGGCAAAGCATATAAACCAGGAGATATAATTGGATCTATGGCTGGTAAATATATTGAAGTTTTAAATACAGATGCAGAAGGAAGACTTACTCTTATAGATGCAGTACATTATATAATTGAAAAGGAAAAAGTTAATAAGGTTATAGATTTAGCTACATTAACAGGAGCTGCCTTAGTTGCACTTGGAGTTACTACAACAGCTGTAGTATCTAATAACGATGAGTTTTATAAAGATTTAGAAAATGCATCACTTAAAGCTGATGAAAAAGTTTGGAGATTACCTAACTTTGATGATTATAAAAAACTTATTAAGTCCGATATAGCAGATTTAAAAAATACTGGAGGTAGGCATGCCGGAACTATTACTGCTGGATTATTTATAGGTGAATTTGTACAAAATAAGCCTTGGTTACATTTAGATATTGCAGGTACAGCATGGACTGAAAAGGAAACTAGTTATTGTTCTAAAGGCGGTACAGGAGTTGGCGTGAGAACTCTTTACTATTTAGCAAAGAATAAGTGTTAAAATCAGTAAAAGCATTCTAATAGTTTTTATTAAATTTCTTTGAGAAAATAGAACTTATTAGCTTTTAAAAAGCTAATAAGTTTTTATACATTTATAGGGCAGACTAGAAATGTGATTACATCCCCCAAATACTAATTTATAAAAAATGTTATTGTTGAGTAATTTTATCATGTATAATAGTAATAACATATAAGTTAAAATAGACCAGAGGAGGGGATAAGAAGTGGATTTACTAATGACGATATTATTACTTATGGGATGTTTATTGATTTCAAATATTATTAGTCACTATGTTCCAGCTATACCTACAGCTTTGACACAAATTGTTTTAGGGGTAATTATTGCATTTGCATTTAAACATACTTCTTTTGAATTAGAAGAAGAATGGTTTTTTCTCTTATTCGTAGCACCGATTTTATATAATGATGGAAAATACTTTCCACGAGAAGAGTTATGGAAAATGAGGCGTTCAATATTTGGAAATTCTTTAATATTAGTTTTATTAACAACTATAGGTGGAGGATATTTCATTCATTGGATGATACCAGGAATTCCTCTTGCAGCAGCCTTTGCATTAGCAGCTATTTTATCACCAACTGATCCAGTGGCTGTAAATGGTATAGCAAAGAGAATTCATATACCTGAAAAAGTACTAAATCTTGTTAAAGGAGAGTCTTTGATAAATGACGCATCAGGTATAGTAGCCTTTAATTACGCTATAGCTGCTGTAGTAACAGGCTATTTCTCATTAAAAGACGCAATTTTAAATTTTTCGTATTTATTTTTAGCGGGGGCAGTCTTAGGTTTGATTTTTGCTTTGATCTTGACATTAATAAGATTTAATTTGCGTAAAGAGGGAATAAATGATGTTGTCTTTCACTCCCTTCTACAGATATTAGCTCCATTTGTGATATTTATAATTACTGAAGAACTTTTACACGCATCAGGAGTAATTGCTGTGGTGGTTGCAGGTATTGTTCATTCACTTATCAGCAGAAGATTTGAAACTAGCATTGCGGAAGAACAGGTACTTACAGAAAATATATGGTCAATTATTTTATTTGTGTTAAATGGAATTGTATTTTTATTATTGGGATTAAATATTCCTTTATCAATGAGAGAAACAATAGCTGATCCCAATATAGGAAATTTAAAAGCTATTGGGTATGTTATTGCAATTGGATTTGTTATTTTGGCAATTCGTTTAATTTGGTCTTATATTTCAGCTTTTTATGAATATCGTTTAAGCAAAAGTAAAAATATAGAGGTGCCTAATGTAAAGATAGCGTTATTAACTAGTTTAACAGGTGTTAGAGGTACGGTTACAATGGCAGGAGTTCTATCAATACCTTTTTTCTTGGATAACGGAAATGCATTTCCAGAACGTTCACTGATACTTTTTTTAACCGCTGGTGTAATATTATTTACATTAATATGCGCAACAATATTTCTACCATTCTTATGTAAAGGCGAATTAGAAGAAGACAAAAAGATTGGGGATAAAAACCTAATCGAAGCAAAAAATAAACTTTTACTTGCTGGTATTAAAGCTATTGAGTCAGAAATAAATGATAAAAATGAAGCAGTGGCTTATGAATTAATTCATGAATATAAACATATATCTCAAAATCTTAGATTTGAGCAAACTTCAAACGTAGTCGAGAGAAATTTTAATCAACAAGAAATGGTTGAAATACAATTAATAGCGTTAAAGGCAGAACGAAAATATATTAATGAATTAATGGGTAAAAGTGAGATTGATGCACAAGTATTTAAAGCACTTGATAAATCTTTAGATTATAGAGAAGAAGTCTTTCTAAGAAATCCTAGTCAAGATACTATGTTTCTTGTAAGGAAATTAATAAGAGCAACGAAGATTTTTTATAAAAAGTTCAAAAAGAGAAAAGAAATAAAGCTAAATAATTTGAAGTTAGTAAAAGATATTCAACTAAAGTCATTTCAAGCTGCAATTGGAGCCTTAGATGAATATCTAATAAGTCATGAAGGATCAAACGCTGCACAAGACGTAATTCTATATTATAGAACCATGATTAATAGATTCAAAGGAAACGTGGATAAATATAATGAGGAAAGCATAAAACAAAAGGAAGAACTAAGAATTAAAGCTATGGATATAGAGCGTTCAACAGTTCGTAATATGTATGAATCAGGAGAAATTACTAGAGAAGAATCAAATGAATTAAGAAGGTATATAAATTATATTGAAAGTGTGATTTTGTATAAGCATGCAGAATAATTCATATGAATAACTATGATAAAACAGTTTTTACGGTATGGCATGCAATGGATTATAATTTTCCATGTTAAGGACAACATTGAAACAGAGAGTAGAATAAAGCAGTAGATTGATTAGCTACTGCTTTATTTCATATTTTATTTAGAAATTTGTATTTCACTTCCTAGGCTATATCTATCTATTTGTTCTATATTATCTCTAGAAATTATATCAAATGCTTTATCTTTTTCTACATTATTAAACTCTACGATATATCCAAGAGCAACATTTGGGTCTTTATAGAAACTCATATTTTTATCGCTGTCATAATTAGAATAATAAACTTGACCTTCTGTAAAATGATAATACATACTCATGCTACTTGCCATTAATAAACTTGCCTTTTCTGAACTTCCCTTACAATAAACTTTTACAGTATTATCATTTCTTTCAATATTATATATTTCTCCTTTACTTCCATCAGAAAAATCGAAAGATTTTGAATAGGTTACATTATTAGTTGTTTCTTTATTTGTATCTTCTTTTTTATTACTATTTTCATGTGTTTTTCTAAATTCGTCCCAAGTTATATTACAAGTTAAAGGTATTACACTTATGTCTTTTTGGTCTTTAAGAATATCATAAGTAGCCGCCTTTGATTCATAAGTTCCTTTTGTTTCTTTATCATCTGAAGAACTTCCAGAAGCGCTTAACTTATACATTTTATCGCCAACCTTTAAGATCATTGAAGAATCCATATATCTATAATCATGGTCTTTTTGAGGTTCGCTATAAGTAACTGTTGTTCCTAAAACATCAGACTCCAATTTATTTAAGGCCCGATCAGATCCAGAGATTTTTGTTGATAGATCTTTTTCAATTATGTTCTTAAATGATTCCGAAAAATCTGCGTTTGCATCCATTCCTATGTTAACTTTATAATTAGGAAATACTACATCTAGCCTTAAATCACCACTTTCAGGAAATTCTTCATCGTCATTGTCTTGATCTATAGTAATTAATAGAGTTTTATCATCTATAAAATCAGTGGACATACCTTCTCCGCCTCGATGAGTTTCACCATAAAGTAATTGAAATATTGAATTATCATTGTATTTCGTTTTATCAAAAGGTTGTGTGCTTTCTACTTTAATCACTGCATTTAACTTATGCTTTGTTACCGTTGCCTTTTCCAATGTTACTTTTAATCCATTTTGAGTAATGCTTTTATTTATATCAACTGAATAGTCTTTATAAGTAGCAGCAGCAGAAGTTGTACTACTTGTGTAAGAAGAAATTGCTTGTACATTATCATCTGCTAAAGCTGGCATTTCTAATGCACTCATGGTTAACATAAATCCCATAATTCCAAGAACTGGTCCTAATAATTTACTGATTTTTTTGTTTATCATTTATAATTTTCCCCCTAACTAAATATTTAATAATTTACAAGTAATAAGTCATAAGTGATAAGTGAGAGTCCAAATTTTACATTTGGTTACTCGAACTTAGTTAAGTTGCTTAAGCGACTTAACTTCCTTTACTATATTCGGTTACTCGAATTTAGCTAACAACCGTAGTGCGTTAGCCTCCTTTGAAGTTGACATTTGGGTTTTCGAACTTAGCTAACAACCTGAGAGATTCAGTCTCCTTTGAAATTGATTTTGCTTGCTACAACTTAGTTAAGTCGAGTAAGCGACTTAATTTCCTTTATTACATTTGGTTCTTGAACTTAGCCAAGAACAGTATGGTATTAGCTTTATTTGTAGTTCTTTTGGTATATGAAACTTAGATAATAATATTTAAATTCGACCAAGTTTGTCTTTTTTTACCGTACAATTAATTATATCCCTATAATGGAAAACAATCAATTAATTTACATATTATTTGTTTTATAATTATGCTAAAAGTATGTATATATTTATACATTATTTAATAAAACATCATGTATAAACTGAGGAGTTTTATATTTAAGAAGTCTCAGCTTTAATTACTTTATGTAAATTTATGCTATAGTAAACGTAAGAAATGACTATCTTAGGAAGAGTTATATTTAATTGCATGAAATTTTTTTTGTAAAGAATCATATCGTTTTTTACAATTTAATTATTTATTATCTATATTGTGAAGATATAGATTATAAATTTGATGGGAGTGGAGTTACGATTCAACCACTTAGCAATAGATATATAAAACGGTAGTTAAATAGAAATATTTACTTTAGTTTAATATGTATATTATTAGCAGCCAGACGTATAATAAATCTGAAAGGTGGTCGTATAATGAGGAAATGCTCTGTTTTAGTAATAGTTTTATTATGTCTTTTATTTGGAATAATTAAACCAATTCAAGTATGTGCTGTTAATAACTTTAAAGAAGGAGTTTATAAAGCAGTAGATTTAAATTTTTCACCTAATAGTACTTATTTTATTCAAAATATTTCAAACAGAGATAGTATTCGTGTTTTTATATTTGATGAGAATCAATTCGAAATACAATCTATACAACTAGAGCCTACACCACGAAGATATAATTTAGTTCCTTTGAAACCTGAATATAGAATCGCAATAGTTGGAAAGGGAGAAGCTTATATTGATGTTGGATAAAGAGAGAGTTATATATTGCCTTTTCATATGTGTTCAGCACTAACTATTTTATTTAATGTTTATTTTAACTTAATATAACATAATCATAATGTGGTAGCTATATATAATAAATTTGGAAGGTGGTTCAATGATGAAAAAATTAACTACTTTATTAATATTAATGATTCTTTTATTTAATATATTTGTATTAACGCCTGTATTTGCTGTAACTAATTTTAAAGAAGGTGTTTATCAATTATCTAGTTTTAATATTACCTCACACAATCTCTATAGTATTGAAAATACATCTTCTAGTGATGCTGTTTATGTGCTTATTTTGGATGAAAATCAACGTACATTACAGGCTTTACGATTATCTGCAAATTCTCAAAAGTATAATTTAATACCACTAAAGCCTAGCTATAGAATTTTAATTATTGGTAATGGAGAAGTGGTTATCGTTTAAAAGCACATAGAAGGGTGCTTTTTTTGTTTAATTGATTACTGTGGATCTTTATCATTGTGAGTTGATTTTTTAAAGTTATCATTAAATATTTTTTTGAATGAACATTGTTTTAAATAAAACTTTTTTACAACTAAGAAAGGAAAAAAGTTTTATTTAAAAACAAAAGAAGTTAACAATGTAACAATTTTTATTAGATATAGGGTTAAGATGAATTAAAAGATTTTCTAAAAGACAATTATTATGAAATATGAAAATAGTAAAGATGGTTGAAAAATTATTTCTGCTAATTTGAATAATTTTTATGTAATATTGGTTACAATTTTACATTTTTTTGCGATTTTAAAAACATGAAATATAAAATATATATGAATTAATTGTAAATTATGAAATTAATTAGAATAAATATTCCGATAATAGAAACTTAGTGATATAATAGTTGGGTAAAATATGTAAAAAAGTGAACTAATATACATAAATTACTAAAGTTTTCTTTTGAGGAGGCAATATACGTTGCAAGATATAGATGAACAAGAAGCAGATTATATTATAGAATCAAAAAAGAAGTGTAGAAAATTAGGATTAGATCCCAACAAACCTAGAGTGTCTCCTAATGCTATATCAGAATTAGAATTAACTAAAAAGAAAGATATATATAAAGAAGTTTTAGATGTTGTTAAATTTTTTGGCAATAAAATGATTAAATCTTTAGAAGGTACTCCTATATTAGTTACTATTACTGATGAGAATGGGTATTTATTAGAAATTCTTGGGGACGAAGCTATAGGAGAAACAATGTTTGAATTTGGAGTTAAGCCAGGTATTCAATTTCGTGAGGAGGATATGGGAACAAATGTTGTTAGTTTGACTCTTAAACAAAATCATCCAATACAGATAATAGGAAAGGATCATTATCATAATTCTTTACAGAAGAGCGCATGTTATGGAGTACCATTTCACTATTCAGATGATGATAATTTACTTGGAACTATATGTATAATGACTGCAGTTATACTTCATAATCCATTTTTCCTAATGACATTAACTACTGTAGTTGATGCCATAGAACGAGAACTATTGCTTAGAAAGCAAAATCGTAAGATAAATAAGCAAAAAGAACTATTATATGAATCAGAAAAAAATCAAAGGGAGCTTTTAGAAAAAGACCTTGTGATGAAGGATGAATTTATAACACTTATTACTCATGAATTCAAAACACCAATAAATGTAATTTATTCAGCTATTCAATTGATTGAACAGGTATATATTAATGAGATTCCTCAATCAGTCAAAAACTTAATAGGAAGCATAAAGCGAAATGCTTTCAGGCAATTGAGGCTTGTAAATAATTTATTGGATATTACTAAGTTAAAAGCAGATCAATTTAAATTAAACCAAAAAAATATAGATATTGTATTTATAACACAATTAATTGCAGAGTCTATAAAACTATATGCGGAGCAAAAGAAAATCGCATTTGGATTTAAAACTAATACATATAGCATAAATACTTCAATAGATGATGAAAAATATGAACGCGTAATTTTGAATCTTTTATCAAATGCAATAAAATTCACACCAGAAGGTGGAAATATAACTGTTGAGATTACAGAAAATATGAATAATAAAACAGTATCAATTGCAGTGATTGATACTGGGGTAGGGATTCCAGAAGATAAGCGTGAAGTGATTTTTGAACGATTTGGACAAGTTGATAATAATCTTTCAAGGCAGGCAGAAGGTAGTGGAATTGGTTTAGCATTAGTAAAGATGCTGGTAGAAATATTAGAAGGGAGCATCGAGGTAGAAAGCGAATTTGGAAGTGGCAGTAAATTCACAATAACGCTACCTATTAGAGAAGTTACATTTGGGGAGAAAAATAGAGCATTTATATCTTCAGATAACGGACTAGTAAATGCCATTAATGTTGAATTTTCTGATATTTATTTTTAAAGGGATATTTATAAAAGTAATATATGAAAAAATTTTATAAACTAAGCAATTATCTAAGTAGTGAACTATTTATTTAATGCATCTATATAGATTTTTATAGGTATCGAGAAGGGAATGACAGAGTTATTATGAACTATAAGAAGTTATTTACACCATTTAAAATTGGAAGTATGGAAGTTAAAAATAGAATAGTTTTTTCACCTATAGGAATTAATGCATCTAATAGTGATGGTACTATTTCAAATGATGAAATTGATTATTATGAAGAACGTGCAAGAGGCGGAGTTGGACTTATAATTATGGGCGCTCAATTTATCTCACATGATATAGCACAAGGTCCTCTTTCAGGTATATTAGAGCATACCTATGTAATACCAAAACTTACTACTCTTTGTGAAACTGTGCAAAGATACGGGGCAAAAATAGCTGCCCAATTATGTTGTGGTACAGGACGTGATGCACTTCCAAACGAATATGGAGAGCCACCGATGTCAGCATCACCTATACCAGCAGCATATAATAGAAAAGTTAATTGTAGGCCTATGAGTCATAACGATATAAAAGAAATTATTAAAAAATTTGCATGTTCTGCCAAAATCGTTAAAAATGCAGGTTTTGATGCGATTGAGATACATGGACATGCTGGAGATTTAATAGATCAATTTATGTCTCCAATATGGAATAAACGTGAGGATGAGTATGGTGGAACAGATGAAAAACGCGCTCGCTTTCCTATGGAGATTGTTAGTTCAATAAGAAATGCTGTTGGACCAGATATGCCAATATTATTTCGTATGTCACTTGATCATCGCTTTGAAGGTGGGCGTACTATAGAAGACAGCATTCATCTTATCAAACTACTAGAAGAGGCAGGAGTTGATGCAATAGATATAGATGCAGGATCGTCTGAAGCAATTGAATATGTTTTTCCACCTTCATATTTAGGAGATGCATGTATGGAATATTTATGTGAACCTACACGCAGAGCTATTAATCTTCCAATACTTAATTCTGGAAATCATACGCCTGAAACAGCAGTTAGGTTAATAGAATCTGGAAATGCTGATCTTGTCATGTTTGGACGTCCTCTAATAGCAGATCCAAAAATGCCAAATAAGCTTATGTGTGGTAATCGTGAAGATATAAGACCATGCATTCGCTGTAATGAGGGATGTATAGGACGTATTGCAGCTAGATTTACTAAGTTAAGCTGTTCTGTAAATCCGCAAGCTTGTAATGAAAAGCGTTTTAAAATTAAGCATACTAAAATTCCGCAAAATGTCGTAGTTATAGGAGCGGGGCCAGCAGGGTTAGAGGCAGCACGTGTTGCTGCAATTGAGGGACATAAGGTTACTCTCTTTGAAAAAGAAAAAGTAATTGGGGGACAGATTGCAGCAGTTTCAACAACTGCTTTTAAGAATAAGTTACGCAGATTAATAGATTGGTATGGTGTTCAGCTTAAGAAATTGAATGTTAAAATTCAACTAGACACAGAAGTTTCTGCTGCTGATGAGATATTAGCAAAGTGCGATAAAATCATCGTAGGAATAGGTGCAGTTCCAGCTAATCATCAAATTCTTGGTATCGACGGTTCAAATGTTATTAATTTAATTGAGGCACATAAAAATAAAGAATTATTAAAAGGTGAAAATATTGTTATATGTGGCGGCGGCTTATCAGGCTGTGATAGTGCTTTGGAACTCGCTACTGAATATGGTAAGAAAGTTACGATTATTGAAATGTCAGATGCAGTTGCAAAAGATGCTTTGTTTGTTAATGCAGCATCATTAATACCTATGCTTTATAAATCTGGAGTGAAAATTCATACAAATAGTATAGTTACATCAATTGATAGTAAGGGCGCTTATATAGAAACACATGATGGTATATCTGAATTTATAAAAGCTGATAGTGTGATTAATGCTTTGGGCATGGTAGTGAACAATAAACTGGCAGAGGCAATAAAAGCAAAATATTATATAAAAACTAGGATTATAGGCGATTGTGAAAAAGTTGGGAATGTTGGCACAGCTGTACACATGGGATTTTATGCAGCAATTAGTTTGGAATAAGGAAAAACTTGATTCAGGAAGCACATAAGTGAAATTGGAAATCTATGATTTAACTGTTTATTCTTAGCTAACCACCTAAGGAGTTATAATCATTTAAACGTGGTTCATTTAAATATAGGAAGAAAAGTTCTATATAGCATATGAGTGTTAGTGTGGCTGACATCAGATAAGATGATTAATATTCTAAAATCACTTTTTAGAATATTAATATTAATTATAAAAGGAGAGATACATATGAGAAACATAGCATCTATTTTAGTATCCAATTTTAGAAAATGGGGGATTAATAATGTTTTTGGAGTACCAGGAAGACCTCTTGCTTCTTTGATTATGGAATTGGATAGACAAGATATTAATTTTATTTTAAGTAAACATGAAAGTGGCGCTGGTTATGCTGCAGCAGGTTACTCGTTAATTAACAAGAAATTGGGGGTTGCTCTTGTAACTTCTGGTCCAGGTGGTACAAATGCTCTAACTGCTGCAGGACAGGCTAAAGCTTACCATGTACCAGTACTATTTATTACTGGGCAGCAATCTATGCATAATGTTGGAAAAGCTATAGGACAAGATTCAACAATTTTTGGTACAGATTTAGTTAGGATGTTTGAATCAGTTACTAAATTTAGTGCTAGAGTCGAAAGAGCTGATCAGTTTCAAATATTATTAAAACATGCATTAGAAAAAGCTTATTCAGGAGTCAAAGGGCCAGTTCATTTATCAATACCTCTTGACATACTTGATGAAGAAATAGATGAATTTGAACTTGATTTACCTAACAATATGGATAAACTAATATCCTCGAGATTAGATGAATTTGTTGGTAAACTAAATAATGCTAAAAAACCTGTTATATTAGCAGGTAAAGGAGTACATTCAAGTCTAGCTTACGAAGAAGTTAAAAACATAGCTGAAATTTGGAACATACCAGTTATGACGACTCCAGGAGGAAAAGGAACATTTTCTGAGAACCATCCTTTATCACTTGGCGCATTAGGTTTAGGCGGTACAGATAAATCAAGTGAATATATTAAGGAAGATATAGACTTGATGATAGTCATAGGAAGTAAATTATCTGATATGTCTTTAGTAGGAATATCACCAGATAATTATCCTAAAGAAGCAGTTCATTTAGATTATGAACAGACATTTATAGAAAAAGCATTACCAGTTCAAACATTACCTATTATTGGTGACATTAAAGCAAATCTACAGTTAGTATTAGATAAAGTCAAAGATGTGAGAAGAAATGAATATACTTTATTAGAAGAAAACTATGAATTTAAAAATAATATGAAAGAAAAAAATAAATATCTTTCATCTGCTCATGCTATGGAAATAATAAGAAAAGTATTACCAGATGATGCAGTTGTTTTTGGTGATGATGGAAGTCATTCCTTTTATGCAATAAGATATTTTAATATTAGAAAACCAGGCACATTCTTTTTCGATGACGTATTTGGAGCTATGGGACATGCTATAGGATACTCAATCGGAGCGCAACTAGCAAACTATAATTCTAGAATTATTTGCATAACAGGTGATGGATGTACTTTTATGCAGGGAGCTGAAATTTCAACAGCAGCAAATTATAATATTCCAGTTACCTTTATAGTAATAAATAATGGAAGATTAGATATGCCAGAAAAAGCTATGATAAAGTTTTTTGGAAAGACAGTAGGGACCAATTATAATGTGCCATTGAATGGTAAAAAATTTGGTGAGTCACTTGGCGTAAACTCATATAGATGTTGTAATGAACTTGAATTAAAAGAAGCGTTAGAAATTTCAAATTTACATAAGGAAGCAATTCTAATAGAAGTTATGGTTGATCCAAATGAAATACCACCAACTATGAAAAGGGGATAGTAAAATGAATAAAGACTATGAAAACGGAATCAATATGTTAAAACAAATGACAGATGAAAATGGTGAACAGATGATAAATTCTGTGGGAGAAATATTTCCAGACTTTTTGGATAAAATGATTTCTTTTGGATTTGGTCAAATATATGCAAGACCAAATTTGGATTTAAAAACAAGGGAAGTTGTAACTATAACTGCACTTATAACACAAGGTGCATTTGAACAATTAGATTTTCATATAAAAGGTGCTCTTAAAGCTGGATTAAAACAAGAAGAGATCTTAGAAATTATTTTGCAATGTGCAGCATATGTAGGTTTTCCTAAAGCTTGCAGCGCACTAGGAATTGCAGGGAAAATCTTCACTGGAAAGCTCTAAATTGAGGATTGCCTCCCATAACTGCATGTTTCCACTTTTAGTGTGATAAGTACTAAATGGAACAAGCTCTAGCAGAAAATTGACTCACGTTCGTTCGCTGATTAAGTGATTATCACACAATCAAAATTGGAAGTTATATACTTGGGAGATTTCAAGTAAAACATATTTCGGCGTACTTCCAAGACATTAAGATAAGTACCAAGTTAAACAACTGCTTACTAATAAATTTAAGTGGTCAAATTTCAAATGATTATTTCTTGTAATTTAAAAAATCCATATGATATCTCATTAGGGGTACACAAAAAGTGTAATAGAAAATTAGTTGAGCTGGGGCTTTCTTGTATTTAGAAAGTCTTAGCTTTATTTATTTTGTATAAGTTTTTAGGTTTAGTTTACTTTTAATTAACAATAAATAGAAAAAATAAAGGGGTTTTTAAAGACAGAATATAATTTGTCGTGTAATAAGTTATAAATAAATGTAAAGTTGAAGGATTTTGGTATTTAATGTAGAAAATATTATACTATAAAAGAATATTGAAAAATGGGGTTGAGTTTTTATGGAAATGAAATATTTATTTGAGACTATAATCAAAAATATCAAGCAGTCCTTACTAATTACCGATTCTAATGGGAAGTTAGAATTCTTTAATGCATCAACAGAAAAAATGTGGAATTATTCTGAGGAAGAGCTTAAAAATGTGAATATTAATGATTTATTTTATTTTGAAAGTAGTTATGCAGAAGATAATAAGATAAGTCGAATAAGCGATCTATTTCTATTTGAAAATTGGAATGGTGAAATTTATGCTAAAAATAAAGAAAATTCTGTATTTTGTCTAAAGATATCCATATGTCAAATTTTTGAGGAAAATTCAAATGTTAAGAAATATCTTATTATTTCTGAAAATATCGAAGAAAAGAAAAATCTCCTAAGTCAATTGAAGCTTAAAGATGAAGAATTGCAAAAGAGTATTAAGAATTTAGAAAATGCTCAATTTATGATGATTGAAGAAGATAAGTTGGCAAACTTAGGTCATTTATCTGCTGGAATAGCTCACGAAATTAATAATCCTTTAGGCTTTATAATAAGTAATTTTGGAACATTAAAAAAATATGTTGAAAAGCTTAATGAGATAATATTGCTATATAAAAGTTTGCTAGCTAATTCACAAGAAGGAATGTGCTTGGTTAAAGATGAAGTAGCAAATGTAGAGAGCTTAGAAAGAAAATATAATTTAGACTTTATAATGGATGACATTGACGAATTATTAAAGGACACTGAAGGTGGAATTGAAAGAGTTCAAAAGATAATAGCTGCAATGAGAAATTTTGCTCATTCATCTGTAGAAAAGAATTTTGAACAATATGATTTAAACTATGGAATAACAAATACTTTGGTTATAGCTAAAAATGAAATTAAATATAACTCTAATATTGAAATTGAGCTAGATGAAATACCACAAGTGGAGGCTATCCCTAGTGAAATAAACCAAGTTATATTAAATCTTATTATTAACTCTTCCCACGCTATAAAGGAAAAACAAGAGAAGGCGGATATAGACTACTTTGGATTATTAAAAATTTATACTTTCAGTGATGATTTATTTGTAAGTTGTGTTATAGAAGATAATGGTACAGGCATACCTAAGGAAAATTTAGATAAAATATTTGAACCATTTTTTACAACAAAGCCTATAGGTAAGGGGACTGGACTTGGTTTAAGTATTGCTTATGATATTATAAAAAATACTCATAAGGGAGAGTTGATTGTTGACAGTGTTTTAGGAGAAGGTACAAAGATTACTATAAAACTTCCTATTAGACATGAAGAACAGGGAGAGGTGACCCAAAATGAGTAAGTCTATTTTATTTGTAGATGATGAAAAAGCTATTTTGAATTCAATCAGAAGAGAATTTTTTGACAGTCCTTATGACGTATATATAGCAAATGGTGGAAGAGAAGCTTTAGATATTCTTGAAAAAAACCATATTGATCTTATAGTAAGTGATATGAGAATGCCTGAAATGGATGGGTATGAATTATTAAAAAGAGTTAAATTATTATACCCAGAGGTAACAAGATTAATATTAAGTGGCTTTACAGATGAAAAAACTGTTTTTAAATCTATCTATAATAATTTAGCAAAGCTATTCATAACTAAGCCCTGGAAAAAGGATGACTTTAGAAGGGCTATTGATGAGGTTTTTAAGACTGAGGAATTATTACATAATAATATATCCTTAAACCATATAAAGGAAATGGGCAAGCTTCCGACAATTCCTTCTGTACTGCAAGAAATAAGCGACGTTGTTGAACATGATGATCACAATATAGATAGGATAGTAAGATTAATTGAAGCAGATATAACTTTAAGTTCTGAAGTCCTAAGAATTATAAATTCAGCTTTTTATGGGATTAAGACAGCTTCAATAAAGACAGCAGTATTAAGCCTTGGACTGGTAAATTTAAAGGCAATTATGGCAACTGCGGAAGTTTTTAAATCAGGAAATGATTTTTATAATAAAAATGAAATATGGGAGCACTCTAACTTAACTAATAAGATACTAATAGAACTATATAATAAAGCTTTAGGTAAAAAGATTCCTGATTATTACGGTACGGCAGGTCTACTTCATGATATAGGAAAAGTAGCTTTCTTTAAGATATATGATAAGGAGTATGATGACATTTATAAATTAGCAGCTGACAAATCTTTAGGTGAGATAAGTACTTTAGAGAAAGAAAAATTCAAAATAGACCATGAAGAATTAGGTGGATATCTATTACAATGGTGGGATATACCTTATGCAATAGTAGAAAGTGCGTTATATCATCATAATCCTATGTCAAGCAGTGATGCAAATAGAGAGCTCGTATCAATGATCTACATTGCTGATTATTATTCTTGGCAGATTATAAATCCAAATTATAAACCAAAGCTTTATTTAGAGGTTTTCGACAATTACGGAATATCTGAAGAAAGATGTGAACAGATAGTAAAAAACTTAGTGGAAAGGAAGAATTAGTATGGATAGATTTAATGTACTTTTTGTGGATGATGAAACTAATATATTAAATTCAATAAATAGAATAACTATTCAAGAAGATTTTAAGTCGCTTTTTGCAGGTAGTGGAGAAAAAGCCTTAGAACAGTTTCAGGAAAATGAGATTGCTGTAATAGTTACAGATATGAGAATGCCTAAGATGAATGGCTTAGAGCTTTTAGAAAAAGTAAAAGAAATATCTCCGAACACAGTTAGAATAGTACTTTCAGGATATGCTCAAATATCACAGGTAATAGTTACAGTAAATAAAGTAGGTGTTTTTAAATATATTACAAAGCCATGGAATAATGAAGAGGAATTTCTTCCAGCTATTCATGAAGCTTTAAAATATTATAAATTAGTAAAAGAAAATGAGATATTTAACGTTCAAATAGAAGAAAAAAATAAGTTATATAAGAAGATCCTGGATAGCAACAATAATTTAGTGAAAAATAGCCAGAAGGATATTAATTATATTAAAGTGGTTTCAAAAATAATATTTGATTTAAAAAATAGTATGTATGATAGCTCAAATAATGAATGTTCAAGACAAAAATACATTAGTGAATTAATAGATAAAGTGTATTTTCAATATTTAGAGACTGTTCCAAGCATTTCTGAAACCTTTAATTTAACTTCCTTACAACCTAGATTTGATGAGTTGAAAAGCAGAAATTTACCTATAATTTATGATAATAATAATACTGCTCAAATTAATTATTTAGGCAACAAGCGAGTGTTTGAATTAATATTTAATAATGTTTTAGAGGTTATTACCTGGGATTCAAAAGAAGAAGAACTATTATTAAATTTCATGCATAATACTACCTTAAATATTAATTTTTTCATTAGAAATAAGAATAATTTTATAAAGACTATTAGTAAACCAGAAGCCAAGCTTATATTAAACTTCCTGGATGGCTTAAGCAAAATATTTGGAGGTAAGATTACTATAGTTCCTGACAAGTTCTTAATAAACATTAATACAGGTCTAAAAATTGCAGATTAGGGGTTGGGAATTATGAATATTTTAATTGTTGATGATACAAAGTTTAACATAATGACGGCAAGAGAGGTAATTAAAATCAGTGAAATTAAATGCAATATTATAACAGCGGCATCAGGAGAAGAAGCTATTGAAATTGTAAATACTCAGAATATAGATATTATACTATTAGACATAGTTATGCCTAAATTATCTGGAATAGAAACTTTAGAGATTATAAGAAGAAACAATAAGAATGTGATTATTTTAATGTTTACATCGCTAACAGATAAAAAATACTTGGAAAAAAGTTTTGAATTTGGAGCTAATGACTACATTAATAAACCAATTGAGCCTATAGAATTCACATCGAGATTAAAATCAGCAATAAAGATGAGGGAATATCAAAATGCTTTGATGGAATCTTATAATAATTTAAAAAATGCTAATGCTCAACTTAAGGAGTCAAATGCAAAGCTTAAAACAACACAAATTGAATTAGTGAATAGAGAAAAATTATCTACTATAGGAAGGTTCTCAGCGGGAATAGCTCATGAGATTAATACACCTTTAGGGTATGTTACCTCTAATATATATACAATTCAAAGTTATGCTAAAACTCTAAAAGAATATTTAGATAGATATTTAACTTTCATTAAGGAAAATCAAGAATATTTTTCTGATAAAAAAGAACTTGAAGAGCTACTGAATTCAAGAGGTAAATTAGAATTTATCCTATCAGACTTTGAACCAGTTATAACGGAGACAAATGAAGGTCTTGAAAAAATAAGTAGCATAATAAAAAATATTATTAGATTTTCTAATGAAGATGCTTACGATAATTTTGAAATGAATAAGTTCAGTGAATTAATAGAAGAATCTATGAAAATTTTGAAAATGGAACTTAAAGAATACAAACTTGATGATTTATTTGACTTAGAGCTAAACTTAATTGATGATGATTATATTAAGTGTAATAGGTTTCAAATTGAACAAGTTATCTTTAATATAATAAAAAATTCAATTTATTATATCGGCATCAAAGATAAAAAAGGTAGTATAAAAATCAAGACTTATAAGGAAGCGGAATATTTTTGTTTGGAAATACGAGATGATGGTACTGGGATTGAAGAAGAAAATATAAATAAAATATTTGATCCTTTCTTCACGACAAAAGAACCTGGCGAAGGAACTGGCTTAGGTTTAAGCATTTGTTATGATATTGTTGTAGTTAAACATAAGGGACATTTGTCAGCACAAAGTGTATATGGGGAAGGTTCAGCCATTATTATGAAATTGCCACTTTAATGGAGAAAATCAGAGTGCCGTGCAGACTATGTATTTCTGATACTTTCAAAGGTTATGCATTCAAGAAGTAATCAGTCCGCAGAATTCACTCAAATATAAATTCATAAAGAAAAAAACAAAAGACATTTGTCTAATGACAAATGTCTTTACTATTGACATAACAAAATAAAAACGATACAATAAGTTAGATATCGCTTTTTAATAATATTGTATATATATCTCTAATTATATTATACACTTTCGAAAAAGCAATGTCAATAGAGTTTGGAATTAGTTCTGTAAAATTATTTTATCATAAGGAGCGAAGTATTATGAAAAATAACGACTTTGAATGGAAACTTGAACGTGAATGGCTGCAGGAGGTACTTAAAGAAGCTCAAAAACAACTTGATGAAAAACGTAACTTTAGAGAAAAATTTAAAAGCGATGCGATTGAAGTACAAAGGGAGTTATGGGAGAATGTAGGATCAGTTTCTGTAAATAATGGATTAGAACAGATTGTAGACTTTATGCAGTCTATTAATACTATGAAAATACAGAAGAGAACTCATGAATTCACAAGAAAGCTTGAGCAAAAATACGAAAGAGTACTTTTATCTCCATATTTTGCAAGAATGGATTTTATTGAAAAAGGGGAGGAAAGGGCCGAAAAGTGTTATATAGGAATATCTAATCTTATTAATGAAAACTTTGATTTTCTAATATATGACTGGAGAGCGCCAATTTCAAGTATGTTTTATGATTACGAAATTGGACAAGCAGAGTTTAAATGTCCTGAGGGTATAGTAGAGGGTGAACTTACACTTAAAAGACAGTATAAAATTAATAATGGTGAAATTGAATATATGTTTGAGAGCAATCTTAAGATAGATGATGAAGTGTTACAGGATATCTTGAGTAAAAGTACCGACACAAAGATGAAGGGAATTGTAACAACCATACAAAGAGAGCAGAATAAAGTAATTCGTAATGAAGAATATAAAAATCTGATTGTTCAAGGGCCAGCTGGAAGTGGTAAGACTTCTGTCGCTCTTCATAGAATTGCTTATCTTTTATATAAGCATAGGGATAAAATAACTCCTAAAAATATAGTGATATTTTCGCCAAATGATATTTTTAATGAGTACATTTCTGATGTACTACCTGAACTTGGAGAAGATAATATGTGTCAGACTACATTTAAGGAATATATGCACAAAGCCCTAGGTACTGGACTTAGTAAGGAAAACTATAGTGAAATGATGGAATACATTTTAGCATCAAAGAAGGAAGCTGGCTATCAAATCAGAATCAATAATATAAAGTTTAAATCATCAATGGAGTTTATAGATATATTAAAGCGTTATGTAACCTTTATGGAAAAGGAAGATACAAACTTTAAGAATATTAAATTTAGAGGAAATTTAATAATTTCATCTCAGGATTTAGAAGAATTATTTTACAAAGATTATGTAAAACTTCCACGAAAAAGAAGACTTCAAAAGATAAGAGAGCGTATTTTATTTCTTTTAAAGCCATATGAAGAACAGCGTATAGAAGAAGTTGCTAATGAACTTAAGGACTCAGGTTCTTATTTAGATAAAGCTGAAATTGTAGAACATAGTACAGCTATGGTAAAGAATGAACTGAAAGAGATTTATCATAAGATAAATGGAATGACAAAATTTGACTTATTGGGTATTTATAAAAAGTTATTTGAGAATCTTGAGTTTTTCTTGAAGGATTCAAATATTGAGTTCAACAAGAAGAAAATTAGTGAAATAAAAAGCTATACCTTAGAAAAAATAAAAGCCCGCAGGCTTAATTATGAGGATCAGATAGCCCTTCTGTATCTAAAAGGTGCTATGGGAGATCTTCCTAAAACTTCAGAAATCAAATATGTTATTATTGACGAGGCCCAGGACTATTCACCACTTCAATATGAAATTTTTTATCAGCTTTTTAACCATGCAAACATGACTATACTTGGGGATTTAAATCAATCTATAAACCCATTTATGAATGTAGGAGACTATACGAATATATCGCATATATTTGCTGAAAATAATACATGCATAATAAATTTAACAAAAAGTTACAGATCAACAATGGAAATTACTAAATTTTCAAGAAGACTCCTTGATAAGGGGCTTGAGGCTCAATGTGTGGAAAGAAGTGGAGAAGAGCCTTTACTTCTTTGTTTTTCAAATGAAGAAGCTATAAAAGAAAAACTTCTTGAAGATATAAAAATATATAATGAGAAAAATTATAAATCCATTGGAATCATAACAAAAACTGCTAAGGAAGCAAATGAGGTATATAATTTTTTAAAAGATAAAACTAATGTTAGAGCAATAATGAAGGATGACGATGAGTATGTGAGTGGCGTATTGATAATACCTGCTTATCTTGCTAAAGGATTAGAATTTGATGTAGTGATTATATATGATGCAGGAGATGAAAATTATAGTTGTGAAGAGGAAAGACTTTTGCTTTATACTGCTTGCACCAGAGCACTTCATGTTTTACGCGTATACTACTCAGGAAATATAACAACATTACTTAAGTAAAATTATTTTTGAGTGTTTAATAATTTTATATGAGAAGTTTAATAAAAGGAAATAGAAGACTATGACACAAATTATATTATAGGGTTCCATATTGATAATAATACATATCCACTGTTTGAATTTCCTGAATAATGGCAATGTTGGAATTTCATAAGTTTGAATATCATTGTGGAACCCTATGAAATCAGTATGAAGTTCAGATGAATTAAAAAAATAAGATTGACATCTCATATTGAAAGTTAAAATGGTGATATTATAAAAAATTAACTATTGGTTAATTTTTATGAATAAAAGATGAAAAGTCTTCAATTGCTCAAATTATGTAGCTTTGATATCATTTAATTATAAAGTTCCGCGGTGAGAATCAAATTTATGTGGATATCGGCCGAAATTGAGAAAGTTCAAATTTTCAATGAGGAACCTAATATTATTTTAGTTAATCAATAAGAACATAATAAATAGAGGAGTTAATTTTATGATGATAAGTGAAGTTATTAGGCATTATAGAAAAAAGGAAAATCTTACTCAAGAGCAGGTTGCTGATTATTTAAATGTAAGTACCCCAGCAGTAAATAAGTGGGAAAATGGAGTTTCATATCCAGATATAACATTGCTCCCGCCTCTTGCTCGTATCCTAAAAATAGATGTTAACACTTTATTGGCATTTAATGAGGAATTAACAGATACGGAAGTAAAAAAACTTACAAAAGAGGTAGGTGAAACTGCATCAAAAGAGGGAATTAAAAAAGCTTTTGAGAAAGGCAATGATTTAATTAAACAATATCCAGGTTGTGACGAGTTAATATTAATGATATCAGAAGTGTTGAGAATATATTTATTAGGACCTCAAATTGAGGAAAAAGAAAAATACGAAAGAAAAATTATTGCTTGGCTTGAAATTGTAGCAGCTGGTAATAAGGAAAAGACAGCTTCTATGGCAAAATTAGATTTAGCAGCAATTTATAGGGAGAAAAAAGAATATGAAAAAGCTCAGGAAGTATTAGATAAAATTCCAGAAGTGGACGTAGATAAAAAAATTCAACAAGCAATATTATTTGAAAGTATGGATAAAATAGATGAGGCTTATGTGGTTTGGGAAAATAAATTGTGGAAAAATGGGCATGACACATTAACTGCGCTATCATTTATAATAAAACTTTTACATAAAGAAAAAAGATTTAGTGAAGCAGAAGAATATGTAGAACGTGCTAAAATGGCTATAGAAGTATTTGATTTTGGACCATACCATAAGCATGAATTAGACTTATGGCATGCAACAGAAAATCATGAAAAGGAAAAAACCATAAAAGCAATTATAAATATGATAAATGATGCAGATGCCATGGGTTATGCAATTAAATCAAAACTATACACGCATATGAAATTTGATGAGACTAATAATTGGACCAAAGATAAATATAAAGATTTAGTAAAAAGGGTATTAAAAAAGAGAAAGAATATTGATTTTGTTAAAGATGATCCAAGAGTAAAATCTCTGTTGGAATAAACAATATTAAGTCTATTTTATTTTAAGATTAGAAATAAAATAGACTTAATATTTATCTAAGTGATTTTTAATTTTGCATAAATTTAAGGATATTCCAGCATACATAATATAAAGTCAAAAAGAATTGTATTGCTGCAATTTGTAGTAAAAACAATCTTATTAAAGGAGATTTAAATTTGGGACTAAAAGACAGAGCGAAAAAATTAAGATCAGATATACCTGCAATATATATAGCATTAAAAAAGAAGGAAACTCCAGTAATTGCAAAAGTTTTTGCGATGATTACAATTATATATGCGTTATCACCAATTGATCTTATACCTGATTTTATACCAGTTATAGGTTTGCTGGATGACATAATTTTACTTCCAATACTTATTACAATAACAATAAAATTTATACCAGAAGAAATAATTAGCCAATGTAGAATTGAAGCAGAAAACTTATGGATTAGCGGAAAACCTAAAAGGTGGTATTTTGCCATACCAATTTTATTAGTATGGATAGCGTTAATATTTCTAACATTAAAACTTTTTTAATGAAACATTATTAAAAATAAATAAATGTTTAAGGTTTCCATTAAATATTCTTTTAAATAAAACTTTTTATAATTTAAAAGAATATAACAAGAAAGATGAAAATAACAATATAAAATACCAAATATATCAATAAAATAAGAAGCAAAATACAATTGAATTAACAATATATGTTATAATAACTATAAAGATAGTAGCTTATTATAAAATGATAAGTTATGAGATAGGAGGTATTATAATGGGAATTTTTAATAGGCTTTAATAGTCTATATTTTCGAGTAGTTACTAATTCTCAGGTGTAGACTATAAAGAAAATTTATAATGTTTATTACTGGGAGGTAAAAAATGTCTTATTTTAAATATCAAAATTTTAATATATTCTACAAAGTATATGGTAAAGGAAAACCTTTAATTATAATACATGGGGATACAGCATCTTCGAAAATGTTTATGCCAGAATTAAATTTTTATTCTAAAAACTTTAAGGTGATCTTGCTAGATTTAGTAGGACAGGGAAGATCTCAAAGAGTAAGCGAATTACCTTTAAATTATTGGCATTTTAATGCAATGCTAGTTATTGAATTATGTAAATATATAGGTATTGAAAATGTTAATTTGTTAGGGACAAGCGGCGGTGCTATTATTGCTTTAAATGCAGCATTAGAGAACCCAAACTTATTTGATAAAATAATATTAGATAGTTTTATGGGAGAACATTTACCTTGTGAGTTTGCTCAAAAAATTTTGAATGATAGACAAATAGCCAAAAAGAAGTTAAGTTCAAAGTTATTTTGGTTTATGATGCATGGATTTGATTGGAAAAATGTTATTGATCAAAACACAAATCTAGTAATGAACTTTTCAAGAGATAGAGGTGATTTTTTCGCGCATAATCTTAACGATATTAAAAATTATACTCTAATTACTGGAAGCTTGAAAGATGATCTAATACCAAATATAGAAAATGCATTAAAAAGCATTAATTTGAAAATAAAAAACTCTAAATTAGTATTTTTTAAGGATGGAAATCATCCAGCTATGTTTAGTAATAGAAAAGAGTTTAGAAATTTAGTACTTAACTTTTTGAAGTAAATTACAAGAATATTTGGTGGTTAAGACCGATATTCCTATATTATAATATTAGGTTAATTAAACCCCAATACGCATAAATCGAGATGCCACATTATTCATAATGAGTTTTGTGGCATTTTTTTGCAATGCGAGTAATGTTTTTGTAATACATGCCATAATTGGTGTATAGTGTAAATTGGGATTGGAGTATTAAACAATATCATTTTTAATATAATATAAAATTCTAAATTTGAGGAAGATGAATTATGAAAAAAGACGAGTACAATATTGGAAAATTAGTTAAGGAATTAAATATCAATAAAGAGACTATAAGATATTATGAAAAAATTGGATTGCTCTCTGAAACTAAACGTGATAAAAACGGGTATAGGTTATATTCGGAGGAAGATATAGAAAAGATTAAATTTATACTTATTATTAAAAAATTTGGTTTCTCATTAAGGGAAATAAGAACATTAATGCATAATGAAGTTTTATGCGGTGATATTGCAAGTATTAGGGAACTTGTTGGAGATAAGATAAATGAGATTAATAGTAAAATGAATGAGCTTATAGAAACAAAAAATCTGCTTGAAAAGGTAAAGAAAAATATATTAGATAAGAATTTAGGATACTGTGGTGATATGGAAGTTTATTTGAAAATTAAATCTTGACTGTGTAGTATAGTACATGCCTTAAAATATCATTAAAAACTAGTATATCTATTTAAATATGATAATTTTTATAATAAGAGTTCTTAGGAAATCACTTGATTATGAAAATGAAATAGGAGGTTTTTATGATAATAGAAGAGGACACAATATTATATTTTTCAGGAACAGGTAACAGCTTGCAAGTAGCCAATGATATAGCACGTGAATTAGGCAATTTTAATTTGTGCAAAATAACTTCACTTGTAGCAAAAGAAAAAATAAAGACTGAAGGAAAAGCACTTGGAATAGTTTTTCCTGTAATTTATAATCGTTTGCCATTGGTAGTAGAGAGAATTATGAAAAATCTAGAAATCAATAAAGATACGTATGTTTTTGCAGTAGCAACTCATGGTGGAACACCAGCTGAAGTGTTAAATAAACTAAAAAAGTTATTGCAAAATAATAATATAATGCTTAATTCTGGTTTTTTAATCCATATGCCATTAAATAATATTTTTGCTTTTGGATCAATTTCTATTGAAAAACAAAACAAAATTTTTCAAAAAGAAAGATATAAAGTAAAACATATAGCACATATAGTTGCAAAACACGAAAATTACAAATGTGAAGTTAGCCCATTAATATTTGATACATTAATTGATAAGATTTTTATCAAAACTACTGACAAGATAGTGAAAAACCTACATCTAAGAGATAAAGATTTTTGGGTTGATGATAATTGTAATGGCTGCAGATTATGTGAAAAAATTTGCCCTGTCAATAACATACAGTTTAATATTAATAAGCCAATATGGAAACATAATTGCGAGCAGTGTGCAGCTTGTATCCAATACTGTCCAAAAGAAGCAATTCAATGGAGAACGAAAACTAAGAAAAGAAGAAGATATAGAAATCCTAATATAAGTATTAATGAACTTATAGGGTATTAGTATTAAAAATTATTTATAATATGCCAGACTGTTGTCATATTTAACAATTTATAATGATTATGGAGGTGTTGATTTTGAAATATGAATGGAGAAAAGAGGAAAAAGATATCTATCTGCCAAAAGAAAAACCAACTTTAGTTAAAATCCCTAAAGCAAAATATTTCTGTATTAAAGGAAAAGGAAATCCGAATGATGGAGATTTTTCTAATAGAATTGCTGTAATATATTCTCTTGCCTATGCAGTAAGAATGATGCCTAAAAATGGCTTTATACCTGATGGATATTTTGAATATACTGTTTATCCGTTAGAAGGATTATGGGATATAAATGAAGGTGGTAAGAGTAGTAAAGTATTTAATAAAGATGAACTTATATATACGATAATGATAAAACAACCAGATTTTGTGAACGAAGAAGTGGCTAAGAAAGCTTTTGAAATTGCTAACAAGAAGAAGCCAGATAAATTATTAGAAGAAGTTTATTTTGATGAAATAGAAGATGGATTATCAGTTCAAATGCTACACATAGGTTCTTATGATACTGAACCAGAAACTTTTAGTAAGATGAAAGACTATATTAACGAAAATTATTTAAAAATAAAAAGCTTAGTTCATAGAGAAATATATTTATCAGACGCTAGAAAATCTGAAAGAGATAAATTAAAAACAGTATTAAGATATACGGTAACTAAATAGTAAACTTAAATTTATACAAGAGTTAAAATTAATAATCATTTATATAATAAAGGAGAAATATTATGTCATATAAATTGAAAGAAATAACAATAAGAACAAATAATTCTGATAAGGGAATAAAAATGATTGATGAACTATGGGGGGATATTGCAAGTGGTAAATTACCTCTTCTTTTTGATAGTGAACATATACTTCAAAAAGATGCTTCTCCAATTTCAAAATATAGTAACTATTCTAGCGATGAAAGAGGAGATTATGACCTTACAATAATGAATGTAACACCTGATTTTTTTGAGAAAATGGAAATGAAAGTGAGTACAGGCTTATATAAGAAATACGATGAAAAAGATGAAGATGGAAAAATAGATGTGTGTGCAAAAAAAGCATGGGAAAAGGTATGGAGTGAGCAAAAATTAGGAGCTATAAAGAGAGCATTTTCGGAGGATTATGAAATCACTGTTCCTAGTGAATACGCAAAAGATGGAAATGCACATTGTTATTTATATATTTCTGTTCAGTAAAATAGAAAACAGGATTGAGAGATGATACCAAATTCATAAATTTAGATTTTAGAAATATTTATAAATTAATTTTATGTTAGTGGAAAGAAGTGATAGATTAAATGTATGTTAGGAATATATTTTAGTGGAACAGGTAACACAAAACATTGTATTGAACTGTTCGTAAAAGAACTTGATCCAACAGCGAAAAGTATTTCAATTGAAGATGAGAGAGTGCTAGATGAAATGCAAAAAAGTGACTTTATCGTTCTAGCGTATCCAATTTATTTCAGCAACTTACCTAAAATAATGAGGGATTTTATTTTGCAAAATAAACAAAAGTTTATGAACAAAAAAGTTTTTATCATTGCTACTATGGGATTGTTTAGTGGCGATGGGGCTGGCTGTAGTGCAAGGTTACTTTCAAAATATGGTGCTGATATTGTTGGAGGACTACATCTAAAAATGCCTGATTGTATAGGTGATGAAAAGCTATTAAAGAAAACATTAGAGCAAAATAAAGTTATTGTAGAGCAAGCGCATATAAAGATAAAAAAGTCTGTAAATCTCGTAAAAGAAAATAATCCCACACAAGATGGTATTGGGTTTATCTATCATATTGCAGGTCTTTTTGGACAAAGACTTTGGTTCTATGGAAAAACAAAAGAATATTCAAATAAGCTTAAAATCAACAATAAGAAATGTGTTGCTTGTGGTGTCTGCGTAAATCTATGCCCGATGAAAAGCTTATCTATTATAAATCAGAGCTTAGTTCAAAAAGGAAGATGCACCATGTGTTATAGGTGTATTAGCAATTGTCCTAAGCAGGCAATTACTCTTTTAGGAAAAAAGATATATGAGCAATGTAAAATTGAGAAATATATTTGAGGAACAAAATGAGAATATAAGGCATATTACTAAGCAAATAAATATCTAAGTTTATTTAGATATATGCAATATGATTTCATAATGACTATTAATTTAGTAATTTTAAAAAATAAGTTGAAATACATTTTAAAGCGTTATATTATGAATTCAGGCACCGGTGTACATTATTAACAAAGAAGGTAAAGTATGAATATTAATATTGAAATGATACCAGAATATAAAATTGCTTATATAAGGAAAGTAGGTCCTTATGGTTTAGAAAATGTGCAAGTAATGGAACAATTGAAAAGCTGGGCTACAGAAAATGATTTATTTAATGAAAGCTCAATAATACTAGGAATAACTCAAGATAATCCTGAGATTACAGAACCTGAAGATTGCCGCTATGATGTATGTCTGGTTGTTTCGGATGAATTTGATTTTGAGAGTACGAATATTAACGTTGGAAAAACCATGGGTGGAAATTATTGTGTGTTTAAAATAAATCATACAGTAGATGCTATACAAAAAGCTTGGATTGAAATATTTTCGGAGTTATCAAAAAGAAATTATAAAATTGATGATAAAAGAAAGATTATTGAACGTTATACCATGCAAATGATAAGTAACAATTATTGCGAAATTTGTGTGCCTATATTATAAAAAAATATTAAATAAATTCTAATTTACCTAAGCAATCAAGATTAGAATAACCTGCTTTAATTGATTTAGAATGTTAATATAGTTATAGGCGTTTAAGACTTAGAATTAAATATCTGCATATTAGGAAGAAGTATCTAAAAAGATAAAGATACTTCTTCTTTTTGTAAATAATAAATTGATGCTCTACATATGATCTAGAATACTTTATAAGCAAACATATTGGGTTATATCACAAGTTAGTGGCGAGTTTACTATAATTTTTTATAAGTGAAATTTTTGATATCGAATTTATTTACAATATAAGGTTATTATGTTAATCTATATACATAGATATACTAGGTATAATTAATGGAGGTCGCGTAATGAAAATAAATAAAGAACTTCTAAAAGGAAGCACAAATATCCTAATATTAAGTCTTTTACAGAGAAATGAAATGTATGGTTATGAAATAATAAAAGAAATGCAATTAAAGTCTAGTGGAGTTTTTGAATTTAAAGAAGGCACTTTATATCCAATACTTCATAGTCTTGAAGAAGAAAACTTAGTTGAATCCTTTTGGAAGGAAGGTGAAAATTCAAGAAAAAGAAAATACTATAAAATAACCCAAAAGGGAAGGGAAGCTTTAAAAGAAAAGAAAGATGAATGGGGATTGTTTACGGCAACTGTGAACAAGATAATTACTGAATAGGGGTGAATAATGTTTATAGGAAACGATACAATTGAAAACTACTTAAAAGAGGTATGTAGTTATATTAAGAATAAGGATGTACATCAAGAAATTTCAGAGGAAATAAGAAATCATATTAGCGAAATTGCTGATGAATATATTAATGATGGACTTGAAGAAGTAGAATCAATAGACAAAGCAATTGAAAGGTTTGGAAGTGCCTATGAGTGTGGCGCTAGGTTAAATAAGGTACATAGGGCAGAGCCTGATATAACTACTATAATATTGGCTATGGCGTTAGCGAGTATAGGTATATTTACCATGTATTCGATGAGCGAAAATAGTTCGGCAGTCTATGATTTAGCCTTCAATAATATAATTGGATTAATTATAGGAGGGATAATTGGTCTAGGAATTTACTTCTTTGATTATAGAAAGCTAAAAAAATATAGTTACCATATTTATTGGTTATCGATTATCATATTAATAATTTCGTCAATGAAAGCAAATATTTTTCATGTTATAAAAATCGGTGAATTTTCTATTAGCGAGGTTTCAGTTCACTTGTCAGTAGCAACATTGGTTTTAATAGGATTAAGTGGAATAATAAACATTAGGAGCATAAATAACAAGATTGATTTGGCTCTAATTGGAGCTATGGGAATTATTCCGTTAATTGTATTTTATTCCACATCTGACATAACTATAGGATTAGTTTATTTGTGTGGTATAAATGTAATTCTTTTATCATCAAAAGTTAGTAAATCACTAAAAAAGGGCTTCATTTATATAGAAACAATTTTTATAATAATATCTTTATTGTTATTATTACGTGAGCCTTACAGAATTCAACGTATCTATAGCCTTATTAATCCAACTAAAGATCCACTTGGAGATGGTTATACTATTAACAGGATAAGAAATTTATTGTCTAATGTAACCTTGCTTGGAAACAAATTAAGTGTAAAAGAATTAAAAATTGGAGATGTAAAAAGTAATTTTGCTTTAATATATACTATATATAATTTTGGAATTATATTTGGAGGAATATGCATATCTGCAATGATTGTATTTGTGGCAAGAATATTTAATATCATGAGAAAAGTTAAGGATTCTTATGGAAGAATGCTAGTATTGTCCATAGGATATGTATTTTTTGTACAAACAATAATAAATCTTCTTAGTAATCTTGGAATTATGGGGATTTATATTAGTTTACCATTTATTTGTTTTGGAAGTATTGACTATATTATAAGTATATCAATGATTGGCTTAATATGTAGTATATATCGAAGGAGAGGGCTTAGTGATAGAGCTGTTAGTTAATAGCGCAGGACATGCCATATACCATACACATCCTGATGTAATAAATAATGAGATATTAAAACTTTTAGAAAACTGAACATAAGGCAATAAACAAATGCCGTATTATTAATTTACGGCATTTGTTATATGCAATACTAATAAAGGGACATTGCTTTAAAGAAAGCTTGTTAAAAATAATTTAATTTTTAAAGTTTTCATTAAATATTCATTTAAATGAATATTAGTTTAAATAAACCTTTTTTTAAATTTAAAAAGTAAAAAAAGTTACGAAGGTTAAAACAAAAAAAGTTAACAATTTAACTTAAGGTGAATCTATATCTAATTAAAAAAGCCCCTCTACTGGGGGCAAGATGAGTACTTTAACTTAATAGAAAATAGACTTATCATAGTATTTAATAAATTTGAAGATATTTTTACAATAAATTAGCGTAAAAAACCTAAAATATTATTATGGAGTTATGCTTGTTGGAGTAAAAACTAATTGACCATTACCTAATACAACAAAATTAAAATCCTCTTTCATTGGCCTTAAAACATAATGTATTGAGTTACCTTCTAATCGTATAGATTGCTGTATTACTTTGCTACCATCGAATATAATTAAGAAAACTTCAGTGGGGGAAACATTCTGAGCAGTATACGCAACATTTGGGAGCAAATTCAAATCCTTCATTCTGTAAATACCTTGTGAAAATGTTTTTTGAGCTGGAGACGCAAAAGAAGGAACTGTATTTAGGTTAAGAGATATGAAAAGAAAAATGGAGCAGATAAATATAATTTTTTTCATCGATTTGCACCTCTTCATAATTTTAGTAGCTAAATTTATTATGTGAAAGTGCAAAGAAAATATTCATATTAAGATATCTAGGTGTTATAGTAAAATAGATTAAAAAATGGCTGGTAAATAAGCAGTTTATAAAGTTAGAAAATGCTATATATAATATACATCTATCTGTAGTAAATAATGAAATACTTATCTAATATGCTATAATTAGTTTATTAAAAATTTATATTGCATATAAAGGGGGATTAATTATGATAGTAAAAAGTGTAACAATTTATGTAAAACAAGAGCATGTAGATGAGTTTATTAAAGCAACTAAAGAAAATCAAAATAATTCATTGAAAGAAAAAGGAATTATATGCTTTGATTTTTTTCAATGCAAAGATGATTCAGCTAGGTTTTTACTTTACGAAGGCTATAAATCAGAAGACGATGTGAACAAACATATGGAAACCGAACACTTTAAAAAATGGATAAATACAGTTGAACCGTGGTTTTCAGCTCCGAGAGATAAGGCTACATACATACCTGTTCCATAAAGAGTATGAACATTCAAGATAAAATGATTACTTTATTTTTACTTTAATAGAGAAAATAATTCTTATTAAGTCTAATTTCAGGCGTTCTGAAGTAGTAAGAATAAATTGAGTTAAGCTAAGATTTTCTTAAATTTAGAGAATCTTAGCTTTAAATATTTTATCTTAAACATCAGCAGAATTAAAATCTATTTTAAGATAATCATAAATATTAAACTGACTCTTCTTATTAAAGTAATATCATTACAAAATGCTTTTGTAATCATTTGATAGATAAAATGTTAGGTTGTTAAGATATATAAGCAATAGATTATAGATCGTTATACATGACTTGAATCAAACTAACAGATTTTATCAGATCATTTGAAAGCCTAGATACTTGAAGAAATTTTTGCCACATCAAAGTCCCCATACAATTAACTTTTTTAAAATCTTTACTTAATCAAAAGATGATATGTAAGATAGTAAATTTAGTTGCATATATATCTTTTTATGAGAACTATAGGGGTTTATCACATAATATGGTAAAATTAAAGTGTTTAATAAGAATTATAATGAAAGAAAGGAGAAAATATGACCGAAATTATAGTGATTTTTGCATTAACAATAATAACGTTTAGTGCCATATTCTTGGATATTACTAAAAGATTAAATTTGCTACATAGTATTTTAATGTATATATATTTTATCTTTGCCCCACATATTGTTGTGTTAGGATACTTTTTTATCTACAATACCAAATTTGGACAAGATAATGATATATGCAAGTGGATCATTTTAACAGAGATAATTATTTTTATTCTATATATTTTTATAAAAGTAAACATAATTCCAAATAATAAAAAGCAAATAGTAAACTTCAGATTAAGGATAATGTTAGGCGGAAGAAGTCTCGTTTTATATGGATTATATACAGCATTTGTTCAAATTATTATATATTTAATAGGAAATATAATAATGCAAAGATTAGCAATTCCAGAACACATATTAGTAATTGATAGTATTATTGTTGTGTTAAGCATTATTATTTTAATTATCAATGGAATGATAAGAATTTTATGTACTTCAAGAAGATTAAATATTGTAAAAAGACTTATAGTAGGCTTTTGGAGTCTTATTCCAATCGTAAATATTTTTGTGATGTTATATGCTTGTCACATTGCAGCAATAGAGTATGATCATGAGTGTTATAAATTAATTAATCATGAAGCGCGAGTTGATTCAGAAGTATGTAAAACAAAATATCCTCTTGTATTAGTTCATGGTGTAGGTTTTAGAGATTTAAAATATATTAATTACTGGGGAAGGATACCTAAAGAGTTACTTCGTAATGGAGCCACAGTTTATTATGGAAATCAGGAAGCTTGGGGAACAGTTGAGTATAATGCAAAAGATATAAAAAATAAAATATTAGATATATTGAAAGAAACAGGATGCGAAAAGGTAAATATTATTGCGCACTCAAAAGGTGGACTAGATTCACGTTATATGATTAGTAAATTAGAAATGGGAGATTACGTTGCATCATTAACCATGATATCATCTCCACACAGAGGATGTAAGTTTGTTGATATTGCTTGCAAAATTCCTGATAAAATCTATAAAGCCATTGCAAGATTTTTTGATAACCGTTATAGATTTCTAGGTGATAAGAATCCTGACTTTTATACTGCAAGCAGACAGTTTTCAACTTACCATAGTAAAAAATTCAATGAAGAGATAAAAGACGTAGAAGGGGTGTATTATCAAAGTTACACATCTGTAGTAAGAAATCTATTTAGTGATTATGTTGTTGCAATACCATACATTTTAGTAAAGTTAACAGAAGGTGAAAATGATGGTCTGGTATCTATTGAATCTGCTAAATGGGGAGAATTTAAAGGTGTATTGAGAAATAAACGAAGGCGTGGAATCTCTCATGGAGATATTATAGATCTAAGAAGAGATGATTATAAAGACTTTGATGTAATAGAAAAATATGTGGAAATTGTATCAGATCTTAAAAATAAAGGTTTTTAGGTAGTATTATAAAATTTATATGAAGCATTATAGCTTATGAATAAAGGATTAAAAATACTAAGGCAGGTTCAATTAACTTCGCTTAATATTTTTAATCCTTTATATTTTAAACATTTCTATTTTATCGCCTAAAACCAATATCTATCACTTCTTAAACGTGTCATTTTACAAGTATATTCTGATTCAAACTTTAAAATTTTGTATTATTAAAAAAATCTAAAAGCAACAAATATTATTAATATTATTATAACTGGAATAGACAAAATAGATGCCATTATACGCCTACCGATTTTACTTCCAAAATTAATAGTGCTTCCTATACCGTTCCTCTTATCAACAGATTCAGATGGATTATCTGGATTATAGTATAGGATTCCAAGTTTCCAATGCCTAGGGTCATCATCTTTATTCACTAGAAATACATCTCCTTAGATTTATATACAAATAGTTAATTTTATATTTGTTTAATTATATACCTTTAATTGTAAATATTCAAATGTTTAATGTACATATATATAAATTTCGTATATTGCTTTTGAAAACAGGATGCAAAGCTAAAAATATACTAAATGCATAGTGTATTCAACCCAAAGACTCTGTATATATCATTCTTCAACTGAGAATACTGTATAAGGTTTTGAAATTTTATCAAATAATCAATAATATTCAAGAATGAGAGTATAGCACCAATACTAGACGTTATTGTGAAAGATAAGTATTCCGTATACTTAACATTATTTTTAATTCATTATTAAAATAAGTAACTGTTCTAAATCAAATATTCTGCTCGTATTAAACATTTCCTCAAGGTCATAAAGGGTTTTTTCTGAATTTTCAACTTCCTTAGAATACATATGCATTATGTCTATTTGATCATTTATATTAAAGTTATAATTATTATCAATCCAGCGTACTACATTTAACTCTTTAATAATGAGATAACTCATGACAGCTAGTGTAACTTTAGAGCATAATTCTTCATCAAAAATAGCTTTCATAAAATATTGGAATATAAAATATACCATTAAGTGTTCATATTCATAGGTTCTAGTTTTATAATATTCATTAAAAGCATCATATTGTTTTTTATAAAAAGTAACATTGTCTATTTTATAAAAACAGTCAATAGCATGATCTAGTATTTGTGGCCAGTTATCATTAATAGGATTGAGATTTTTATACACATTCATACATTTAAGCATATTTTTATACTTTATACTTATCAAACTTATTAAGAAGCTCTTTCTTATAAGATTCGCTAGAATATCTATTTACTATATTTTTAATTTTTGATAGCTCATTTTTATTTATTTCTTCTTGAATATCATGAGCAAAATTAATTACTAATGCAATCCTATGATTTAAATCTATAGATCGGTCTTGTAGAATATCTAAGGCCATTTTCCTAGCCGATATTAGCTGCACGGAAATATCAAAATTTATATCATCATATGGATTTTCTATTTCATAATCATTTGAAACTTCAAAAGTAATTGGCTTAGGATCTTGAAGAATTAATCTTGCAG
>CAURJV010000007.1:0-124841 GCA_963524945.1 uncultured Clostridium sp.
ATATATCACATCATATGTCCAATAACCTTACCAAAGGTACAGGTGGTATGTTTACTACTCTAGTTTATACATCAAATAAATCTAGTTGAACAGAAATTCCTTATTCATACTATAATTCTAAGATGAAATAAAAAGAAGTTAATGGTTCCACAAAAAATACATTAACTTCTTCTTTAATCTTCCTACTTTATATAAAACACTTTTCCTAAATTGTTATTCTATTTTGTTTTGATTTTCATTAACTTCTTTCTTCTCACTACAACAGCTTCCATGCTTGCCTTTAAACATCATTCCCATCATAAGTACCATCATTATTGGACATATGAAAGGTGCTATCCCACCTATAGCTGCTTTAAGTCCTGTTCCAACACTTAAAAAAGGAAGTGCTGCTACAATTATAAACGGTAATCCACAACAAAGCACCATCATTAACATATGCTTTATTGGATTGTGTTTTTTATTTCCTTCATTTTTATTATTTCCATGACAATTCATAATAAATTCCCCCTCATATTCTCATTATAATTAATGTTTAAGCTTAACTACTTTACCACTTAAAATTGATCTATTTACTATTTCTTTAATATCATCTCTTGATATCTCTTTATCTCTATAGATTACTTTAATTTTCTTTGATTCTAAACTAACATCAACTCCTAATAAACCTTGAATGGAGCTTAATGTTTTTACAACATTCATTAGACACCTATGACAAAGCATATTTTCTTGTTTAAAACGTAAACTATAGCTTTTCATCACTATCGCCTCCCTGTAAATACATTATAAATAAATGTTATGAAGATATTGTGTAGATAAAAATAAATTTTAAATATTAATTAAAATCTAATTATTAGGATAAATGTAATCCTCTATATAATTAGTGCTTATATTACATAACTTTCACAATAAAATCTGAATTTCTATTAAAATTTTTCGGTCTCATTTATGGACTCAATGCTATCTGTAATTTTAATTATTCCTTTTATCATTCCCATCCAGCAACTAAACTCTATGTCTTCATCTTTGGGGATAAATTCTATTATATTTTCTCCTGATTTGAAATCTTTATCTATATTGAAAGATGGTAATACTATTCCATTATTACACGAATTAAGTTGATCTCCTTCAAATATCAACTTAACAGGAATATCTTTTTGAACATAAATAACATCAGGGGTATAACCATTATTATCTACTGTTATTCTTACTACCTGAACCCTATTTTCAATAGACGCATTAGCTATATTTAAGCGAGATGCATTAGCTTTATTTACTGATAAGTTATGTTTTAATTTTTCACTCATATCAAAACTTGATACAATAGTACTAAATAATAGAATAATTGCACCTATAGCAAATAATCTTACATATTTTCTGTTGTTTAAACATTTATATATTGCTTTATTAACTTTTCTTATAATATTCATGCTTGTCACCTCTATAATTATAAATATATTATTTCAGAAAAAAGTCGCTTATTATATAGTAAAGTATAATAAAAAGTTATGAAGATTCTATAAGGATGATATATGAAATTTCTGTCAAATTATATTGGTAGTTATATGCTATTGTTAAAACATAATAAATCATCTATATTTTAAGGAAATAAATGTAAGTTTAATAATTCTCAAAAAACAAAAAAGGTATCTTAAAATCACTTTTTAAAGTGTTTATAGATACCTTCTTTTTTTATGTAGTTTGTGATAAAAATTTATGTATTAATTACTTTTGTTTATGCATACTGTAAATACAGTTTCCTTATCTTCCTTACTTTCTACATCTATTGTTCCAGAATGCAAAGTTAATATCTTCTTTACAAGTGTAAGACCTATTCCGCTTCCCTCAATTTTATGTCTACTTTTATCTCCACGATACATTCTTTCAAAAACATAAGGTAAATCTTCTTTTTTAATTCCAATTCCATTATCCTTAATTTTAATGATAACTGAGTTTATATCGCTACTAATATTGACCCATACAGTTCCATTTATATTGTTAAATTTAATTGCATTAGATATAAGATTTATAAATACTTGTTTCAATTTATCGTAATCGCCTACTACAATAAAATTTTTACCTTCTTCTTTATTAATAATTAACTTTATATTTTTTTCATCAGCAGCAATATTAAAATCACTAATTACATTTGAAATAAGCTCCCCTATATTAACCCTTCCTAATTTAAGCACTATTTCATCTGACTCTATTTGTTTTAGTGAATTCAAATTATTTAAAAGCTTGCCAAATCTTATTACTTCATCATTTAAGCTATTAAGCTTATCAGTAGTTACAGGTATAATTCCATCTATCATTGCCTCTAAATTATTTTGTAACACATTTAGTGGAGTTCTAATTTCATGGGATATATCTGAAATAAGACGCTTTCTTAATAAATCCTGACTATTTAATTTCTCACCTAAATCATTTATGCTCTCAGTTAAATTCCGAATTTCTTCAATATTACTTTTTATATTTGATCTAGAATTATAATTTCCTTTTGATAAACTTACAGAAGTTTTTGAAACTTCTTTTATTGGTTCAGAAAATTGCTTGGATAAAATCAAACTTATTGCTGCAACTATTATCAGTGTTAATACTCCGCTAAACACAATACTCTTATTAATTTGTCCCTTGAAGCTTATGTCTTCCTGTGAAAGCAGAACAGGCGAATACTGTCCGACAATAATATACCCTACTGTTTTTCCATTAACATTTATATCAAAAGTATTGGAAGTATACACTCCAGTTTCTTCCTTGCCATTTACTGTCATATGATTTTTATTTTGTATATCTTCATGGTTCATTTCCCATACAACTTTTCTATTATCATCCAAAAGACTTAAACAGTAATTACTCATATACGCTTCATGCATCATTTCTTCCCCTGAAGTACTATTCCATCCACCATCACTTTTATAAACTTGTTGAAAGTATTCTACTAACCTTGTATTTCTTTGAGTTTGTATCTTCTCCATATACTTATTGAATGTATTCGTTATAGTTATATTTACTAATAAAGCTGACAAAAGTACAGCAACTACAGAGCAAGATATAATAATTATACTAAGACGCTTTCTAATACTCTGCTTCATAATTTATCACCAAATTTATAACCAATTTTTGTAACAGTAACTATGTATTGAGGAGACTTGGTATCTTCTTCAATTTTCTTACGTAAATTTTTGATATGAACATCTATACTTCTATCTGAGCCATCAAATTCCATCCCAAAAGCTCTCTCTATTATTGCTTCCCGTGTAAATACTTTTCCTTGATTTGAAGCCAAAATATATAATATATCAAATTCATTTGGAGTTAAATTTATTTCCTCTCCACTCAATTTAACTAATCTCTTATCAACATCAATTATTAATTTGTTATCATTAAAAGAAATTACGTTTTCTTTTTTACATCCAACTCTCCTAAATAATGCATTTACACGAGCAGTTAGTTCTCTTGGGCTTAATGGTTTTGTTAGATATTCATCTGCTCCAATATTTAAGCCTTCAATTTTATCGCTTAGTGTACTTTTAGCAGTTAGCATAAAAATATATACATCTGATATTTTTCTTAATATCTTACAAACTTCCTCACCATCAATATCTGGAAGCATTAAATCTAAAATTACAAGATCAATCCTTTCTTTTCTAAAAACTTCAATTCCATCTAATCCATTTTCAGTGGAATACACCCCATATCCTTCTCTTTCCAAATATGCTTTTACAACGTCTGATACGCTTTTTTCATCTTCAATTATTAAAATGTTGTTCATAATATTCCCCCCATATAGTTAATTTTAATATTACTTTATCATATATTTAATAATTTAACTAAAAATTATTCCTCCAATAAGTTCCTTTATTATTTTAAATTTCAAATTCTGTTACACTTAATAAAAGAAAGTACTTCAAAATGATAAAAAAATCATTTTGAAGTACATCCTTAATGGCAGCATCCTCCACCGCCTTTGAATACTCTAAAAACTATAAAAGCAACAACTGCAATTATTAATATTGTAGCAACCATTTTCCTCATCCTTCCTACTATCTATCATTTGAAAATGATTCTTATTATACATTAAAATTATGTAGAAATTATGAAGATAATGATTATTACAAAATAGAATTTTTAGTGCTTCTTATATTAGGATAAAAATGCTTTAGATACTGTCAATACTACATTTATTACTTGGTTAGGATATATTCCAAGAAGAACAAGTACAATCATAGATATAGTTAATTCTAATTTTGTACTTATAGAAACCGGAATTGATTCAAGTTTCTGTGAACTTTCTCCAAAATACATGACTTTAACAACTTTAAGATAGTAATATACTGATATAACACTCATACCAATACTTAAAAATGCCAACCATATCTGCCCTTTTTCTATTATAGATAAAAATAAATAAAACTTACCTATGAATCCAGCTAAAGGTGGAATTCCTGCTAATGACAGCAAAGATATAAGCATAACAGCAGCTAAAAATGGTGATCTTTTAGCTAAATAAGCATAATCTTTAATTTCATCACTTCCTGTTGCCTTTGAAACTGCAATTACAACTCCAAATGCTCCCATGTTTGCAAACAGATAAAACAAACTATAAAGCAAAATTGATGCTACACCAAGACTTGAATTTGCAATAACCCCTAGTAAAAAATAACCTGCTTGTGAAATGCTTGAGTAAGCAAGCAGCCTTTTTATATTAGTTTGGGGAATAGCAACTAAATTTCCAAGCACTAAAGTTATAACAGATAATACTACTATTAAATCAATCCAGTAGCTAGACACAGATGACATGCCAGTCATAAATAATCTTAATAAAACCGCTAAACCTGCTGTTTTAGATGCTACTGCTAAAAATACTGTAATCGAAGTAGGTGCTCCTTCATAAATGTCTGGAGCCCACATATGAAAAGGAACAATTGCTATTTTAAAAGCAAAACCTGCAATTAAAAATATCATGCCTAGTATTTCTAATGGTGCTATCTGTCCTGTCCCCAGTGCTTCTGCAATTTCTTTAATAGCCGTTGTTTGAGTAATCCCATATATTAAACTTAATCCATACAAAAAAATTGCTGAAGACATTGCACTTAAGATAAGGTATTTCAAACTTGCTTCTTTTGATTTATCATCACCTTTATAAGCAATTAAAACGCAAAAGGATATAGTCATTAATTCTAACCCTATATATATTGCAATGAGTTCTCCCGATGATACCATAATCATCATTCCAAGTAGCGCAGACACAATTAATGCATAGAACTCTCCTTGTTTTGAAACTAGATGATCTCTAGAAATTAACACTGTTAATACTGCAGCTATCAAGAAAAGCTGTTTAAAAAAAGTACTAAAAGAATCATTAATATAAGATCCACCAAAAAGAGATTGTGACTGACTTCCATTCAATAGTGCCCCACTAAATAATGATACTATTAAAATTATAAATAGACATATTCCTGTAAATAAACCAAGCTTTTCTTTATACTTTTGCAGTGATAAACTTGCTATAAAAAGTACAATGCATAAAGCTGCAGTTAAAAGCTCAACTATATAACTCATAATTAAAATCCTCCCATAATCATTCCTATGTCTGATATCTTACCCATAAGGGACATTGCTCCACTATGAATAAGGTCAATTAGTGGTGATGGGAATAAACCAAAAAATATTAATATACCTGCAAGCATCACTATAGGTATCATTTCCACTCCTTTTGCATCCTCTAAATGATCCCATTCTTCTTTTCTTGGACCAAGAAAAGTGCTTTGAATTACCTTTAATATATAAGCCGCAGTAATAACAATTCCTAGAATAGCCATTATTGAGATTGCTTTAAAAGGTATTATTGAAAATAATGTTCTTGGTTCATCATGAGATCCTAAAAATATTAGAAATTCAGCAACAAAATTGTTTAGCCCTGGAAGTCCCAAAGATGCAAACCCAGCAATTATAAAACCAATTGCCACTCTTGGCATTTGATGTATTAAGCCACCAAACTTAGCTATTTCTCTTGTATGAGCCTGATGATAAATATTTCCTATTAGCGTAAAGAATAATGCTGTCATAATACCATGGGCAAACATCTGAGCTACTGCTCCATCTATTCCTTCAAAGTTTAATGAAGCAATTCCGAGTAGTACGTACCCCATATGGCTTACACTAGAATAACCAATTACAAATTTCAAATCCTTTTGAGCCATAGCAACCATAGCACCATATACTACATTAGCTATTGATAGCACTGCAATTAAAGGAACCCAGTATTTTACACCTTCTGGAAATAAAAACACCCCCGCGCGGATAATTCCATAACCACCTAGTTTCATTAAAACCCCTGCATGAAGCATACTTACGGCTGTTGGCGCAGCCACATGTCCATCTGGAGACCAAGTGTGAAAAGGCCACATAGGAACTAATATACCAAATCCTATTAACATTAAGAAAAAAGCAAACTTTTGAAAGCTGACGCTGTATTGAATAGTGCTAAGAGTTTGTATATCAAAACTTCTTATTCCTAAATTATTTGCATAAACATAGGTTGCAATAATTCCAATTAAAATAAACGCACTACCTACTAATAAGTAAAGAGTTAGTTTCATTGCAGCATAATCTTTTCTAGTGCTTCCCCAAACTCCAATTAAAATATACATTGGAATTACAGCTATTTCAAAGAATATGTAGAATAAAAATAAATCTCTTGAAATGAATACTCCAAAAACACCTGCAACTAGTAAAAGCAGAAATATGAAAAATTCCTTTATTCTTTTTTCCATTTTCCATGATGCAAAAACACCTGCAAAAATAACAATAGCTGTAAGCAATACTAAAGGTATGCTTAATCCATCCGCCCCTACAGAATAATTAATTCCGAAGGCAGGTATCCAAGAATAGGTTTCTTGAAATTGAAGTCCGCCTATTTCCTTATCATAAGTTACAAAAGCTATAATCGAAAGTAGCAATGAAATAAACGTGACAATTGCCGCTGTAACTTTTATTTCCTTTTCCTTATTTTCTGGAAACAAAAGTATTATGATAATACCCAAAATAGGTGCTAGTAGTATTGATGTTAATATCGGAAATTCCATCTATATCCCTCCTAAAATCGGTGCTGTAAGCCATAAAATTATCAAAGAAATTGCAATGAAAAAAATCAATGCATAGTTTTGCACCCGTCCTGAATGAATAAGTCTAAGTTTAGCTCCCATTCTCCATATCAAAGAAGTAGTATTGTCAAAAATTCCATCTACAATCTTGCGGTCACACCAATTAAAAAGATAAGAAATATTTAAAATTACTTTTTCATATATTAAGTGATAAAGTTCATTTAAATAATACTGATTAAAAAGAAATTGATGAATTGGTCTAAACTTCACACTTAGTGCTTCACTTGATATTATTTTCTTACCATATATAAGCCACCCGAGCAGTATTCCACTAAAAGCTGCTGCTACTGATTCACTCATAACCATTAAATTTGCTTCAGGAATTTGAGATGTTTGAAAGTATATATATGAAGCAAATGTTTCATTTATAAAACCATAGAATACTGAAAAAACTGATAATATGATTAATGGAACAGTCATACACCAAGGCGTTTTATGGACAGAATGTTTTTCTCTTTCCTCTCCAAAGAAGACTATTAAAACTAAACGAGCCATATAAAATGCCGTTAAAAATGCTGTAATCAAGCCTAAGTAATATAAAAATATATAGCCATGCTCATAGGTTACATTTAAAATTTCATCTTTACTAAAGAAACCTGATAGAGGTGGAATTCCAGCTAAAGATAAAGATGCAATAATAAAAGTAATACTGGTAATCTTCATTTTTTTAATTAATCCGCCCATTTTAAAAATGTCTTGTACACCAATAGCATGAATAATACTGCCTGCACCTAAAAATAATAATGCCTTAAAAAATGCATGGCTTGTAAGATGAAACATTCCAGAAGTAAATCCGCCTACTCCCATTGCCATAACCATATATCCCAATTGACTCATAGTTGAAAAAGCCAATATTCTTTTTAAATCTCTTTGAACTATTGCAATTGTACCTGCCATGAATGCAGTTATTCCACCAATGTACGCAATTACTAAACTTACTTCATGTAAAGAAGAAAATAATATATAACCACGCGCTAAAAGATATACTCCAGCTGCAACCATAGTAGCTGCGTGAATCAATGCGCTTACTGGTGTTGGTCCTTCCATGGCATCTGGAAGCCAAACATGAAGTGGAAATTGAGCTGACTTTGCTACTGGTCCTGCAAAAATTAATAATGCTATTATAGTTAAATAAACAACATCTTGATATGCTGGAATACTCGCAGCTAGTTCTCTAAAGTTAAAAGTTCCAAAAGCCATAAAAAGGCAAAGCATTCCAACTAAAAATCCGAAATCTCCAACTCTGTTAGCAACAAACGCCTTTTTATTAGCCTTTACAGCTGAAGGCCTGTCATAGTAAAAACCAATTAGAAGATAAGAACATAACCCTACGAGTTCCCAGAAAAAGAACATTTGAAAATAGTTATTAGAAATTACGAGACCTAACATTGAGCTAGTAAATAGAGATAAATTCGCAAAAAATCTTGAAAAACCTTTTTCTCCTTTCATGTAACCCAAGGAATATATTTCAACCAATAAACCTATAAAAGTCACGATTATAAGCATAGTTGCTGTAAGAGGATCAATTAATACTCCTACTTCAATCTTAATTGGAGCTGATAGCCACGAAACAGCATATTCAACAGGTTTATTTATGCTAACTTTCGAAGTAATAACCTCATAAAAAACACCTAAAGAAAATATAAAAGAGAGAACCATCCCACCTATTGCAATTGCTGAACTAATTACTTTAGATTTTTTTGTAATAAACCCAATAATTAAAAATGCAATTGCAGGAAATATGGGAATCATCCACGCTAAATCTATAAATCTCATCATAACACCTACCATTTTAAAATATTGAAATCTTCTACATTAGATGTAGTATGACTGCGATAAATATTTAAGATAATAGCTAGACCTACAGCAATTTCAGCTGCTGCAACAACAATAACAAATATTGCAAAAAGGTGTCCTGTCACCTTTTCTGGTGCTAAAAATCTATTAAAAGCTACTAAATTAATATTGACTGCATTCATCATAATTTCCACAGACATTAATACACTAATAACATTTCTTTTTGTAATAGCTCCGTAAAGACCGATGCAAAACAAAGCAGATGCGAGTATTAAATAACCTTCTAAACCAACCATTTAATTTTTCACTCCTTTTGCCAAAATAATAGCACCTACCAAAGCTACTAATAATAGTAATGCAGAAACTTCAAATGGAATCATATACATTCCAAAGAATCCATCTGCAATAGCACCAATGGTATTTTCTATATTTAAATTCTTATAAGTAAAGTTACTACGTAAAATTAAACGTGTAATAATCCCAAAGAATCCTAAACAAAATACTAAACCTGTCCATCTTAATTTATTAAATGGATTACTATTTTTCATATCACTTTTGCGAGAAAGCATTATTGCAAACACAATTAAGATTGAAATAGCTCCAACATAAATTAAAATCTGTGCTAATGCTAAAAAATCAGCTTGAAGCAAGATGAAAACCACTGCTATACCTATGAATGTTAAAATCATTGATAAAGCACTATGGATAATATTTTTTGAATGAACGACCCCTATAGCAAAAGCTATAATTAAAAATGCTATAGGCCAAAAAACAAAAGCTGATATCATAGCAATTCCTCCTTATTAAATAGGGTTAACTTTGTTTCAGCCCTACCATAAGCACTTAATTCAAAATCTGAAGTAACCTGCAGAGCCTTACTTGGACAGCTTTCAACGCAGAGGCCACAAAAAAGGCAATATTCTAATTGCATATCATATTTTGTTAAATGCTTTTTATTATTTCCATCTTTATAAATCTCTACATTAATAACTCTATTTGGGCAGCTCAAAGCACAAATGCTGCATGAAATACATTTTTCTGAATCTAGTTTAAAAGAACAACGAGAACGTGGTGGAAGCTTTGGATGTTCTTCTGGATACTGCTGAGTAATATTTTTTTCAAATAAATGTCCAAGTGTTACTCTAAGACCATTTAATAATCCTTTACCAAACATTAAATTCACCTCTTAACTTATTAACTGAAATATCTTAATACCAATTCCAGTTAGTAAAATGTTTATTAGAGAAATAGGAATAAGATATTTCCAGTTTAAAGACATCATATGATCTAACCTAAACCTAGGAAAAGTCCAACGGACTAACATAAGCAGTAACACTATTACATAAGTTTTCAAGATAAACCAAATCCAAGAAGGTAAAATAGGTCCACTTGCCCCACCTAAGAATAAAGTGGCTGTAAGTGCTGAAACTGCAAACATATTAGTATACTCAGCAAGATAAAAAAGTGCATATCTCATTCCGCTATATTCTGTAAATGGACCAGCTACTATTTCCTGCTCTCCTTCAGCTAAGTCAAAAGGAGCTCTATTTAACTCTGCAGTCGCGGCAATAAGATAAATAATAAATGCAACAGGCTGCAAAAAAATGAACCAAATCTTATTTTGCGCTGTTATAATTTCTGTTAAATTTAAAGAACCACTTATCATAACTACTCCAAGAAGAGAAAAAATCATAGGTATCTCATAACTTATCATTTGAGCAACTACTCTCATTCCACCTAAAAGTGAATACTTATTATTAGATCCCCAGCCTGCCATTAATATAGGTATTGATGAAACTCCAGATATAGCTAAGAAATAAAGCAATCCCAAATTTAAATTTACAGCAACCATATTTTTTCCAAAAGGTAACACAGCATATATTAATAAAGCAGGAACCATAACTAACAATGATGCCATTACGAAAACTAATTTATCTGTCTTTTCTGGAATAATATCTTCCTTGCCGAGAAGTTTGACAACATCTGCTACGCTTTGAAATATTCCTTGTGGCCCAAATCTATTAGGCCCTGGACGCTGCTGAAGATAACCACAAAATTTTCTTTCTAAATAAATCAAAAACATAGCATTTAATAAAACAAAAGCTACAATCCCAATAAAATAAACTAAGCTCATAATAATACTTACAAAGGCATTTGGTATTGCCAATGCCGAAGTTAAACCCTTAATCCAATTAGATATGTTTAAAAATATATTATCCATTTCTACCTCCTAAGGCACATGAAAATAAATAACAAGTTCAAAGTTGACATGATTATTTTTCATCAGGCAAGGATACAAGTTGTCCTCATAGCGGACCTATCAGGTCAATTTGCCGACATGAGCAGTGAACTCAAATCTATGATTTGGTGTGAATCGCTTACTCAGTGAGCGTATGCGAATCGAGCTTCCCATGATGGAAAATAGGCTGGCAAATGGACTTGTTATTTTTTGAATGCGCCTGAACTACCTATCAATTTCGCCTAATATAGGATCTAGTGACGCAAGTATTGCAACTGCATCCTGAATTGTGCTGCCCTTAGCCATTTCGGGAAATGCTCCAATATTAACGAAAGATGGCCCATGAATGTGAATTCTGTAAGGTTTATCCGTTCCATCGCTTACTATATAATAACCCAATGTTCCTTTAGAACCTTCAATTTGATGATAAATATCTCCTTTGGGAGGTTTTATTAGCCTTGGAACTTTAGCCAAAACTGGCCCTTCTTCAATTTGCTCTAGCGCCTGCTTAATTATTTTTATACTCTCTTCCATTTCTCCAATCCTCACTATCCATCTTTCGTAGCAGTCACCATCTTTTCCTACAATCACTTTAAAATTGAAACAATCATAAATACCATATGGTGCATCACGTCTTAAATCTAAGTCAATGCCAGAAGCTCTAAGATTAGGACCTGTTAATCCGTAAGCTAAAGCTTTTTCTCCACTGATTATTCCAACACCTTTAGTTCTAGCTTGAAATATTTCATTACCAGTAATGATGCGTTCATATTCTACAAAACTCTTATCCATGTCAATAAGAAAGTTTTGTAAACTTGGGATAAACTCATCCGGTAAATCGTAGCTCACTCCACCAATACGCATATAACTTGTTGTCATTCTGGAACCACAAACCATCTCGAATAGATCCAAAACTTTTTCTCTATCTCTAAAAAAGTACATCCATGGTGTATGTCCATTTAAATCAAGAGCCATACTTCCTAAAAAAACTTGGTGACTTGCTATTCTCTGCAATTCAGCCATTATTATACGAATGTATTCTGCTCTTTCTGGAACTTCAATCCCAGCAAGCTTCTCTACCGTTTGAACGTAACCTAATTCATTTAACATTCCAGATAAATAATCTAATCTATCGGTATAAGGTATAAATTGAGTATACGTTCTGGATTCAGCTAATTTTTCTATACCTCTGTGCAAATATCCTATGACATTTTCTACATTGACAATGTGCTCACCATCTAAAGTAAAAATTGCCCTATATACACCATGAGTACTAGGATGTTGAGGTCCAAAATTTAAAGTCATTTCTTCAGTATGCAAATCTTTATTATGTTCTATCATACAACTGCCTCCTTTCTACCTTCGCTTATCAACCTTAAAATCTTTTCTAAGTGGATGCCCTACAAAATCATCAGGACATAATATCCTTTTTAAATCTGGATGGCCAATAAAATTGATTCCAAATAAATCATAAGCTTCTCTTTCCTGAACATTTGCTGCAAGCCAATATTTAGTTAATGATGGAATTTCAAGCTTTTCATTAAGTTTTACCTTAATTCTAATCAGCTCACGAGTAGTTAATGACATAAAATGATAAACGCAGCTTAATACATCATCTTCAATAGCTGTTAAATCAACTAAAAAATCAAATCCATATTGCTTTACCTTTTTTATAACATCTAGAAATTTACTTGCTTCTGTGTGAATAGCAATCTGCGTATTTTCTATAATTTCAATATCTTGCTTATATTCTGCTTTCAGTTCCAAAATTAGATTTTCACAAGTTTTACTCACTTCTTCCCACCTCTTTCGGATGAATAATTTTTTCTTTTAAAGTTAAAAGCCCATGGATTAATGCTTCTGGCCGTGGAGGGCATCCTGGAATATAAACATCTACTGGTAAAAATGTGTCAGCACCTGGAACGACATTATAGGAATCTACAAACGGTCCCCCACTAGTTGCACAGCTTCCCATAGCAATTACCCATTTAGGTTCTGGCATTTGGTCATAAATCTTTTTAACTATAGGTGCCATTTTTTCAGTAATTGTTCCTGCAACAATCATCAAATCTGCTTGTCTTGGTGAAGCACGGAAAACTTCATATCCAAAACGTGCAATATCATAACGAGCACCTCCTGCTGCCATCATTTCAATAGCACAGCATGCGAGTCCAAATGTTAACGGCCAAAAAGAATGTGCACGGAAATAATTTAAAGTTTCATCTAATTTAGTTAAAATAATATTTTTTTCTATTTGCTCTTGAATCTCTTTATCTTGTTTAAAATTTACTTCCACTCTAATGCACCCTCTTTCCACGCATACCATAAACCAATGATTAAAATGCCTATAAAAATAACCATTTCAAAAAGTGCGAATAATCCTAATGATTTAAATTTCACTGCCCATGGTAATAAAAATACGGTTTCTACATCAAATAGTAGAAATACTAAACCGTACATAAAATAACTTACCTTAAATCTAATCCAAGTTGGTCCAGTTGTTTCAACTCCACACTCATAAGTAGATAACTTATCTTTATTGGGCTTCTTTGGTCTTACAAATGAAGCTGTTAATAAAACAACAATTCCAAAAATGAATGAAGCTATAAGAAAAACTCCAACAATTAAATAATCCTGTATCATTTTTATCTCCTTTCAATGTAACCTTTAGTGTAAAATAATTTCTTTGATCCTCTCAGACGAGGTATACTCTTTAAAAACTATCAAGTATTTAGCATTTTTTTCTTGTTCAAATATTACCAAGTTTTTATGTAGTTATTATGTAGAAAACCTATGTGAAAACTTTTATATTTTCTTTTAAAGCATGTAAAAAATCACAATATATAAATCTATAAGAAATATTCGTTAAAAATAATCTACTTAAATAAAAAAACAGAAGCCTAATTAACATAAGCTTCTGATGATTTATTAAAATATAATTGCAATTAATAATCCAATAACTACAGCCAAATGATATTTTAGTCCAACCTGTCCTATAAGTCCCATACTCCTACCTTTTGTTTGAGCACTTTTTTCATATGAAAGAAAACTCCGAATTGATTTATAGGGATATATTAAAATTACAGGCAATAACACGACAATGGGATAAATGCGTATTAATACTAAACAGACTGTTAGTACAAGTAACATTATTACATTAAAAATCCACAGCTTCTCTGCATTTTTTTTACCTATCATAATAGGCAGTGTTTTTCTTCCCGCTTCCCTATCCTCTTCTATATCACTCAAATTATTTGTTAGCAATATAGTACTAATAAATAATACTGTAGGGAGTGCAACCAAAATTGTATTTATATTAAATATGCCTGATTGAATATAAATCACTGTAGTAGTTATACCAATTCCCATAGTAACTCCAGATATAATCTCTCCAAATGGCGTATATGAAATAGGCAAAGGACCAAAAGCATATAAAATTGAAATAAGACCTCCTATTACAGCGACTAGTAAAATGTAATAGCTTGTTTGGCTAGCTAAAAAAATACCAATCATAAGAGCAATAAACTGATATAAGACTATTATAAATAATACTTGCTTAGATCTGATTTCACCACTAACTAGAGCTTTTTCATCTCCACTCTTATTAATGTCTGCTCCACGTTTATAGTCAAAGTAGTCATTAATCATATTAGTAGCACTTTGGATCAATATCATAGCAATTGCTAATAATATAACATACAAAGCATTTAACTTTCCAAAAGCATACTTTGAATAAACTGAACCTAAAATTACAGGAACTAATCCTGCGACAAGAGTTTTTATATCCATAAGTTTTATTATTGTCTTAAATCCCATTGATCTCTTCTCCTCATCAAAACATTTGATTTTTTATTTTATATTTTATAATACAAAATATTTGTAAAGATTTTATGAAGAAATCAATCATAGTGATACAAATTATATTTTAATCTATATTTTGAAAACTTTAAGAATTAATCGTCGAAATTATAAAACAATCACCTGCTGTTTTGGGGCCGCTACTTAAGCTCCACATAAAATAAATAGTGTCAATGGGTGATCGCTCGTGCAATGTCATCAACTTAAGAAAAAATGAAGCCTCTCTATAGATATTAAATTTACAGTGAGGTTTGATTTTATGAAAAATATTAAATTATCATACCATATTTTAAAGAAAACAAATGAACTAAATACTTCCACTTAGTGCTGATTTTTAAATATAAAATCTATTAAAAGCATCAAACTAAATTCTTTAAAAGTTATATAGTTTTTAGCATAATATAACATATTTCTTAATTTTTTCTTGATTGAGAATTTTATTATTGATATAATAAAACTAATTTTTTAAAATAGAATTACTTTATATTTGCTCAATATATCTAAAAAACTATATCATGAATATATATATATATAAACATGCTTAAAAATAGAATCTATGTGTATTGAAGATTTTTTTAACATTATGGAGGTAATAAAATGACATATATAGCTATTCTTTTGGTTGTATTAAAATCACATCCCGTGCTGAGTATTTGGGGATGTATTCTTTTTGGTATCATTAGTCAGTTTGCTTTCCCCCCAAAAGCCAGATTTCATTTATCAAAATTTTCTATAGTCTTTTTTGTGATTATTATTGCTAATATTTTTATAGGACATTTTTTCACCAATATTATTATTGACAATTTTGGTGAAAAAGGAGAAGCTATGATCTTAGATAATTCACCAACATCAGACCAATATAATAATGAAAGAGTCTATCGTTATAATGTTCTGATTAAACCTGAGAATGATGGCAATGCTATTTCAACTTACTTTTTATCATCGGATTTTAATATTGTTCATAATGATTCACTTAATAGATACTACTATCCTTCAACTGGAGTCAAGTTTAATGTAAAGTATATAAAAGCTTATCCAAAAGCTTTTGTTATTATAGCAAATGATGATAGTGAATACGGCAGACAACTTCAGATTAATAAGTATTCATCAGAGAAATCTAAGATAGAAAATCAATTAAAAATGGACCCTGAAAACCCTGATCTTAAAGAAAAGCTTAAGGAATTGGACAATAAAATTCAATCTATTATTGATAGCAATAGTGGTAATACTAGTGAAAATGCCAAAAAACTTCAGCTTAACAATTATTTATCAGAAAAATCTAATATAGAAGACCAATTAAGACTTGATTCTGAAAACTCTACTCTCAAGAAAAAACTTGAAGAGTTAAACATAAAAATTCTTTCTATTAATAATAGTAATTTTGCCGGAGAATTAGTAGCTATATTCGGCGGAAAAGGTATAGATTCTGGGAAACTGAATGATGCAAGATATATTACAGTAGATTCTGATAATAATGTTTGGATAGCAGATTATACTGATGGGCGGATTCAGCAGTTTAATAACTCTGGTGAATTCATTAATATGATTCAAATAAATGGAGATAAAAATGATTCTAAACTGATTAAAGGACTAGCTGCAGATATGAACGGAAATTTATACGTCTCTTCTGGCAGCACGATTCAAAAATACAAAACAGCTGATGGTAGTTTATCAGCAACTTTTAAGGGAAATGATTATTATGGTCCTTTAGCAGTTGATAATGATAATAATATATATTTGCTAACTTCTTCAGCAACAGAAAACACATTATTTAAGCTAAACTCCGATGGAGCAATACTTGCTCGTTTTAATAATATTATAAAAAAAGCTAATAAGGATGATCCAGGTATGAATGCTGATTTGACATTAGATAGCTCTGGTAATATCTATATCTTTAGTGAATATAGCAAAAAGATACATGTATATAATTCTAATGGAGATTTCATTAAATATTTAGATTTAATGCTTAATAATCAAGATACCAACATTGAGACAATTTCTATAGATAATAGCGATAATTTATATGTAAAAAGTTTTACTGGAAATTATAAATTTGACCTTAATGGCAATTTACTTAATGTTTTACCTGATAAAAATACCTATAGTACTGATGTGGATTCAAACGGCAATATTTATATGTCAGATAATGATGATATATTTGAATATAATCTAAATAACCCTATACAGGAATAATGGATTGACTTGCTACAATGCTCTTTAAGTAATTTTTAATTATCTTTAATGAATATTTCTCAATGTTCTGTAGATAATATAATTGTTCAGACTTAAGCACAAAAAGAGATAGCATTCCCCATTCTCCCTGCTATCTCTTTTCTATACATTTAATTCTATTTTATATCTTAATTCTTTAAACAACTTAGAGCCTTATATAATATTATTTATTTATAAAATCTTTTTTAAACTTTGAATCTATTTACTTCTTCTATCATTTGATTTGTCATATTACTAAGAATTTGTGCAGAAGAAGCCACTTCTTCTGTTGATGCATTCATTTCCTCTGATGATGCCGAGATTTCTTGTGCTGATGCCGAAACTTCCACTGAAATTGAAGATAGTCCATTTATTCTGGTTAAAATAGTATCCTTATCATTTTCTATCTTACCAGCAGAACTCTTAACTACTTCAATTTTAGGAATCACTTCATCTACTGAGTGTATTATCTTTTTAAATGATGTTATTGAATTATCTATAATTCTAGCTTGATTCGCCATTTCACCATCCATTGCAACAGACTCCTTAACTATAGTTTCGGTGTTGTTTGATATTTCATTTATTAATTTGCTAATATTTTCTGATGAACCTTTCGACTGTTCAGCGAGTTTTCTTATTTCCTCCGCAACTACTGAAAATCCTTTTCCTGCTTCTCCTGCTCTAGCTGCTTCAATAGCCGCATTTAATGCTAATAAATTAGTTTGTTCTGCAACACTATTAATCAAACTTGTAATTTCATTTATTTCATTTATATCATTTCCAAGTGATTTTATCTTATCATTAAAATCTTTAAACGAATTACTTACATTTGTTACTGATTGATTTAGCCTATTCATTTCAGTGCTACTATCATTTGCCATTAAACTTATTTCTCTAGAATTAGAGTCTACAACTTGTATTTCTCTAACCATTTCGGATAACTTATCACTAAATTCATTAAGAATTTCTGTTATATGTATTAATTCCTCAGATTGATTACTTGTTCCTTTTGCAACCTCAGATATTGCCTCAGTAACATTTTGTGATACATTGGCTATCTCTTCTGAAATAGAAGATAAATTTTCTGATTGCCCATTAATATTTGAAGAATTTTCTTTTATTTTTTCAATCATTGCTCTTAAAGATTCCTGCATTAATTTCATTGCATTAGTCATGACACCAATTTCATCTTTTGATTTCAAATACTTAGCAGAGATTTCTTCACATAAATTTCCTTCTGCTAATATATTCAAATGTTTAGAAGTGAATTTCATCCCCTTAGAAATACTATTTGAAATTAGATAAATTATAGCTAATCCAATTATCAAAAATACTACCGATGATAATATGACTAAAATTTTCAAGCTGCCTAATTCTGATAACTGCTCGCTTTGAGTTACTGAAATTCCTACTGACCAGTCAGTCCCCTGTACTGGTGCATACCCTACAATCTTATTTTCTCCCTCATAGTCATATTCACCTTCGCCTGTTGCTTTAGTAATCATTTTACTTTCAATGTCTGCTAGCGCTTGAATCTTAGGTTCTTTCTTTGCTTCTTCTATAATATTTGACATTTTTAAAACTAAGTCTCTATTACTATTTGCAATAGTTGTACCATTTTTATTTATCATAAAGGCTGTACCTGTCTGTCCAATTTTCACTTGATCCGTTAAATCACTTAATTTATTTCCATCTCGTGTTTCAATTAAAACCCCTGAAATTTCATTATTGTTTTTTATGGGAACTGCATATATAACAACCACCGATCCATCAGTTTTGCTTATAGATGGATCAGTCACATTGCTTTTGCCACTTAAAGCTATCTTAAAATATTCCTTATCTTTGACATTAGTATGTGTCCCCTCAGAAGTAGTAACATTTCCCTCCTTGTCTATAATACTTAGTCTAATACCTCCGGTTCTTTTTACTTCCTCTGAAAGAATCGGAATTTTGCTATCTGCTGAATTATTAGTATCCTTTATATCTGCTCTTGCCGCAATAGACTCTAGAGAACTTAACTCGCCTTCAATCCTGCCTTGAATATTACTTGCAGTTTGCTTTGCAATTTCAGGCAAGGTATTTTTCAGATTTGATTTTAATGCCTTTGATGAATTCATAAAAGAAATTATACCTAATCCTATACATATAATTCCAACTAATATTCCAAAAGACATCATTAATTTCATTTTTATACTTTTCATAGTGTCCGCCTTTCCATAATTGGTAATTTAAATTAAAGACTTTTCTCTAAATTAAAATATTCTCTCTAAATTATTAACTCTTCACCACTTCAAATATTTCCATTTATTTCATCATTTAATTATTAAGCAATTATACTGCCAACTTTTGGCTTAATGTTTTCAAACTTAGATATATAGCTATATCACTTATAAGTCGAACTTAATTCTTAGAGATTATTATTCTAATATTTTAGAATAATTTTCAACATAATAATTATATTTCACTCCTCAAGCTACTAAAATCAACAAAATAACTTATTCTAAGAAATTAGAAGTTTATAATTAAATTTCTAATTTTTTAGAATAAGTTTATAATATTTTTATAGACTTTATTAAACATAAAAATTACCTCCATTTATTTGGAGGTAATTTGCGATGAGAAAAATTTTTTTCATTATATATTAATCAGTTATTTTCTAACTACTTAAAGTATTTAGAGATAGGATACTTTAAAATTTACATTACAGTCATTAAATAACTTAACTAATCATGATAAATTCTGCATAATTTATGTGTTTTGTTTCTCAACTATAGCAGTTTCAATTCCCGCTTCAAGCACACCTTAAATTATTACTTCTAAAAATACTTATATTCTTAGTTATTTGTAACATTCTTTCATGAACACTACTGCATTTTACATAAATCATTAGCAATAATAAGCTCAGCCTCTGTAGCTGACTTAATTTCTTCAATTGTATATTTAGGATTATATTCTTTTAACACAAGTCCACTATTTGTAACTTCCATAACTCCCATTTCTGTAACAATAAGGCTAACTTTTCCTACTGCTGTAAGTGGTAATTTACAATCTTTAAGTATCTTTGGCAACCCTTTAGCTGTATGAGTCATTGCAATAATAACTTTTTTTGCACCACTTACCAGATCCATTGCACCTCCCATCCCTGGAACCATTTTCCCTGGAACCATAAAGTTTGCTAAATTACCTTTTTGATCTACTTCCAAGGCACCTAAAACAGTTGCATCTACATGTCCACCTCTAATTATCCCGAAAGAAGTAGCACTATCAAAGAATGCAGCACCTGTTTTTATTGTAACTGGTTGTCCGCCTGCATTAACAATATCTTTATCCGTTTCTGCTTCTGCAGGTTCTGAACCTAAACCAACAAAACCATTTTCTGATTGCAACACGACATTAACACCTTTTGGTATATAGTTAGCAACCATAGTTGGAAGCCCTATTCCTAAATTCACTACATCCCCATCTTTTAATTCCTTTGCAATCCTCTTTGCAATAAATTCTTTTACATTTTCCACTGCCATTAGTTTTTACCTCCAACAATGTAATCTACAAATATTCCAGGAGTCATTACATGATTTGGATCTAATTCTCCAGCCTCAACAATCCTTTCAGCACCTGCTATTACTAAATCAGCTGCTGTTGCCATTAATGGATTGAAATTTCTTGTAGAACCTTTGTAAAAAATATTTCCCTGTGTGTCTGCAATAGATCCTCCTATTAATGCTATATCCGCTCTCAATGGTAATTCTAAAAGGTATTCTTTATCTTTTACTTTTAATTTCTGCTTTCCTTCTTCGCAGATAGTTCCAACACCTGTTTCTGTCAGAAATCCACCTATACCTGCACCACCACACCTAATTTGTTCTGCTAATGTTCCCTGTGGAACTAAATCTACTATTAATTCTTTATTGTTCATCTGCCTTCCTGTTTCAGGATTAAGGCCTATATGAGATGCTATAACTTTTTTTACTCGTTTGTTTACGATAAGTTTTCCAATTCCCTTATCCGGCAATCCTGTGTCATTTGCAATAATTGTAAGGTTTTTCACTCCTTTTTCAAGTATTGCATCAATTAATATTTCTGGAGTCCCTACTGCCATGAATCCTCCTATCATTACAGTCATATCATCTTTTATAAACTCAATAACTTCACTAACACTTTTAATTTTATTAGCCATACCTCTTCTCCTTTGCTAATAATTATAATATTGAAAATAACTTTCTATATCTCCATATCCAGTAAGACTGAACTTAAACTCTTACCATGCATATCTAGTGATAATGATCTTGTTACGCCTCCACCTAATGCATCATACATAACGAAGTTTAATGCACCAATATTAGGTAATTCATATCTTACAACTTCTCCATGTACTATGTCTTTAAACCATTCTTTTACTTTATCTGTAGTCACTTTTTCTTTTATCACTTTATAATCTTCGGCTTTATAAGCTATAAGTGATATATTCGAAATATTTCCTTTGTCGCCTGTTCTTGAATGTGCAATCTCTCTTAATTTCATTTTTCTATACCTCCTCGTAAACTACTTTTATATTTATATCTTCACTTGGCACAAATATAGAAGCTACTGATACAATTTCTTTAACACCTTTCCTTGCTCCACCGCCTCCAGCTGGACCATTTGTATAAAGTGCCTCAACTTCATTTCCAATTATTGCTGCGTCTTCTTTTTTCAATGTTCTTCCAGCAACTCTAAGTCTTACCTCTTTAAAATCATTCTTTCCTTCATTTAGATAATTACTTAAAGAATCTTTGTATAACGAATTTACCCCAATGAGATCTACTCTTAACTCTTCAATTGGTGCATTTATATACTCTAATCTCTTTTTGATTATCTCTCCAGCTAACACAGCTCTTTCATAGGCTCCTGAGCCACCATAACTCATTTCCCCCTCACCAATATAGCAATCTTTATAACCTACACTAGTTTTAAATAACCCAGTTTGCGCTTTCCCTCTTGCACCCTTTACTAAAACTCTATCTTTTTCAATTTCTTTAATAGTTACTTTTGAGAAGTCTGCTATAACATCTGGTGTAAAATAATTTTCCGGATCATGAATTTCATATATTATTTGTTCTTTACAAGTATCCTCTGTAACGATTCCACCTGCATCTTCAAGTTTTGTAATTACTATTTCCCCATTCTCTGATATTTCTGCTATTGGGAAACCTAAGTTCCATAGTTCTGGTACATCCTTATATCCTGGATCAGCATAATATCCACCAGTCACCTGTCCTGCACATTCTAATAAATGTCCCGCTAAAGTACCTTTACCTAGAAGTTCATAATTATTCTTATCCCATCCAAATTCAAACATTAATGGTGCTAAAGTAAGTGATGGATCAGCAACTCTACCGGTTATTATTATATCTGCTCCGTTATTCAAAGCCTCTATTATCCCCTGAGTTCCGATGTACGCATTTGCAGAAACTATTTGCTCTTTTATAGCTTCCAATTTTTCTCCTGTTTCAAGTATTTTGTAATCCATATATTTATCTATATTTCCGAAAATGTCATCTCCAAGAACTGCCGCAATTTTTAATCCTTCAATCCCTAATTCTTTTGCAATTTCACTTACTTTTTTGGCTGCCGCCACTGGATTTGCAGATCCCATGTTTGTTATAACCTTTATTTTATTCTTTTTGCATAGAGGCACCACATGTTTCATTCTATATTCAAGCAGTTCATTATATCCCTTGCTTGGATCCTTCAATTTTTGTTGTTGTCCTATTGCTATTGTTCTCTCTGCTAAACATTCAAATATTATATAATCAAGTTTTCCCTTTTTCATAATCTCCACTGCTGGTTCTATTCTATCTCCTGCATAACCAGCTCCTGAACCTATTCTAACTTTTTTCACTTTAATGACCTCCTTATTGTCAATAATTTATATATTAGTATACATAGCAACTATTGTGCCAAATCTGCAATTTTGTAAATTTAAATTTCTAAATTTACCTAAGGTACTATTCTCAGAATATTATATTGAGGAATATGTAGCTTTGTAGACTAAATTTTATTTCTAAAATACTAGAAATAAAAACTTTATTAACCGCCCTCTACCTTATATGAATCTATCCAATCATTACAGCATCACTTGAATTTCTAGAATTTAAGAATTATTAGTACTACTTTCTAAAATTCTAGATTCCTTAACCACTTCTTAATAGATTAGCTCATTTTACAAATTCCACTTAAAACTCAATTAAAACTAAATAATTATAATCTTAAAATACAATACTTTTGTTTAGAATTTAATTACCCCTATGAGTACCGCCGTTATTAGCATTACAATTGTTACTGCAAAAGCATAAGGTATTGTTTTTTTCTGATGCTCTCCAAGTTCTACTCCCGAAAGTCCTATCAATAAGAATGTTGAACCTGTAAGTGGACTGATTGGAAATCCAGTAGTCATCTGTCCAAGTAATGCTGCTCTTCCTATTTCTATGGCTGGAACACCAAATCCTTTTGCAGTTTCTGCAATTACTGGTAACACTCCAAAATAAAATGAATCTGGATCAAATATTAAACTAGCTGGCATTCCTATAATACCTACAATGACTGCAAGATGTTGTCCAAGCGCATTAGGAACTATAGAAATTAATACTTTAGCCATTGATTCAATCATTCCAGAATTTTGCATAATCCCTACAAATGCACCTGCTGCAAATAATATACTAGACATCAAAAGAGCTTCCTTTGCATGAGCATCAATTCTTTTCCTTTGCTCTTTTACATTTGGATAATTTATAATTAAAGCAATAGTGAATGAAATCATGAATACTGCTGTTGGTGCAAACATTCCTTTTATAAGTATTCCAATTGTGATAATAATAGTTAAAATATTAACCCAAAATAATTTAGGTCTAAAAAGTTTTTGTTTTTCTTCATCAATTATCATTTCACCTATATCAGTCTTTAAAAGGTTTTCCTTTCCAATTCTTTCAACTTCCTTCTTAGCTAATCTATAATCTATAAACAATATGAATATAGCACCTACTAGAATAGGTACAAGAAGTGGGTTGAATAATTCTGTAGAAGATACCTTAAGAACAGACATTGCTCTAAGAGGAACTCCTCCCCAAGGCTCCATATTAACAAGACCAGCTGATAAAGCTACCACGGTTGCTAATGTGGTCCTTTTCATTCCTACTGCGTCAAATAACGGAAGTAATGCTGGTATAACTACCAAGAAAGTTACTGCTCCATTACCATCCAAGTGAACAAACATAGATAGAATAGCTGTACCTAATACAATTTTTACTGGATCTCTTCCAACTAATTTAAATATCTTCTTGATAATTGGATCAAATGTTCCTGCATCAGTTAAAATTCCAAAGAATAACGTTGCAAAAATGAACATAGTTCCGGTTGGCGCTATGGATGTAATACCCTTGATTATAAAATCACCTGTACTTTTCCCAAATCCGCCTATTAGTGCTGCTACTGTCGGCACAGCTATGAGAGCTGTCACTGGCGTAGCTTTATTTGTCATTATTAGTGCTAGTAGGATAACTATAGTTATGAAACCAAGTATAGCTAACATTAATAACCCTCCTTTAATTTATATTTTCACTTTTATATATAGCAATAGCTGTGCCAAAATTAATTATTATCATATTTATTTAAGAATATTAAGAAAAATATGAAAAAAAGCACTATTCATATATGTTGAAAACGTTCTTGATTGTTATAGTTAATGCGAATTTCTGCATCTTTAACTTCAAAATTTATTAATATAAAATAAGACCTATTACTCTCATGATTTTTATATTAAATTTAATAAACCGTCAATAAATATTCTAAAATCTTAGAATTACTTTCTGACGGTTTATCAAAAACTAGTTAATTGGTCGTTAATACCTCCAATCCTTGTTATCTTTTTAACATTGTATAGGTTAACATTTTCAATAGATTATAACCCTGTAATTAAGTTTTAAAAATTTATTCTAAAAACTAAGAAATACAAAACGCATAATTTATAATATTTTAGAAATATTATTTTAATTTGTTGTAAAGTGTAGCTAATGAAATTCCTAAAGCTTTCGCGGCCTTCTTTTTCCCTTCAACAGTATCTCCATAAACAGTAATAGCTTCATTTATTACTGAAATCTCTGCATCCTTTATTATTTCCTCAAGAGATTTTAATTTCATAATATTCTTTTTTATCCCCTCTGTCTGAATAATTTTAGGAAGATGTTCGGGATTAATAATATAGTCATCTGTCATATTCGCGGCAAACTCAATAGAATTTTTTAACTCTCTGATATTACCTGGCCAATCGTAATTATATAGTAAATTAACAGCTTCTTCAGAAATTTCAATATTTCTTTTTATTTTATAAGCCATTTGATTTATGAACTTATTTACTAATGGTTTTATATCTTGGCGTCTATTTCTTAATGGTGGTATGTTTATTGGAAATATTGCTATTCTGTAGTATAGATCCTTTCTAAATTTATTTTCTTCTATCATTTTTTCTAAGCTCTTATTAGTAGCTACTATTATTCTAACATCTATATGTATTTCTTTTAGTCCACTTACACGCCTAATAGTATTTTCTTGAAGTACTCTTAATAATTTTGCCTGAAGTCCATAATCTAGTTCAGATACTTCATCTAAAAAAAGCGTTCCTCCGTTAGCCAATTCAAAAAGTCCTTCTTTTCCTCCCTTTTTAGCCCCAGTAAATGCACCATCTTCATATCCAAAAAGTTCACTTTCTAATAAGTTACTATCAAACGTAGCACAATTTACTGCAACAAAAGGTCCATTTTTTCTATTGCTATATGCGTGTATGGAATTAGCATATAGCTCTTTACCAGTTCCACTTTCACCAGTAATAAGTATATTAGATTCACTCCTTGCAGCTTTTTGAGACAATTTTTTAGTTTCCTCTGAATTTATATCAACACAAATTATGTCATCAAAAGTATACTTGACTTTATTCATGCTCTTAACTCTTTTTTCAAGATTACTTATTATTAAATTTGATTTATTTAATTGTTCTGTAAGTTTATATATTTCAGTTATTTCATTCAATATAGAGATACCACCAATTATTTCATTACTTTCAATAATTGGCACCATATTTACTATATATTCAGCATCTCCTACTTTTCTAGGAACCCTTAATAACTTTTCACCAGTTTTTATTACATGTGGAAGTCTAGATCCTGTTCTCACCTCAGACAAAGGCTTTTCAATTATATCTTCTCCACTAACTTCCGTTATCCTTGTATATGCCGGATTAGTATATTTTATAATTCCATTTTTATCGGCTATAAGAACTCCATCATGTAAGGAATCCAATATTATTCTTAACCAATTAGTTATCTCCACCATTCTCACTCCATTCCTTAAAAATATTTGTTAATTTTAATAATATCATAACTCCTTGTCTAAACATAGTTGAATTCATTCTTGATAGTTAAAAGAGACTATCCAAAACTGAATTTTGAATAATCTCTTTTATCTTTCACTTTATAAGCTTATATTTCCATTCATATCTTCTGTTCTTTGTAATTCTTTAGAGTGAATCTTTTTTCTAAACTTTCTTTTCAAATCATCAAAAACTGTATACATGATTGGTACTACAAATAATGTTAAAATTGTAGAAGTAACTAATCCACCAATTACAGCTTCTGCCATTGGTGCACGCATTTCAGAACCCATACCCTTAGATATGGCAAGTGGAATCATCCCAAAGATCATAGCTAAAGTTGTCATAACTATTGGTCGCAATCTTATTAACCCTGATTGCTTTATAGCCTCTTCTCTTTCCATACCTTCGTTAATTCTTTGTTTAGCCGCATCTATAAGCAATATTCCGTTCTTTGCAACTAAGCCCATAAGCATTATTATACCTATTATTGACATTAAACTTAATTGAGTTTTGCAAACAAATAAACCTAAAACAGCTCCAATTATTGCAAGTGGCAAAGAGAATAATATTGATATAGGATCAACAAAGCTTTCAAACTGTGCTGCCATAACTAAATATAAGAATAGCGCTGCCATTGCCATTGCCTGCTCTAAACTTCCAAGGCTGCTTGTCATAGACCCTCCAGTTCCTCCTAAAGATACTGATATTCCTTCTGGCATATTCATTTGAGTTTGAATCTTTTTCATAAAGGTATTCATGAAAGTACCTGAAGCTGAACCTGAAATATTACAAGAGATCTGCATTTCTGCAAGTCTATCATATCTAGTCAATTGTGCTGATGCAGTTTCAAAAACCTCATTCGTTACTTCTGATAGAGGAACGAGCTTATTATTTGAACCTGAAACATAAACTTGTTTAAGATTATCAAGACTTGCACGTTGGTCCTTTTGTAAATACAAGACTACATTATCTCTATTTTTTCCATCATCATATTTAGTTACAGTCGTACCACTAAATAAAGTCTTTAACGTAGTCGCAGCATCAGAACTGCTTACTCCTAAATCTGCGGCTTTATCGCGATTAACTTCTAAAGCTATTTCTGGAAGACCTGATTTATCATTACTACTTATTTCTCTTACCCCAGACTCTTTAGCCAATTCTTCTTTTACCTTTTGTCCAAAAGCTTGAAGCTCTTCCCTATTGTCCCCAACAAGCTCAAAGGTTGCATCTTTTGATGATCTTCCACCACTTGCCATAGAGGCAGCTGCTACTGACACTTGTGCTCCTGGTATGTTCTGTAGGTTCCCACTAAGTTTTCTAGCAAAATCCCTTGAATTTTCTTTACGTTTGTTTTTATCTGTTAGTTCTATTTTAATTGACGAACTACTTTTTGAAACAGTAGTATACATATCATTGACTTCTGGATATTTCTTAATAATACTTTCAATTTGTTTAGCTTTCTCTGATGCATTATCTAATGTTATACCTGAATCAAAATTTGCACTTACAGTCACCTGATTATTATCTGTTGATGGCATCATAGTAAATCCAAGCGATGAAATAAGTGTAAGGCTTCCTGCAAACATAACTCCTGCAACTATTATAATTATTAATCTATGATGAAGAGACATAACTAAAAGCCTTGAATACTTATGCGCTAAAACATCAAACTTACTATTAAATCCCTTAAAGAATTTACTAAGAATATTTTCTTTCTTATTTCTTTTTATTCTTAGCATTTTAGACGACAGCATAGGCACAAGGGTAAAGGATATAAATAATGAAACTGCCATACTAAATACAACTGTAAGGCCAAATTGAAAGAAGTATCTTCCAATTGTTCCACTTACCATTGATACTGGTAAGAATACAGAGATAACAGCTGATGTTGTAGCTATTACGGCAAAACCTATTTCAGAAGTTGCTTCTCTAGCCGCCTCTCTTGGGGATTTTCCCATATGCAAATGCCGCACAATGTTTTCTATAACAACTATAGCATCATCTATTAAAAGTCCTACTGCAACTGATAATGCCATTAAAGTCATTGTATTTAAAGAAAAAGCTTTTACCTTCATGCAAACAAAAGTTGTTATTATTGAAATTGGAAGTGTTGTTGCACTTATAAGGGTACTTTCCCATTCATTTAAAAATAAGAACACTATGACAACTGCTAATATACACCCATCTCTCATAGTTTCTAAAACACTATCTATTGTGCTTTGTATTGATACTGAATCATCACTTACAATATCAACATGTACCCCCTTTGGTAAAGAGGATTTAAGCTTAGTTAATGTCTTTTTTACATCGTCTGCCAATTGAACAGTATTAGAACCGGATTGCTTAACTATATCAATACCAATTGCCGGCTTTCCATCGTAATATGCATAACTGCTTCTATCTGCAATTCCGTCCTCAACTTCTGCAATATCTTTTACTCTAATTTCTGTACCATTCTTATTAGATATTAAGATATTTTTAAAATCATCTACTTTTTTTATTTTACTGCTTATTTTAACAGAAATTTCATTGTCTTTATCTGTGATTTTACCTGTAGATTGATCTACATTATCTTTTTTAATAGCATTTGATACATCAGTTGTTGCAAGTCCATACTTTAAAAGCTTATTATTATCTAATTTTATATGGATTTCCCTTGTATCTTCACCAGATATATTTACTGACCCAATCCCAGACACTGTGTATAGTTTCTTTTCAATATTATCAACAACATCTGATAATTGTTGGTTATCATCTAGTCCGTAAACAGCAACAGATAAAATTGATGTTGCTGATGAATCAAATTTAGAAATAATAGGTGTATCTATGTCACTTGGTAATCCCCTAATACTTGTAACTTTATCTCTAACTTCTTGTGCTGCCACTTCTGGATCTTTATCTAAATCGAATTGTATATTAGTCCTTGAACTTCCTTCTGTTACAGTTGATGTTATATGACTAACTCCTGAAATTTTTCCAACTGCATCCTCTACAGATTTTGTAACATTTGTCTCTATATCTGTTGGAGATCCTCCTGTTTCTGTAATCGAAACCGAAACTGATGCATTCTCAGCTTCTGGCATATCATTAACAACTAATCTTTCATAACATACCATACCCACAATCGCAAAAACTAACATGATAACTGTTATAAATACTGGTCTTTTAATACTAACATTTGCTATATTCACCTATGGTCCCTCCTACTTAGAAGTTGTGTCTTCTGTGCTGTCATCTTGCTTTAATACTGCATCTACTTCACTACCGTCTTGCAGTGTACTTGTATTTGAACAGATTATTTGATCTCCATCTTTAATGCCAGATGTTATTTCTACATTGTTACCATTAGTTTCCCCAATAGTAACTTTAGTTTTCTTAGCCGTTCCATTATCATTAATAAAAACACAATAGTCCCCTTCATTTCCCACTAAAGCATTAACTGGTACAGTGATTATTTCATTGTTTTGATCACTTACAAGCGTCACCTTTCCATAAATACCTGGCAATAAAGACTTATCACTGTTATCTATTTTAACCTTGCAGTTAAATATCCTTGAAGTTGGATCAGCTGCTGCATCAATAGTTTGTATTGTTCCATTATGAGTTTGGTCACTTCCTTCAACTATAACTGTGGCTGCCTGTCCTATTTTTACTTCACTTATTTTTTCTTGTGGTACCTGTATTGTTGCATATACAGATGATACATCATTAACAATTGCAAGGGCTGTACCTGTAGATGCCATTTGCCCAACATTCATACTTTTACCACTTATTACTCCACTTATCGGTGCTTTAATTACTGTATTGGCTAAATCACTTTGATTTTTAACCAAAGCCACCTTCTGTGCTTCTAAATTTGCTTTTGCTGTTTCAATACTTGCTTGTGAACTTTGAATACTTGCATTTCCTGAATCATAATCTGCCTTAGCTGAATTTAAAGTTTTTTCAGATGCTTGAAGATCTGTTTGTGATATGGCTCCACCATCAAATAATGTTTTTTGTCTATCATAATTACGCTGAGCATCATCTAAATTAATTTTATATTTTTGCAGGGCTGCCTGGGATACATTTAACGATTGCTCTGCTACTTCTACTTGTTTCTCATTAACAGCTATTTGAGCTTGTGCAGTTTTTATACTGTTTTGTATATCTTGATCATCTAAAGTTGCTATTGGATCGCCTGCATTTACATATTGTCCATTTTCAACTGATACTGAAACAATTTTCGCTGCTATTTTACTTGTCACCGTACCTTGCTGAACAGCCTCCAAACTAGCCTTGTATGTATCTCCTGTATTTTTTTCTACTGTTTTAGCTGTCTGTACTTCTACTGATGTTTTGCTTGCAACTGCTTGAGTTGGTTTACCTTTTGCACTTGCTGATAACTTATTTTTAAGTACAATTGCGCCCCCTGCAACAACTGCTATAATCACAGCATACACAACTATTTTTTTTACGTTTTTCATTTTGATCCTCCTCTATTTGTAACATCATATATTCGCTTTTCTTATATAATTGCTTCTACATTTTCTTTTTCTTCCACTCCTCTTGAAACGCTCCTATAGGATACCTTTTTCATTTTTGTTCATATTTATTAAACTTCTGAGAATTTAACACGTAACTTGTATATGATTCTCAGAAATTTAATTTTTCTATCATTGGCTATAGTTCATACTTCCATATTATGTATAGTGCTATTAATCTGGATATCTATGTATATTTTTTCATATATTTATAAACAATTTCTAAACTTTTGTTAGATTTTAAAATATAATCTAAATAAAAGTATTTCATCAAAAAAGTACCTTTAATTCTTGAATAAATACTTTAGTTTCTAGAAGAAAAAAGTGGCAGCGCCACGCTCATTCTTGATCACATTTTTACCAGCCAACTTCATCTTATCTATTTATATAACTAGCTTTGAAAACCCATTTTTTTATACTTTTCTTGCATTAGAAATACTAGAAAATAAAAAGATCTTAAATTAATAAATTTATTATTAATCTAAGATCTTTTCTTAATATTATAGATATACAATTTAAATATTTGACTTTTTAAATAAACATATTTAAAAACTTGCTAAAACATTGAATTCATATCTCCACTAGAAATTATTATGCTATCTTTAATAATGAATTATAATTTAAATCTGTATCCCGCGCCCCACACAGTCTCAATAAATTGAGGATTGCTACTATCTTCCTCAATTTTATCTCTTATTCTATTAATATGCACAGTAACAGTTGCAACATCAGCAAAGGAATCCATGCCCCAAATTCTATCTAAAAGAATTGTTTTTGAGAATACGATATTAGGGTTTGTTGCTAAGAATAGCAGCAGTTCAAATTCTTTGTTAGCCAATTTAACTTCTTTATCAGCAACATATACCCTTCTTTCCCTTTTTAATATTTTTAATCTTTTAAATATCATTACTCTATTATCTATATTGTCTTTTTTCCCCATTGAAGTTAATCTATCATAGCGTGAAAGATGTGCATTTACTCTAGCGACAAGCTCACTTGGGTCAAAAGGCTTGACAATATAATCATCTGCTCCAAGATTAAAACCTTTTATTTTATCTACCGAATCCTTTTTAGCTGTAACCATTAGTATAGGTATCTCTTTATTACTTCTTATCTCTTTGCAAAGCTGAAACCCATCTTTACTTGGAAGCATTAAATCAAGCAGTATTAAATCAAATTCTTTATTTAATGCAAAATTTAATCCGTCTTCCCCATTAAAGGCAATTTCAGTTTTAAATCCGCTTACCTCAAGATAATCTCTTTCTAGTTCTGCAATCAATTTATCATCTTCTATTATCAATATTTTTCGCATCTTCTTTTCTCCCATTATGTTTATATGTAATTAAGCTTAATAAGCAATATAATTTTTCTTATCATAATCACTATATAAGCTCTAAGCATACAATTCATTTTTTATAGCTTAGTACACAATTCCACCTAGCTTAAGATATATTTTTATAAAATAAACTTTTTAGAATATATATGTTAAATTTTCTTATTAATTGGCAAAGTTATAATAATGGATAAACCATTATCATTTTCAGCAGTAATTGTACCGTTATGAGCTTTTATTATATATTCGCAAATTGACAGCCCAAGTCCACTTCCTTCACTTGAATTGGCTCTAGATTGGTCTTCCCTATAAAAACTAAAAAATAGCTTTGATAAATTTTCTTCTAAAACTCCTGGCCCATCATCCTTTATTTTTAAAACAACGCTGTCTTCCATTTCTTCTATGGTAATATCTACCTTGCCATATTCTTTCACTTTGTATTTAGCACTATTCTCAAGTATATTTGAAAGTACTCTCCGAATTTCTTCAAAATCCATTATGATAAAAATGTTATCTTTACAATTATTTTTATAAATTAAGTTAAGCCCCTTACCTCCAAACTCTTGCATAGCATTATTAAAAAAATCTAAAAAGAACTCATTGCAATTTATATTTTCAAAGTTAAAAGGAAATTTTCCAGTATCTAATTTGGAAAAGAAAAATAATTTATCTACAAGTTTGTCCATGTCACAGGTTTTATTATATATAATTTCATAATATCTTTTACGCTTTTCATCTGTATTTGCAATTCCGTCCTTTAATCCTTTTGAATATCCTTTAATTGTTGTTAATGGTGTACGTAAATCATGAGATATTCCTGCAACTAATTCTTTTCTATTTTGTTCATATTTTAACTGTATATCAATTGAGTCTTTAAGCCTAACTCGCATTTTATCAAAATCTTCACAAACTTTTGCAAATTCATCTGTCCCTTGATAACTCAGCTTAAAATCAAGGTTTCCGTCTTCTATTTGTCCTGCACCATAACTTAATAACTCTAAAGGCTTGATCAAACTTTTAGCTACTCGTGATGATAGTATCCCATTAGTTAACATAATTATAAGCAGCGCTACTATAAATACAACTCCCATGTAGCTTAATAGAAAAGTTCTTGCTTCTGCTTTCATCTGCTGCCTGCTCATTAAATTATTATTTGATTTTACAGCAAGCATATTAATATTTTTTCCATCTTTAACCAAACTATTTTTAACTAAACTAATAGAATTAACCTCAAGGACTATCGAATCTGAAGATGTAAGAACGTCACGTTCAAGCTTGGACATAGCATTTCTATCAGCATCAGTTATATTAGAAAATATTGTATCACCGTCACTTGTAATTATAAAGTCATAACCAGCATTTTTAAGATCTTCCTTCGTCTTGTTATAATCATTAATTTTTTCATAATTATTTCTGATTTCTTTGTTATACATAAACAGAGTTTTCTGAATAAATGATATTCCACTGTCCTCTTCAAAGACTTTTATTTTCTTACCATATATCTCTGTAAATCCTTCTAGAACTCCAACTGCAATAACCACTATCAATATTGCTGGAACTATCAACATAAAAAGATTTGATATAGCCAGGCGTTTTTTTATCATCATAATTACAATATCTCCTTCTAATTTCTCCGTTAGTCAAATACTTTCATTAAAGTATGCCCCACCAAAATGGTTAATTTTTAACTCACTCTCATTAATTAACATAATTATAATATAAAATATCATTAAAATCATTGTTAATCAATAACCAGTATCTTAATAATGCATGACTAATTTGTTAATGCTGTAGGCAAATTAACTCATTGACCTTTTTTCATTTCTTACTTAATTTATTGTGTTTTTTCAGAATATCAAATCTGATTTTACATAAAATATGATAAACTTACACGTGATGGAGGTAATCTTATGAATAATCAAAGTAGTACAGCAACCCATGGTAAATATGAGAAACATCAAAGATGTGATTTATGCAATGTACCAATATTCCGCAACCCATGTAGTGATACAAGAAGTGACAATGTTTTCCACGGCAAAGGAAGTGTGCTTTGCAATAAGTGTGCATCTTTATTAAAAAATATGCCTGCAGAACAGGCAATTCAAGCACTTAACAACGCATCCAATACCTATAAAAAAGCAAAAGAATAATTAATCTGACATCTATGTTAAGAGCAATAAAAAAAATACCTATAGACTACACACTTTCTTCATGTGTTAGGTTCATAGGTATCATTTCAAATTATCTTTTTGATTTTGTTGAAATTTCAACATTTAGCTTTCTTCCGGCGAACTTCTTTCCAGTGCAATGCTTCATTATGGATTCCGCTGCAGCTTCTGTTACATTTACAAATGAAAACTTTTCAAGAATATCAATATCACCAACATCTTCTCGTTTTACATTTGCAGTCTCATTAAAGAATTCCACCAACTGCTTTGGATTAATCTTATCCAAGCGTCCTACAGTTAAAAATAATCTCTTGTAATCTGTCTTTGAACCTATTTCATTTTCAGAATAGTCATAGTTCACTTCTTTGTTGTACACCATATCCATTAAGGCCGCTGCTACTTCCACAAGGTTAAACTCCTCATCAAGCTCTGTTGCCATTGGCATAAACTTCTTATAGCTATCCTGCTCCAAAGTTTCCTTTATCTTTGAAAACATATTTTTGTACTTTGAAGTAAATATTTCATCTACAGTAGGAATTTCTCTTCTTCTTATCTTGCTTTTCGTTACCTTTTCAATATGCTTAAGAGACATATATTCCCTTGCAGTAACGAGTGTGTAAGCAACCCCTTTTCTATTCGCTCTGCCGGTTCTTCCTATTCTGTGAACATAGGATTCTACATCCTGAGGCAAATCGTAATTTATTACGTGAGTTACATTTTCAACATCTATTCCTCTCGCAGCAACATCAGTTGCTACCAGGAACTCCAAGTTTGCTTCCTTAAATTTTCTTAAGGTATTTATTCTCTGATTTTGATTCATATCTCCATGCATTCCTTCAGCAGTATACCCTCTGCCTTGAAGACCTTCGACCAGTTCATCAACGCTCCTCTTTGTCTTGCAAAAGATTATTGCAGAGGTGGGTTCATCAACATCCAGTATCCTGCATAGTGTTTCAAACCTATCCTTGTTTTTAATTTCATAATAGTATTGATCCACTGTGGCTACAGTCATTGCATTTTTTAAAATAGCTATATGTTTCGTTTCAGGCTTCATATATCTTTTAGCAAGTCTCTTGATTTCTTCAGGCATAGTAGCTGAAAACAACATTGTCTGTCTATTTTGATTTGAATTTTTTATTATTTCTTCTATATCATCAATAAATCCCATGTTTAACATTTCGTCGGCTTCATCCAATACAAGGAATTTGATAGAACCTAAATTTAAGACTTTTCTTCTTATTAAATCCAACACTCTTCCAGGAGTTCCTACTACTATATCTATCCCTCTACGTAAAGCCGAAATCTGCCTGTCAATAGGTTGACCGCCGTATACAGGAAGTAACTTAATCTTAGTAAATTTAGCTATACGATTTAGTTCATCATTTACTTGTATGGCAAGCTCTCTTGTAGGAGTTAGTATGATACTGCTTATCTTACCCTCTGAACTGCTAATTCTGCTCAAAATTGGTGCTCCAAATGCCAGTGTCTTTCCAGTTCCAGTTTGCGCCTGCCCAATAACATCATGACCTTCTAAAAGAACCGGTATTACCTCAGCCTGAATCTTAGACGGTTCTTCAAATCCCATTGCATCAATAGCTTTAAGAATACTCTCATCAAGACCCAATTGACTAAATACTTTATTTTCCATATTAAACCTTCTTTCTGTTTTTTTATAGTATTTGTAAATTTAATAAATTTATTTCAATGAAAAACCACCTTAAGCAAGGTGGCAAAATTAGCTAATATATTGTTAAGCAACATATAAAAGTTATTTTATAATCTTTGAATGTTAGTTGCTTGAGGGCCTTTTGTACCTTTTTCAACATCAAACTGAACTTTATCCCCTTCTTGTATACTAAATCCCGAAAGAGAAGACGAATGTACAAAAACATCTTTTTCCCCCTCTACCTCTATAAACCCAAATCCTTTTTCTGAATTAAAAAATTTTACTGTACCTGTTTTCATAAATATCCTCCTTAATAAAAATATTGTATTTTGATTTGTTAAGCATATCACCACTTCTAAAAATAGGTAATAATTTATTTAGACCTATTTTTCTCATTATTAAGTATTCCCATAATTTCATAAAACAATACTTTTTAAAGAGCAAAATAAACTATGTCTTCTTATTAATATTTTATTTTCATTACTTTAATTTTTTTAATTATGCCAAATTCTATATCTTGATTATATTATATACTTAATTGATTTGTAATTTCTAGTGATATTTTAAATTACTACTTGCATTGTAATATTTTTACTAAAAATATAATAACTTATCTACTGCACCTCTTAGTAAAATATCTACTTTTGATATTAGCAAATAGATATTGCGTTACATTCATTTGCTAGTCTTTCAGCTATTTTATTTTTTTACAAAAATAAAAGGTAGATTGGGTATATCTCCCTAATCTACCTTTATGAGTTTTTCTGATAATATTATGGATATAATTATAGTAACACACTATTATAAAATAATCTATATTAATTAATATTTTTTATAATATATATGTTGCAATAATAAATTTACATTTAAAACTCTAGTAAGCCACATATTGAATTAAGGCTATTGTTTAGAAACTTAATTGCAATATATAATAAAAAGTAATAAACAAGGCCTTTTCACTATTTCCTCTATTAGTCAATATTTGCACAACTGACTATTTTATATAATAAAACCAGCTTCCTAATATATTTTTTAATTCTAAGCATTTATCCATAGGCATTTTTAGTATTAGACATCTCTTTAAATTTAGAAATAAATCTTAAAATATAATCAATTAACCTATCTAAATTAGTTTCTACATCTATCATTGGAATAAGATCATTAACTTTATCCTTGATAACATTATAAAAGCTATTACTTGTTGTGCATCCCTGTATTTGCAGATGTAGCAACTAATGCTTGGTCTTTATTTAATTTTTCTGTTAGTGTTGATAATAAATTAAATAATTTACTATTTACAATTTGTGTTATATTGATCCATAATTAATGAACAATAATAAAAGTTATCGATAGAAAATTGGTTTAACTAAGTCAAATTTATACTAAGTTTTAAATGAAATTAGCATAATCAATATCGGTTCAATGTAAAGGAGTGTTTATAATTGAAAGTTGACCGCTTACTTGGAATAATAACAATTCTATTAAATAATAAGAAAGTAAAAGCTAAGTATTTAGCTGAAAAATTTGAAGTATCTATACGTACTATTTATAGAAATATTGAGGATATTTGTAAAGCTGGAGTACCAATTATAACTTTTCAAGGTGGAGATGGTGGAATAGGAATTGTTACGGAATACAAATTAGATAAAAGTGTATTAACTAAAAATGAACTTGAGAATATTTTAATTGGATTAAAAAGCATACAAAGTATGTTTATAGATAAAAATATTGATTTGCTTTTAGAAAAGCTTAACCCCAAGCAAAAAGATGTTATATCAGTTAACAATATTATTATTGACTTGGCTTCATTTCATCAAGCTAGCTTAAAGGAAAAAATTGAAATAATAAGAAAAGCAATAGATGAAAGAAAAGAATTATCGTTTCGTTATTATTCAAAAACTGGTATTTATGAAAGAAATATAGAACCATATCTTGTTATATTTAGATTATCAGCATGGAATGTTTTGGGATTCTGTGAAGAAGAAAATGATTTTATATTATTCAAACTTACACGAATGACGGATATTATATTGTCAGATACTATTTTTAATGTTAGAGATATTCCAGAAGAAAAACTTAAAAAAAAGGATTTCTTTAATGATAGGTATACTGTAACTATGTTAATAGATCGTTCTCTTGAATATAAGTTAATTGATTATATTGAATTTAGTTCCTATGAAATAACTGATGATAATCGAATAAAAATAGATATGCCATATATAAATTATGAATTCATAATTGAGCTTATATTAAGCTTTGGAGATAAGGTAGAAGTTTTGTCACCTAAACATGTTATAGAAGATTTAAAAATTCGTGTAGAAAATATTTTAAATAAATATAAATGAACATGACAAACTATTGTCATGTTCATTTTGCTATTATGAGATAGATGATTCAGATAGAGAAAAGAAGCTATATATAAATAGAAAGGAAGAAGGAAGATAGAAAAATAATAATAAAATTAAAGAAAATATATGTTTAAAGGAGAATAAAAATGAATGAAGTATTAGAAATAAGTGATAACCAACATACACACAAAAAGGCTCTTGTTCTTGGAGGTGGCGGAAGCATGGGGATTGGCTGGGAAACAGGTTACTTGACAGGTCTTGCTGATGGTGGAATTGATACACGTTTTGCTGATTTGGTTGTAGGCACCTCCGCTGGATCCCAAGTTGGAGCGGTGATTGCCTCAAGAATTTCTTGGGATGATATTTGGGAAAAACTAATAAATCTAAAATATCAATCACAGAAAGATAGTCCTTCGAGGAATCTTGGTTCGCTGTTTGAAAAGTATGATGAAATTGCTACTTCCTCTAGGACACCAAATGAGTGGATTGAAAGGATTGGAAAGTTGGCCATTGAATCAAACACCATGACTGAGAGTGAACAATTATCGCGTATTAAAAATACAATAGGCGACTGTAAGTGGTCAGAAGCTTTGCATATCGTGGCTGTGGATCTCTCCACATCTCAAAGAGTTGCTTGGGGATTTGACTCTGGTATTGAATTGATTAAAGCTGCGTCTGCAAGTTCTTCTCTCCCAGGAGTATGGCCACCAACTACTATCCGTTCTCGTAAGTACATAGATGGTGGAGCCTATTCAATGGAAAACGCTGATATAGCTGAAGGGGCCAGCAAAGTTCTTATTTTATCAGTGGGACTTCCAGTACAAACTCCTTTTAAGCTTGAAGACCAAATTCAAAATTTGCAGAAATCTGGTTCTGAAGTCGTATTAGTCAAACCTGATAAAAAGATTTATGAAGAACTACAACAACTTGGTGGAAACCCAGTTAATCCTAGAATACGACCTGTAATTGCAGCTTGTGGCCGAGAACAAGGTTACAAAGACTCAGAACGTATTGCTAAGTTTTGGACCTAATCACAGATTTCCTTAACCAATTATCCAATATATATTAAAATAGTCTTTATTATAAAAATAAATTCTATAATAGAGACTATTTTGATGTAGTTACCTATCATTGATCTACGACTATGAAACAACCAATATCAAATATTTCTGCTGTTCCAACAAGCTTGTCAGTTTTATTATTTAGACATATTCCAAGAAATACTCACTTTTTCTTATAAAAATCTCTTTCAAAATGTACTATCATATCAGCAACGGCATTTTTGCTTTTTTTAATCATCTACAATATGAGGAAATTATTTACATTATATTTTTCATTTACAAAGCGGCCTAATTTTCATATCCATAAGATTTCCTAATTAAATCGAAATGTTCTTTCATAGCATTGTAAGCTAGTAATTCATCCCTTTTCTTTAAATTTCTTAATAAATTCTCATGTATCCATAATAAGCTTTCTTTTGTATTTCCCTCATGAAAAATTTGCATTCTAGCTCTTCGAATGAATTCGTCTACAAGTTGAGATATAACATTAAGTACATTAATTAATAATACATTTCTTGAAGCCTTTGCAATTAATTGATGGAACCTAATATCTAATTCAACACTTTCTTCTTCGCTACTAGCAATATACATCTTATCTAACAGCGCTGTTAAAAGTGCAAGCTCATTATCTTTTATATTTTTAGCTGCTAATTTAGAACATTCCAGCTCTAGTGTTTCTCTTAAATCATACATTTCTTTTGGTGAACTCTCCTGTAACATAAACATGATTGAAAGTGGTTCAAGCAAAGAGTTGTTAAAATTTGTTCGTATATAATTTCCAGCTCCATGTCTGCTTTCTATCAATCCTATGACTTCCAAAGCTCTTAATGCTTCCCTTATCGATGCACGAGATACTCCAAGAGATTCTGCCATCTCTCTTTCACTTGGTAATTTATCTCCTTTTTTTATTTCACCACATTTTATTTTATCTTTAATCTTCTCTATAACCTGATCATATACTTTTGGAGTTTTATTAGGTACAAGCATATGTTATGTATCCCCCTTTTTTATCCATATTCTTCAATTCATTATACATCAATTTTCTAAATGCTATATCATGTTTTTTTAACTTTATCTATAATATATCTATGAAGCGGCCTAGCTCCAATATATTCTAATATTCTTCGGAATATATATTTTTCAGAATATTTATGTATATATTCTTCTATGGTTATATTCTCCACAATACTTATTCTTTACCATATTAGAATATATGCTATTTAAACATGTATCCTAAGTAGAATCCCAAAGCGAATGTCCAAATTTTATATTTGAAAACACAAACCTCCTATATGAGCATCTTGTATTTTGTTATTAGAACTTGCTCAACTATCTCTGCTAGTCAACTTCCCCTTAAATTGAAAAGGAGAACTTAATTATATCTAGAATAAAAAAATCTGACCCTCATAAAAATGATTTTGCAATTGAAGAAGAACTTGATGTTTGCGGATTTACATCAGAACCAATAGTAAGTGGAGAATACTTGGATGTTAAAAGGACTTATATGCCAAGAACTTCTACAGTTAGAAAAGCTAATGAACCTAAAAGTATTCTTACGTTAGTACCATAGTTGATCCAGCTATAGCTCATTACTATGAGCATATAGTCAATGAAAACTTCAAACAATACATGATATTTTGTAGATTATAAAATATAAAGTTTTATACTGTGCTTAACTCATATTCACTTAATTCATAACATCTTTTGCTTCTAACAATTTTTTAGTATAATTCCACAGTTTATTTTCTATATCAGTATTACCTGCAGGTTGAACTGGTATAATTGGTTTACCAGTTCCAACATTAAAATATCCACCAGTTGCACCTTCATACTGTTTCTCTAAGACTAATCTAAGAATAATATCAGCTCCTCTACGTGGATCTCCAATATGCAAAAATCTTAATATATGTTCAAGTACAGAGGCAAACCATAATTCACGTCCAAGTCCTGTCACATTAAATCCTGGATTAAGTGCATTAACAGTAACTCCAGTTCCTTCAAGTTTACGTGCAAGCGCTCCTGTAAACATAATATTTAGCAGTTTAGTCTTTCCATAAAGAGAAGAAGACTCTCTAGAAGTAAATGTATTTACATTAGTCAAATCATCAGGTAATCTGAGTTCACCGTGATTGCGTGATGCTTCAGAAGCAACATTAACAATCCTTGCATTTCCAGACTTTATTAATGATTCTGTTAATATATTAGTTAATAACCACGGTGCAAAATAGTTTACAGCTATCATTTCTGGAAAACCTTCAGAAGTTATTCTTTGTTCAAAAGCATGAAGCCCAGCATTGTTCACTAAAACATCAATCTTTGGATATGAATCTTTGATTTCATTTCCTATTCTTTTAACATCTTTCATTAGTGATAAGTCTCCAAAGAAAAAATCTATTTCTGCATCCGGCGCTATATTTTTTATAATCCTTTCAGTTACGTCTGCTTTACTCTTACTCCTAGCCGTCAATACAAGATGAGCACCTCTTTTTGCTAATTCACTTGCAACGATCTGTCCAAGGCCATTAGTAGCGCCAGTTATTATAACTATTGGATTAGTAATCATAATAATCCTCCTTAATATTTATATACTAATTTAATATTTCTTGTAGGACTTTCCTCTAAAGTATTATTAATGTAATACAATGAGTTAGTATTACTTGACATGTAATAAACAAATAAATATACTTGATATATGTCAATTATCATACAATTTAATTACTAAGTCGAGGTGTAATATGGACAATAATAATATTAAAAGAATAGAATTGGAATTAAAATTAGGTAAGGAATTAAATGCACTTATAAGTGCATCCCATGCATTAAATGTTAAAACAGCAGCTCGTTTCGATTCAACTTTACAACCTGCTGCCTTTTTACTTGTACGTTGGCTTTTCTCATTTGGACCAGCAAGTGCCACTGTTTTAGCAGAATCAACAGCTATGGATCGAAGTTCTGTCAGTCGGCTTGTCAATCAACTTAAAAAACTAAGCTATGTGCAAAGTGAAATATCACCTAATGATCGTCGTGGAATATTATTATCTTTAACTGAACTTGGACGACAAAAAACAATTGATGCGCTAAAAGAGAAAGAATCTCTATTTTATGAACGTATTTCAAAATGGGATGATTCTAAGCTAGAACAATTCACTGATATGCTCAGAGATTTTAATTGTCAAGATTCTAAATAAACCTCTCATAAATTACTAATCATAAATTCTTAAATTAAAAATAGGATAATGTAACTTAAAACTACTATAAATATTGATTTTAAGTTACATTATCCTATACTTTATTGTACTTTTTTCATGTATCCAGTCTATAGGTACCATTTTTACGGTTTGTCCTTTCTCAATAAACATGAGAAAAAATTCCCAACACTACCTATATTTTATTAGCAATGTTGGGAATATAATTGTGAAAATAAATTCTCCCTAAATTAAATTTGTAACTTCATCTTTTATTATTATATATTCTAAATGTAATGCCCTAGTTAGTGAAACATATAATAACCTTTCATCTAAAATATTTTCTTTATAGTTGTCTTCACTTGGATTCAATATTATTGTACAATCAAACTCCAATCCTTTTGTTAGATATGATGGAATTATTATTAGATCTTCTGCTATTTCTTTTTCCTTGCCTAATATTAGTTCAAAATTATATTTGCTCTTTCCCTTTAGAAGTTTGTATATCTCTTCACCTTGTAACATATTTTTTGTAATTATTGCTATTGTTCTCTTTCCGTAGTTCTGCACTTCATTAATTATTTTCTCTATAGCTGAAGTATATTCATCTCCACTCGAAATCTTTACTACTTTAGGCTTTTCACCATGTCTTAAAACTGGTTTAGCATCTTTAAGCCCTAAGTTTTGAGACTGTAATGTTTTCTTTGCAAAATCAATTATTTCAACTGTTGATCTATAGCTTTGCGTTAGCTGAATATATGTTGCATTTCCTTCAAAGACATGTTTGGTTATATCTTCCCATGTCTTTAGACCTTTATAATAATAAATCCCTTGAGCTAGATCTCCTACTAAAGTTAACGCATTACCTTTAGCAAAACTATTAACTAAATATACTTGAAATGGACTATAATCTTGAGCTTCATCTACTATAATATATTTAAATTTTTCTTCCTCATCAATTCCTTCAAGTAAAATTCTTATATATGCAAGAGCTGGCAAGTCATCTTCATCTATTATATTCTTCTCAAAATTATTATTAAATTCTTCCTTCATGTAATCTGCTAATACTTTTGGAATCTTACTTCCAGTTGCTGTTTCAAATAAATCATCATTATAGAAATTATAATAAATATCTCTTGAACTTATGTCTTTCCAATTTTTAAAGTAATTATTAAACTCCTTTTTACCGTTACTTTTTACATTTTCCTTTATTTTGTCTCTCTCTTCATATAGACTTATAAGTAATTTTCTTCTTTCAGATGAATCTTCATTTTCTCTTCTTATTTCCCTTATTTTCTTTTCCCATTCGTTATCTATTTCTATTAATAAACTTTCTATTCTTTCTTTTATTTTTAAATTTAAATATCTTTTTATCTCCTTTTTTCTTTTGTTAATCGGATAAGCTTTTAGGTCTTTTATATATAACCTCATTATTTCTTTTTTATAAAATAATATCTCATTCCCAACTTTAATATCATCAATATGAAGTGCATCTTTTTCCATTAATGCTATATATCTATCAAGCATTGTTTTAAACAGCATGGTTCCTTTAACTTTGCTTGAATTTACAATAAGCTTTTTTATATGCTCATCCTTTTCTTCTATTATTTTTAATAATTTTTCATCCTTATTATAAGCTTTTCCTTTTAGTTTTAACTTTGATAATACCATTTCCTCAAAAGTACTTTGATTTACTTCTTCAGCTCCAAGGCTAGGTAAAATATCTGAAATGTAACTTAGAAATAGTTTATTAGGAGCTAAAACTAAAATTTCATCTCCACTCATGCTTTCTTTATATCTATAAATAAGATAAGCTAACCTGTGTAATGCTATGGTAGTCTTACCCGAACCTGCTGATCCCTGTACTATTATAGGCAGATTTTTAGGCCATCTTATTATTTCATTTTGTTCTTTCTGTATTGTTGCAACAACTTCTTTTAGCTTTTTCCCACTGCTTTCTTCAAGATTTATCTTTAAAAACTCATCAACTAAATTTTGCCCTTCTTCTTCATTTATAATGATGTTATTTATTCCTTCATCAAATACCTTTTCTATGTCACTATTCTTATATAAAAATTTTCTTTTTAATTCTAGCTTTCCTTCAACTATTCCTTGTGGTGCCTTGTAGTATGCATCTCCACCAGTCCCACTATAATAAAGATCTGAAACTGGCGCTCTCCAGTCAACAACAATTTCTTCTCCATCTTTGCTGTTACTTATACCTTTTTTCCCAATGTATATACTTTCAGTAAACCCCATATTTTCTCTAAAGTCTACTCTACCAAAATAAGGCTCTATTAACGACTCTTCATATTTTTCAATATCTTGAGCTAAATAACTAAATATTCTTTCATTAGCTTGCTTTTCTTCACTAAAGCTCTTAACTTGTTTATTTAAAGTCTTAATTTTTTCCCCAACTTCTTCAAATTTTTGTTTCTTTCCCTTTAATTCTTGTTTTATTATATCTTTCTTCTGCAGTAATACTTCTCTTTCTTCTTTTAAACTTGTATCCATATTTAAACACTATATAATGACAGGTAGAAAAATTCATTATACTTTTCCTTTCATCAAGATAAATTACTATAATTAGGTATTATATCATAATATCTTGAATTAATAATTCAAATCTTCTAATAATTTTGCACTTCTAGGTTAATATAAATTATTTTGCTAAATAAAATTAAAAACTCAAGTAATTTGTTATTAAAATCACTTGAGTTTCTAACACTCAATAGGTATATAATATTATTTATTTCATTTACTTTGAGTCATTTTACTCTTATCTAAAAGTTTAGATATATCAAATGTTTTCCAATCTTCTATCTTACTAGTGGCTTTATTTAAAGGCATTCCTAGACCTACAAGTATACATATAATGATTAACTCTATAATTTTCCTTGATTTAGAAAACACTTTATTTGTTTTCTCCTAAAAAGTCTTATGAAGAAATATGCAATAATAGCAAAGCCTATTAATTCAGGTAAATAATAAGTTGGATCTGTAATAAGTCTAATAATATCACTATTTACCCAGTTGCCTTCTGGCCTTGCAGGAAACTTCCATCCAAAGTATGGCCAAAACAATATATTAGGGTATAACCACATGCTATCTAATACTAAATGAATAGAACTGCCGATGCCCAATAATAAAATATTATTTTTTCCATTTCTTTTTAACATATATATGCCTATCAAAATCAGAAATAGAGAAAATATCAAAGTATGTCCAAATATTCGGCTATTATGAAATACACTGCGAAATACTCCAGCCCCAATCGGCTTGTCAATAATATCAGGTAATATTGATCCAATCAAAACAAATCTATAGTCAACCAAAACTTCTTTGTTACTTAACTTATTATCTTTATGTAAAATCACTTCATATGCCTTTATCGCTTCTGTTGTTAACCCTAAATGTCCAAAAAAAATCATTCATTTTCCTCCACTATTATAAAAACTATTTTTTATCGTTTCTAGTTATTAAATTACAAAATAAGCTATTCTTTTTGTTACAACTAATTTAACCAAAAAACTTTTCATTAAATTTTAACACCAAGACTCTTATTTAGTCAATTTTACCCTATAAAATATAGCTATAAGTTATTAAAAGTACAAAAAAATTCAGCCTGAAAAAAGCTAAACTTTCTTATACTTTTAATAATGTTTTTCTAATTATTGAATATTATACATGCCTTTACTCTCCATATACTTAAATATAGATTCTCCATGCTTTTGCTCTTCTTTTTGTATATGATTTAATACATCGCGTACTTCAGTATCCTTAAATTCAAAAATTGCAGTATCATAAGCTCCTGATACATATTTTTCTGTCATTAATAAATCTGAGCATATTTCCTTATCTGACAAATTACTTGTAGCAGTTTGAGATTTATTTGCATTTTGATCAATACCTTGGTTTTTTTGTCCACCTTGTTGTTGATTCATCTGTGGAACATTACCACTTAGTAGCTGATTAATTGTATTAAGATGACTTCTTTCAATTTGTTCATTATTCTTACAAATTTGTTTCAACTGTGGATCCTGTACCTGATTAGCATAATTCGAATATTTTTGTATACAAATTTCTTCATGACTTTTTTGGTCTTCTAGTAACATTTTTTCTTTTTGCGTTAAATTTACTTGCATAATAAAACACCTCCAATTTTATTCTTTGAAGGTGGTCTATTTTTTATTCATTTATAAATTAATTTTTACCTAAAGTAAGAAAACTTTGTTATGAAATGCTTTTTATTTCAACATATGAATCTTCTTGTTTAAGCACATAAGATGAATGTAGTGGATTTGTGTAAAACAAATCTACTACATTCATCTTATGTTAATTCCCTATATCTTAAATATTGATACTACTTCTAATAATTTATCAGCGCATTCTTTTGTCTTATGTGTTTGTTCTACAACGTCTTCTGTTAAATTAACTACCTCATTTGACTTATTTGCAATTAAAGTTGTTCCTGTAGCCCCTTCATTAGTTGCCTCTGCGACTTCATTTATAGCTGTTATAATATCTTCTGTAGAATTAATAAGTTCATCTGATATTTCACCTATAGTGCTAACTAATTCATTAAATACAATAGCATCATTTCTATACTGTTCTCCTGTGTCTACAAGTTTGTTATAATCTTTCATCACTTGATTTCCAATAAAATTAATTACTTCATTTGATGTTCCTTTAAGTTCATTTACAGCCATAACAACCTCTTTATTTATCTGCTGTATTTCCATTGTAGTTTCCTTTGAGGTTTCAGCAAGTTTCCTTATTTCATCTGCAACAACAGCAAATCCTTTACCAGCTTCCCCTGCTCTTGCTGATTCTATAGCTGCATTTAATGCTAATAGATTTGTTTGATCAGTTATTTCTAATATCCTAACTGTTAATTCATTTATTTTATCTACTGCTTTAGATTTCTCCATAGCAATTCTTAAACTTTCCTGCATTTTTGAAGTTATGCTGCTAGATTGTTCTCTTGATTGTAATGCATCAGATTTAAGTTTTTTAGCTCTTTCCTCAATTTCCTTTGCAGTTACCTCTCCACTTTCAACACTCGATTCCATAGTATTTATTATAGATTTCATATTTGCTGATGAAGCATTTACTTCCTCCGTAGATGCTGCCGTTTCCTCCATGCTTGCAGATAACTCCTCAGTTGTAGCAGATACATCTGAAATTTGATTATTTAAATCTTCTATTTTCCCTTGTGTAAAGTTTATTGACTCTAAAACCACATTACATTCGCCTTTAACACCAGATATTATATTCCTTAATGATTTTTGCATCTCATTTATAGACTTAAACATTTTTCCTATTTCATCTTCTCTATCCACATATTTTTTATCGAGCTCTACTGTAAGATCTCCCTTAGCTAATAACTCCATTTGTTCTTCTGCATATCTTATTCCTTTTGTCATTCTTTTAATTACAATATGTATTACAAGTATAACAATTAATAATGATGCAACTGCTGAAATTAAAATAACATTAAATATTTTATTATAACTTTCTAATGTTTTTTCTTTTGGAATTTGGCTGCATAGTATCCAGTTAGTCTTTGTATTTTCTAAGTTAACTGGATATGCTACCATTAAAACTTCCTGTCCTTTTTTTACTGAAGTTCCATAAGTATAAAATTCTTTACCTTGTGAAGTTTCACTTATAACTTTCGCCCAAGTAGCATTATTTTGTTTTGCATCTTTCATCTTTATGCTTGGATCTTCACCACTTGCTACATAAATACCTTGGTTAGATATTAGTTCAACTGTTCCTCCAAGTGGTTTTTTTTCTAATACAAGTTTTTCTAATGTATCAAGCTTATAATCTATAGATATTACTCCCAAGAACTTTCCACTATCATCCAATATAGGCATAGCTAAAGATACCATTGAGATATCTTGTCCGTTAACAGTATAAACTGTTGGTTCTGTAATGTAAGTTCCCTTTAATTCCTTTGGCTTATTGTACCATGTCATATCTGTCTGATCATCATACGCTGGTAATACTACTGTTTGATCTCCGTCTCTACTTGCATAAGGTATGAACTTTCCATCCCCTGCAAACTCTTTTCTACCTTTATAGTAATCATCTTTTCCATCAAACGCATTAGCCTCAAATGCAACTGTAATACCAAAAATTTCAGGATCAGTCTTTAATATTTCTTTTTGCATTTCAATAACTAGATCTCTATTCTGAGAATTAAGCTTAATTTCATTGGTTAGTGATCCTCTTAAATCCTTACCTATTGTTTCTAACTTTTCAAAGTTAGATGCAATCTGTTCTGCATAAGATGAAGATATCTCTTTTGCTAAAGTTTCGCTATCCATTATGCTTTTAGACTTTATTTGTACTAATATACTTGTAAACACTAATATATAACACACAAGAATTATTGATCCTATTATTATACTTATTTTTGTTCCTAAATTAAACTTTTTCATCATGCAACGTGCTCCCCTCTTGTTCTAATCTATTGCAACAATATAACTAATTATAGCATTAATTTGTCATATCTTGTAGTTTCTTAACACAATTCTAACAGTTTTATACTAATTAGTATAATTATGCTGTGTATCCTAAGATTTTTTTACGCATCTGCCTTTTCCAAAGCATACTAAAAAAACTGTCAAGCGAATATATTTTATTTTCTATCAAAGCATAAATTTCTGAAACACCTATTTTCATAATTTACACAGACAGTGATACAATGCCCACAGATTCTCTAAATATATAATTTCATATAAACTAAAAAAGTCTAACCCAATGACTATAAATTCCCTCTAGGTTAGACTCATATTAGTTTGATCTTAATTTTCTTCAAAAATTTATTCAGAAGGTTTAGTTACATGCACTGTGCCATGTGGATGCTTAGGTGGTGCATAAATAGAGTATACTTTAAGAGGTTTGTTACCTGTGTTAATGACATTATGCCAAGTACCTGCTGGAATTATGATTGCAAAGTCATTACGGGCATTTGCTTGAAAATCTAGGTTATCTTTACTTCTTCCCATTTTAACAATTCCTTGTCCATCTTCAATACGTATGAATTGATCTGTGTCTGGATGAATTTCTAGGCCTATATCATCACCTACATTGATGCTCATTAATGTGACTTGAAAATGCTCCCCTGTCCATAAAGCAGTACGAAAATTGTTATTTTGCTTGGTAGCTTTATCAATATTAACTACCAAAGGTCGTGGTCCGTAGTCTTTCAAATTCATTTTGTTATTGACAGTTGCTGATTGTGGGATATCAGCCCTAAAATCGTGCTCAATTTCATCAAATAGCATAGAATATGGTACAGATCTAAAATTTGAGCTCTGATATGTCCAATTATTATTGTATTCGTTCTCTGAGTTATAATCTGATGTTTCAGTTGAATAATCTACTGAATACATACTATCATTATTCATACTTTTCTTCCTTGTTTATTATTTCAAAAATATAATATGTTATAACTTCATGGATGTTCTATATTTTAGTAAATATTCTTATTGTAGGTTACACTTTTAAATTTTTAACTGTTACTTTAAAACATAAAGATTTAGAGGCACCGTTCAAAGATTATATAATTTGCTACTTCATTTACTCATATTATTTAAGTAAATATCATAGTTATTAATTATAAACTACATATAAGTGGGTGTAAGTAATGACAGGTTTTGAAAACTTAACTCCCGAAGATTCCTTGATTTTAACAAATGCAATTGTTATTTCACTTGCAAAAGGTAAAAACGCTGAAGAACTGAACGTTCTAGGAAATTTCATTGTAGGTATAGGTTGTTTATTATTAACAATAGCCTCACAACAACAGTATTTAACTGCATTACAGGAATCTAGGAATTCTAATTCTACACAAAATAACGACAATACTAATAACAATAATAACACTAACGATAACAAAAATAATAATAATAATAATAATACAGAATCAGCTGCAACTGATGATATAATAATCGGTTAGCTTTAGTAGATTAAATATATTTAATCTACTAGGGTTATCCCAAGTCTTTCATAGAATTCATTATTAATATCAGGGCATTCTTTAAGATTATTATCTTTCCTAAATTTTATTACATATTGTTCCATTCCCTCTCTGTATATGCTATATAAATTTCCTGGATAATAGCCTTTTTCTTTCATTTATAACCTCTTAATGCAATAGCTATCATTATCAATTGATAACTCACTTCATCGTTCACCCCTTGACTTTTCACGCATATAAATATATTATATTATTAATTTGTTTTATCAAATGATAAAACTTATGTTAAATATGGAGGCGTTTTATATGAATGCAAAAGTTAAAGTTGCAAGATTATCTCTATTTTCAAATAGCATCCTAATAACTCTAAAATTAATTGTTGGACTTGCTACAGGTTCAGTAAGTATAATATCTGAAGCTATACATTCAACTATGGATTTATTAGCCGCTATAATAGCGTTTTTTTCAGTTAAAATATCTGATAAACCAGCTGATGACATACACCCTTATGGACATGGAAAAATAGAAAATGTTTCTGGTGTAATTGAGGCAATTCTTATACTATCAGCATCTGTTTGGATAATAATTGAAGCAGCAAAAAAATTAATAATTCCTGGATCAGTGGAATCAATAGGCCTTGGCTTTATAGTTATGTTTATTTCTTCTGCTATAAATCTTATGGTTTCTAGAAAAATATATATTGTCGCTAAACAAGAAGATTCTATAGCTCTTGAAGCAGATGCTCTTCATTTAAAAGCTGATGTTTATACATCATTAGGTGTGGGAATTGGTTTGTTTCTTATATGGATAACTAAGTTAAATTTTTTGGATCCAGTTGTGGCTATCTTAGTTGCTATATTTATATTAAAAGAAGCTATTGAACTTTTAATCTCCGCTTTTAACCCACTTTTAGATGCTAAGTTATCTAATGATGAAATTAAAATTATTCAAAACAGTATAAATAAGTTTTCGAGTATTTATTGTAATTACCATAACTTTAAAACAAGAAAATCTGGACGAGTTAGGTATGTAGAATTACATTTAGTATTTCCTGAAAATATGCGAATTAAAGATGCCCACGACGTATGTGATAAAATTGAAAATGATATTAAAAAATCTCTAGCTCACTCAGAAATTATGATTCATTTAGAATCTTCCGAAGATAATCTTAATTGTGGTAAATGCAAAAATAAGTGTGATTAAAACAGGTAGCCTAACTTCAGTTTAGGCTACCTGTTAAACACATAAAGTGAAACTTTTCAAAGTGGATTTTTGCAATCCCCCCGAATTTACGCTTATATTCTATTATTTATAAATGCGCATTCACTTTATTTAGTATATTTTGTTTTGGCATAAAGCCTGCCAAGTTCTCTACTGGTTTCCCGTCTTTAAATACGATCATAGTCGGTACTGCATATATTCCATATTTTTCTGCTATGCGTTCACTTGCATCTATATCCACTTTAAAGAATTTAGCTTTACCCCTAACTTCCATACTAGCTTCTTCAAATACTGGAGCTAACATTTTACATGGTCCACACCAAGTTGCAAAAAAATCAACAACTGCTATTCCTTTTGAGTTCTCAACATTTTCAATAAATTCATTACTATTTATTATTCTAGCCATAATTAACTCCTTCAAATTTATAATTTAAATTTTTCTTTTTCTATACTCTAAGTATAGTCTTATTTTTACATTAATTCTGTGACTTAATCACCATATATTTTTCTTTTTTGATTACTCAATACTTTAATTTTAATTTAATGTTTATCTTATTTATTCAATAATAACTGCACTTGACTTTTTAATTCATCTTCAGTTATTTCTCCTGAATGATCTTCGACTATATATGCCTAGAACTTTATCAATGAATAAAGTTCTAGGTATATATATAATATTATAATTTATTGAAGCAGTGCCATCATTATCAAATAAAATTTTCATATTATAATCATTATCTACTATAACTTTTAACTATATCCATAGATTCTCTTTGACCATCTGTCAAATCCACCATTAAAACAATTAATTCTCCTGGTATTCTAAATTTTTAGTTAACTTTTTAAACTGTTCTTTTCTTTCTTTACTTTTTCAAATTCATTAGCTTTTGAACACATAACATTAAATATCTGTTTTATATCACGGCTTCCCTTTATTTTTTATCCTTATCTAAGTAAATAATCACCATATTATATAATAATCTTACATAATGATGTAGATAAAGCCTCCGCTCCCAAACTCAAAAAACATTTAAAATAAATAGACTTCTACTATATTTCACTATAGTAGAAGTCATCAATCTCAAACGAGATATTTAAAGGCGAACTTCATAATCTATGAACTTTTATATTTCAGTAATTACCGGCAAAACCATAGGTTTTCTTTTCATTTTTGTATATACATAAGTATTTACTTCTCTTCTTATTGCACTCTTAATTTCTGACCATTGAGTTACATCATTATCAAGACATCTTTCTACGCTTTTAGAAACTATTCTCCTAATCTCTCTCATTAGCTCTTCTGAATCTCTAACATATACAAAGCCTCTTGTAATTATATCAGGACCAGATATTACGGTTTTACTTTCTTTATTTATAACAATAACTACTGTTATAATACCATCCTTTGCTAAATTCTTTCTATCTCGAAGTACAATATTTCCTATATCACCTACACCTAAGCCATCTATAAGAACCCTACCTGCTGGTACCTTGTTAGTTATTTCTGCTTTATTTCTAGATAATTCTAATACATCTCCTATTTCTAATATAAACATATTTGATTTATCCATACCCATATTTTCTGCAATTTTAGAATGACTTAATAAATGCCTATATTCACCATGTACAGGTACAAAGAATTTAGGTTTTAATAGTGCATGAATTAATCTAAGCTCTTGCTCACAAGCATGGCCTGAAACATGTATATCCTCTATTGCTTCGTATATTACCTTAGCACCTTTTTCTGTTAAATCATCTACAACATTCGATACAGCCTTTTTATTACCTGGTATTGGTGTTGATGATATAATAACAGTATCTCCCTTTTCTAGTTGAATACTTCTATGGTTACCTGCTGCTATTCTTGTAAGTGCTGCCATTGGTTCTCCTTGGCTTCCAGTCGTGATTATTGTAATTTTATCATTTGGATATTTTTTAACGTCATTTAAATCTATTATCATTTCTTCTGGAATAAATAAATACCCTAGTGACATAGCAACTTCAGATATTCTTTCCATACTTCTTCCACTAAAAGCAATCTTCCTACCATTTTTTATAGAAGCATTGGCAATCTGCTGCACTCTATGAACACTTGATGCGAAAGTAGCTACTATGACTCTTCCATCTGCCTTAATAAATAAATTATCTAAAGTTTCACCTACAGTCTTTTCGGACATTGTATAACCTGCACGAGTAGCATTAGTACTATCAGCCATTAAAAGCAGTACTCCTTTTTTCCCTAACTGTGCATATCTCTGCAAGTCTATAACCTCTCCATCAATTGGAGTAAAGTCAATTTTAAAATCACCAGTATGAACAATTATTCCTATAGGTGTATGCAATGCAATTGACACACTATCTGCTATACTATGATTTGTTCTAATAAATTCAATATTGAAACTGCCAGTTTCTATTATATCACCTGGTTTAACCATATTTAATGTGCAATCACTAAGAATATTATGCTCTTGTAATTTACTTTCAATTAACCCTAAAGTTAACTTTGTAGCATAAACAGGAACATTAATTTGTTTTAAAATATATGGTAATCCTCCTATATGGTCTTCATGTCCATGAGTTATAAAAAATCCCTTTATCTTATCTTTATTTCTTAGTAAATACGTTATATCAGGAAGTACAAGATCGATTCCAAGAAGTTCTTCATCCGGGAACGACATTCCACAATCTATAATTACTATCTCTTCTTCATATTCAAAGACAGTTAAATTCTTTCCTATTTCACCTAGGCCCCCTAGAGGTATAATCTTTACTTTACTTTTAATTTTGCTTTTATTTATCATTTTATCTCCTAACTTGTAACTAAGTGCATAAATATATTCTAAGATTCAATTGAAGTTTTTCTAATAGAAATACAACTTTACCTACTTGTATCTTAGAAGAATCTGTCCACTTAAGTGGCACAATATTTCTTCAAGATGAAGCTTGTATAAGCAAAGATACAATGAACTTTTGAGTACAAAAATAGAACTTAATTATCACTAAATTTTTTAATCTTAATTTTTTGTGTTATAAATTTTCACTAATTCCGAAGAGCAATATCTTCCTGTTAAAAGTTTTCACTTTTATAAAAGTTATTTTATCTAAGCATTGAATTAATAATAGTTAATTTTGCAAAGATTAAAAATAGCTTACAGTAGCTGCACCTTATTTCTTTATAAATATTATGGTTATCATAAAAAAACTTGAATAAATACAAATTTATGACAATAAAACCAAATCCACTATATTCATTCATCTTTTTTTAATATTATTACTTCCACGTATTTTAACAAAATCACTTCTTTCTTAAATCTTATCATAAATATTACTATATAGTCAATTTTCACTAGTTAAATAATTTATAATTTAGGTTGTTGAGTAAACAAAATTGTTAAAATCTCATTATTTACTCTAGCCTCAATGTTATGTTTGAATAAGAATTTTCTGGACTCATCTATTATTCCACTTAAGTGATATGGAAGCTAATTAAGCTTATCACTATTATCAAAAGTCCTATTAAGTTGCTTATGCTCATGCCTCATGGTCATGCATTTATTTCCATGACTTTATTATATATAAATCTTTAGAAAATATAAGTAACATAGTTACACACATAAATTACAACAAAAAAGAGAGAATAAACTAATTCATAGCCTTTCCCTCTATCCAATACTTAAGCATAAGGTTAACAGAAATCCAACAAATTATAAATGTCTTATTGCCTGCTTAATACTTCAGATATAAATTTTTCTTTTCCTACTCTATCCATGACTGTTGAAATTCTTTCTCCCTTTAATCCAATTTCTTTATAATACTCCATAATCCTATCAACTACAAATACTATATCTTTTTCTTCAAATATTTTTCCTAAAGAATCTCCTATTCTTATTCCTCTCCCAAATCTTCCACCAACAAAAATTTCTGCACCTTTTTCCTTAATGCCAACCGCATTGGTTCTACATAGTCTAGAACATTCACCGCAACTTACACATAATTCTTCATGATATACTATTTTTCTATTTACTACCTCTAATGCTTTTTGCCTGCAGCCTTTAACGCAAATTCCACATCCAATACAGTTGTCCAAATTAAATTCCGGGATTGTCTTTCCCATTATTCCAATATCATTTATATTAGCTTTTGCACAATTATTAGCACAACCTACTATTCCTATTTTACACTTATGGGGGGTATCTGTAGCAAAATATTTTTCCTCTAGTTCTCTGCAGATTGCCTGAGTATCAATGTTACCATGCAGACATACAGTTCCTTTGCATGCAACTAATGGCCTTATCTTTTGACCCGTTCCACCATGACGTAGTCCCAAAGATTTTGCTTCTTCCATCACTTTTTCTGCATCTTCATCTTTAATCCAAGGAACTTCAATTTGAAGTCTTGTTGTAAGTCCAGAATAACCTCGTCCATATTTTTTAGCAATCCCATTTATATTGTTTAATTCTTCAACTGTAAAATTTCCTGCTCTACTTAAAAACCTTACTGCGTAATGTTCCCTATCATTTTGTAATAAAAAACCTAATGCCTTCATCTCTTTTTGTCTCTTCTCATTAACCATAATAATCATACAACTCCCTAACTATGCATTACTAATTCTTTCTTATTTTGTTTCAGTATAATAGATATATGATAATAAATAAAATATAAATACTTAATGATAACCATTAGAATATTTAATGATCCAATATTTGAAATAAGCTTAAAGCTCCACAGCAATTATAGTTATAATAATTTTTCTTGTTATTAGCTTAGTTTACGTTATTTTAGATTAGGATTTCATGTGGCATTTAGCATATTCTAGGTAGCATACTTCCTTCTAAAGGTGATAATAATCTCTTCCCTCCAAATCCATTTTCTATAAATATATTCTGGTTAGACTCTTCAACAAATTCACCTATAATTTTCGCTCCTTTTCCTTGATCAAGTGAGCGAATTATATCTAGTACTTTTTGGGACTCGGTTTCTTTAACAACTAGTACCATTCTTCCCTCACATGCCAAATACAGTGGGTCTAACCCTAAAAGTTTATTGATGGCCTTAACACTTTCACTAATTGGAATTTCATCCTCAACTAGATGTATTCCAAGTCTGCATAGCGAGGAAAATTCATGTAATACAGTTGCTAATCCTCCGCGAGTTGCATCCCTCATTATTTTTATCGAAGAGAACTGTTCTTTAAGTTCTTCTATAAAAGGAAATAATGATGCACAGTCACTTTTATAATCGCCTTTGACTTTTAGGTTATATCTCTCTACTGCAATTGTTGTTCCGTGTTCGCCAATTCCCCCAGTTACTATAATTCTATCTCCTTCTTCAATGGGTTTTACTTCGTATCCATTAATTATATATCCGATTCCACTAGTATTAACAAATACTCCATCTACGCTTCCTTTTTCAACTACCTTTGTATCTCCTGTTACTATCTTAGCTCCACATTCTAAACAGGTTTGTCCCATAGACTTAACAATTTTTTCAAGACTTTGTATTGAAAATCCTTCTTCAATTATAAAACTAGCGCTTAAATAAAACGGCTTTGCTCCAGATACGGATAAGTCATTAACGGTTCCACAAACCGCAAGCTTTCCTATGTTTCCTCCAGAAAAAAACAGTGGCTTTACCACAAAAGAATCTGTGGTAAAAGCCATCTTTCCTTGTACTGCTGTAAATGTTGCTGAGTCTTGCTCTTGTAAAAGAATATTATTATTAAAATATTTGTAAAAAAGCTGCTCAATTAATATTTTTGTATGATTTCCTCCATCGCCATGAATAAGCTTAATCATTTCACTCATTTATTCCATTCCCCCATACTTATAAAAAATAGAGCAAGATCCTTCAGTAGATACCATACAAGGTCCTATAGGATGCTCTGGTATACAGCTTCTTCCGAAAAGTTCACATTTATTAGGTAATTTCTTTCCTAATAAAATCTCGCTGCATGCACAAGTTTTAATATTGTTTTTTTCGGAATTCTTTCTTAAATTTATTCCAAATCTTTCAGCAGCATCATACTTTCTATATTTCTCACTCAAAGCAAATCCAGAATCTTTAATAACGCCTATTCCTCTCCATTCATTGTCGCAATATGTGAATACTTCACCCATTAATTCATTTGCTCTTTTGTTTCCTTCTGGGCTCACACAAGTTTTATATAAATTTTTAAAACTTTTTTCAGTTTTGTTTTGTTGTTCCATTAAGAAATATAAAGCGCAAGTAATATCTAAAGCTTCAAAACCTGCTACTACTGCTGGAATATTATATTCCTCTACAATAAATTTAAAATAATCTGCTCCTTTTACTGCTGCCACATGTCCTGGACACATCAATCCCTGTATATTGTGATTAGGCTGCTTAAGTATGTAATGGAGGATTGGCTCCATTCTTTTCATTCCTATTAAAAATGAAATATTTTTTATGCTTTTTTCCTCTACTATCTTTATAGCCAAAGCAATTATAGGAGTTGTAGTTTCAAAGCCTACTCCAAGAAAAACTATTTCCTTATCTTCATTTTCTTCTGCAAGTGTTATTGAATCCAGAGGTGAATATAATATTTTAATATTTTTTCCTTTTTCTCTTTGCTTAATTAAATTCTCTCTACTTCCATTTACTTTCATCATATCTCCAAAAGTACTTAAAATCACATTTGAATTCTTAAGTAATTCTATAGCTGCATCAATATAACCTTCTGAAGTAACACAAACTGGGCATCCTGGTCCTGACAGTAAATTTATGTTAGGATTAACCAATTGTCTAATTCCAAGTTTTGAAAGTGCCTGAGTATGAGTTCCACAAACCTCCATAACATTAAATATTTTAGCTGGAGGCTTTTGAATTTTCTTGAGCATATCTTTAATCAAGATTTCTTTATTCATACTTTTTCCTCGCTATTAATTATTGATTGGAATATCTCTTGTAATTCTTCAAAATAATCCTTATCAATCTTTTGAATAGCACATCCCGCATGCACTAAAACATAATCTCCCACTTTTAGTTCTTCAATAAGCTGAATATTAATTCTACTCTCTAATCCCATAATATCTATTATTGCACTATAGTTATCTATATCTCTAACTTGTGCTGGAATTGCAAGACACATAAACTTACCTTCCTTCTTTATTCACACTACAAAAATCGTAAATCAATCTGATAGCTTATTTTCAATAATATAAATTATCATTTATCTTCAATAATTGAATTTGCAACATGAAGTTGCCCAAAAGAAATTCCACCATCATTAGTCGGAATTTGTTCATTATAATATACTTTAAATCCATGATTAATTAGATTTATATATATTCCTTTTAAAAGATACTGATTTTCAAAAACACCACCACTGAGAACAACTTTATCTATATGTTCCTTTTCTCTAAGCTTGCACACTAAATCACAGGATGCTTTAATAAGTGAATTGTGAAATTTAGAAGACATCTTAGAAATCAATTCCTTTTTCTGAATATCTCCCAGGATTCCTTCAATAATACTTTTATATTGAATATTAAAAATACCATTTTCCTCTTTGATATTATATAAATAACTTTCTTTAACTTCATAATCAATAACATTCTCTAATTCTATTGCTGCCTGTCCATCGTAAGATATATTATTTCTGATCCCACATAAGGCTGCTGCTGCATCAAACAATCTTCCAATGCTTGAAGATAAGAAGCAATTTATTTTTGAATTTAAAGCTTGTTTAACTACTTCAATTTTTTCATTATCTACTCCTTTAATTATTTTTGCTGGATCATAACCCAAAGCGTATAGATAACTTGAAGCACATCTCCAAGGTTCTTTTATAGCTTGTTCTCCTCCTTGGATATTTACATATTTCAATTGCCCTGCTCTTTTAAATCCTCTTCGATTTCCAATAAAAAATTCACCGCCCCATACTGCTCCATCAAGCCCAAATCCAGTGCCATCAAATATAATTCCAATTACAGAATCATAAATAGAATGTTCAGCCATGCAGCTAACCATATGAGCATGATGATGCTGTACTTCTATTTTTCTCATTTTCTTTTCTTTGGCATATTTAGTACTTGAGTATGCTGGATGCATATCGTATGCCAATACTTCTGCATTAATATCAAATAAATTGCAAAAATGTTTTAGAACGTATTTAAAATTCTTATAACAATTAAATTCTCCCAAATCGCCTAAATACTGACTTAAATATGCATATCCATTTTTAGAAACACAAATAGTATTTTTCTGCTGTCCTCCAACTGCTATGATTTCATTTTTAACTTCTGTTTTTAATGAATAAGGCCTGTATCCTCTTGCACCGCGAATAACCTTTTCTACTTCATCTATCACTTTTACAACAGAATCATCAACTTGGACGTAAATCTCCCTATCATTCATCAAAAAATAATCTGCCACTGTATTTAAATGTTTTAGTGCTTCTTCATTTTTATATTCCATTGGCATACTGCTTATATTTCCACTAGTCATAACCAAAAGATCTAACTTTTCATTAAATAATAGATAATGAAGAGGTGCATACGGAAGCATTACTCCTAGACTATTTTGCTTTGGTGCTATAACCTCTGGTAATACGAAAGGATATTTCTTCTTTAAAATTACAATGGGTCTCTTACTACTACTTATTACTTCCCCTTCTTTATCAGATACATAGCAAATCTCTTTAATAACTCCAATATCTTTAGCCATCAAAGCTAATGGTTTATCCTTCCTTTGCTTTCTACTTCTAAGCAAATTAATAGCTTTCTCATTTCTTCCGTCACAAACCAAATGAAATCCGCCAATACCTTTAATAGCCAATATTTTTCCTTCTTTAATAAGTGAAATAGTTTCTTTAATAGGATCTTCACACTTAATCTGCTCTCCATGATTATTTGCTAAAAAGAGCTTAGGCCCACATTTTTCACAGCAATTTGGCTGCGCATGAAATCTTCTGCTTAGTGGATTTTCATATTCCTTTTTACATTCCTCACACATATAGAAGTCTTCCATAGTAGTATTCTGCCTATCATATGGAAAAGCTTTGACAATTGAATATCTAGGTCCACACTGAGTGCAATTTGTAAAAGCATATTTATAACGAAAGTTTTCTTTACTTCGAATATCCTCCAAACATTCATCACAAACTGCTATATCAGGTGAAATAAATCTCATTTCATTCTTTTGTTTAGTGCTTTCCCTAATAACAAATTTTTGATCAATATTTTCTTTAATTATAAATTTGTTTTTGTTAGGATATGGAATAGTACTTAAATCGTTTTTAATTAATGTACATCGAACCTTTTCTATTCTTGCAATACTCGGAGGTCTTTTTATAACATTAAGCATAAACTGTTTTATATTTTCCCTCTCACCCAAACAATCAATTAATACAGCACCACCTATATTTTGAACCGATCCACAAATTTTAAAATCCTTTGCTTTTTCATATACAAAGGGACGGAATCCTACACCTTGAACAATTCCGTAAATTTTTACTATATATCTCATATATTAAAGACCTTCTTTTATTTATATGTTATGAGCTATCTAATTAAGGATTTAGCCTTGTTCGCCTTGAATGCTTTTAAGAATTGCAGTTTGGTCCTGTATATCTTCCCTCTGTACATTAATTTTTGTCCATTTTCCAACTAAATTTGCATCAAGATTCTGAAGATGCTCATAAAGATTCTCCTCATTAACATGACTTCTTTGATTTACAATAACAGTGAACGTTTTAACTTTATTAATATTATTAGTTGCACATATATTCTTTAATTCCTCAGAAATCTTACTTAATAAAATAGTATCATGCATATTTTTCACTATCCCTTCATTTATTTTTTGATCGTAACTTAAGTACATATATTTCTATTTCATCTAAAATCTTTTTAGAAATAACCTCTAATTTTTCTTGTAATTCTTCACTTAATCCAAAGCCAATTTCAACATTATTAACCTCAATTCCATAAATTTGCCCTTTAACACTAGGATAAAAAAGTTTTAATAAATCCAAGAAATTATAATTATGCTGAGAATATTCCCTTTTCTTAGAAATAAAATCATCTAACTGCAAACAAGTGACTTCACCTGGATTCTTTCCATAATATGCAGCATCTAAAATAAATATATAGTCATCTTCTTTTACACTTGCAATACTGTATTGAACATCGGTTTCCCCATAAATAACTTTAATATTCCTTTCTAAAAGCTTTTCTTCTATCCTTTTTGCCACTTCAATCCCTATACCATCGTCCTTCATCAGAACATTTCCAATCGCAATCACTTTAATGTTAGAACACGTATTTTTCATAATATATACTTCTCTACCTTCCTAAACTATAGATATATTTTCAAACCAAAACCTCTACTATTTCTGTATCACCTGATGATCCAATCAAATGAGTTGCACAAGATACACATGGATCAAATGATCTAACAATACGACCAATTTCTATAGGCTCTTTAATATTGTTTAATTTAGTTCCAATCAAGGCTCTTTCTATAGTTCCAGGAAGATTTGATTCATCCTTGGGTGACAAATTCCATACAGTAGGTGTTATGATATTATAATGATTAATAACGTTTTTATCTATCTCTACCCAATGCCCAAGAGCGCCTCTAGTAGTATCCGTTAGACCTACCCCATAAGCTTTTTCCGGAATATTATAGGTTTTTTGATTGTTAGGTTTTAGTTCTACCCTTTCAATAAGCTTATTCATTATCCCTATAATCTTTTCTGTTTCCAATACCCTTGCAATATTTCTATCCATACATGAATGTCCATTTGTGTATTGTCCGCTTACTATTAATCTTGCCAAAGGACCGACCTCCATTGGAAGTCCTAAATAACGAGGAGCTTTTATAAAAGTGTACGCATCTAATTTAGATAAATCTACTTCCTCCAAACCTTCATCTTTTTTATACCACGAATAATGGATTTGCTCTGTGATTTTATCTGGTTCCAAAGGATATTTTACATTATCCTTCATTACTCCTGGCTTAACATAAGTAATCTCAGGATCTTCATATTTATCAAATACTCCATAAGTCATAAAATATGGATAAGATTGTCCTTTTTTAAAATAGTCAGAGTAATATTTCGAAATAATCTCTACATCTTCTATCATTATATTCTTTACAAAAGATTCTATTTTTCTAATAATACTTTTTACCTTTTCTAGCTTATATGCGTCTATATTCACAGTAACTCCACCTACAAAAATCCCATGGTTATGAGGAGCTTTTCCTCCTAGAAGTGCTAATCCTTCATGAGCTAATCTGCTGAGTTCAATACTTTTTACATAATCCTCTTCTATTTTTTTGTTTATTTTATCTGGTAATCTGTAATCAGTATATTGTTGTTCTTCTATTAGTTTTATGTTTGATATCTTTACATAGCTTGGCATAGACAAAAGGTAAAAATGTCTTAAATGATTTTGTATAAACTCAAAACCATGTAAAATATCTCGAATATAATTATCATTTAAGCTAACAGTTACTTTTAATGCATCTTCTAATGCTAAAGTAGAAGCCATTGAATGAGCTGTAGAGCATATTCCACAAATTCTCTCTGTAAAATATACAGCATCTAAAGGTGACCTTCCTATTAACATTTTTTCAAATCCCCTAAAAAGTAGTCCACTGGCATTTGCTTTAGCAATTGTATTTCCTTCTACTTCTGCTTTTATTTCCAAAAAGCCACTGATTCTCGTTACTGGATCTATAGTTATTGTTTTGCCCATAACTCCTCCTTATGGCATAATTAATAAAATAATTTATCAGTATGATTGTTCATCATTTTATTTCATGCGCCTAATACTTTACGAAAGGTTCCATTCCATCTGGGAATTGTGCATTTGCACACCCAATACAATTTGTATTATCTCCAATAGGCCAGTTAACGTATCCATTCCATTTTCTCCTTGGGCAATCAGTTTTTGTAACAGGCCCTCTACATCCTAGTTTTATCATGCAGCCTTCGTCTCCAAACTTTTGTGCAAATATACCTTTATCGAAAAATCCTCTCCTTGTACAATTATCATGAATTGTAACTCCATAGAAAAGTAATGGTCTTCCCTCACTATCTAATTCAGGTACGCCATAACCAATCAAATGTGCTAAAGTTCCTACTATCCAATCTGGATGGCAAGGGCAACCTGGCAGTTTAATTACTTGTCGATTTAAAACTTCCTGTACACTTTTACTTTCTGAAGGGTTTGGTTTTGCAGCCGATATTCCCCCATGAGAAGCGCAAGTACCTACAGCCACAACATACTTTGCTTTTCCGCCTGCTAGTTGTATTGCCTCTAACGCTGTAATGTTTGTCCCATTGTAATTTGCTACAATGTTATAACGCCCCTTTTCTTTTGTTGAAACTGCCCCATCCACTAATAATATAAACTCTGTATCTAACGTTTCTAAAAACTTTTCAAAAGCAAGCTGCCCTTCTAATCCCATAAGTGTGTTATTATAAGTAAAATTCACCATGTCAGTTAAAATATCATAAAGTCCTGGATTTTCACTGTTAAGTAAGGAAATTATATTTCCTGAGCATCCTGTCACTTCCAGCCATATAGCATTCATCTTTTTAGTCTTTTTATCTTTTAGCATTCCTACAACATCATTTGCAAATCTCTTTGACGTATGAATCTTAGCTTTTGTAAGTGGACATGCTTTGCCACTTGTCAATTTAATTCCTCCATCATTTATTACTTCTTTTCTCTTATTAAAAAGTTAAAACTTTTCATTTTCTATAACAATTATCATTAATACATACTAAATTATGTACTGGTTTTAGATTCCAAATACTTTCAATCATTTCTACAGCTAAAGTATATGATTATAATAATTTAAAAATGCTATACTCTATTCCCACTCCTTAACTTTATAAGGTTAATTGTTTTTAAAGTTTTATCAAAATAAATTACTTCGGTATCTCCAAACACTAATTTAGAGTTAACATTAATATTTTTTAAATCACAATCAATTTTTTGACATATTTTTGTCATTTAATATGGTTTATTTTACATTTTTCTGAAAATTATATTATTATATTTTATTTTTATCCAATTTTATTGTATAATATATCCGTAGCACTATATTATGTAAATATGAGAGGAGTTTTTATTATGGTAGAAAAAATGTTTTGTTATCAATGTGAACAAACTGCTGGAGGTAAGGGATGTACTAAAATAGGTGTGTGTGGTAAAACACCTGAAATTGCAGCAATGCAAGATTTATTAATTTATCAATTAAAAGGAATAAGTGTGTATGCAAAAGAACTTTTAAGCAAAATTGAAAAGGTTGACACATCAGTAGCCTCTTTTGTTGAAGATTCTTTATTTATGACATTAACTAATGTTAATTTTGACCCTAAAGCTCACCTTATTCAACTTAAAAAATCTCAGGAAATTAAAGAGTCTTTAAGAGCAAAGGTTAAATCTGAAAATATCACCTCTCCTGAAGCATTGTACAACCTAAGTGATTCTAAAGAATCTATACTTGAAGATGCTGAAAAAGCTGGAATAATGTACGATGAAAACTTAGATCCAGATATTCGTTCTCTTAGAGAAACAATAAAATATGGTTTAAAAGGAATTGCTGCTTATTCTCATCAAGCTAGATTTATAAAATATACTAGCGATGAAGTAAATGACTTCTATTTTAAGGCTTTAGCAGCTTTAGCTGATGATAGTTTAAATCTTGAAGATTTGATTAAACTTGCAATGGAAACAGGTACTATGAGTGTTAAGATTATGGAAGTTTTAGATACTGCTAATAATACTACTTATAGTTCTCCATCACCTACAAAAGTTAATGTAAATGTCAAAAAGGGTCCATTCATAGTAGTTTCTGGACATGATTTAAGAGATCTAGAAATGTTACTTGAGCAAACTGAGGGTAAAGGAATAAATATTTATACTCATGGAGAAATGTTACCTTCACATGGATATCCTGAATTAAACAAATATCCTCATTTAGTAGGTAATTTCGGAAGTGCATGGCAAAATCAACAAAAAGAATTTGATAATATACCTGGTTGCATTCTAATGACAACAAACTGCTTAATGAGACCAAAAGATTCTTATATAGATAGGATATTCTCAACAAGTGTTGTTGGTTTTGATGGTATTAAACATATTGAAAAAGATGAAAATGGATATAAGGATTTCTCTGAAATAATAAATAAAGCTCTTGAACTTGGTGGTTTCACAGAAGACGAAGAAGTTAAAGAAATTTTAGTAGGCTTTGGGCATAAGGCAACGTTAAGTCATGCTGAAACAATTATTAATGCAGTTAAAGACGGAAAAGTTAAGCACTTCTTCTTAATTGGTGGATGTGATGGTGCAAAGCCTGGAAGAAATTATTATACAGAGTTTGCTGAGAAAATTCCAAGTGACTGTATTATTCTTACTTTAGCATGCGGAAAGTATCGTTTCAACAAATTACAATTTGGTGAAGTTGCAGGACTTCCAAGATTGCTTGATGTTGGACAATGTAATGATGCATACTCAGCAGTTAGAATAGCTTTAGCTTTAGCTGATGCATTTAACTGCACAGTTAATGATTTACCTTTATCAATAGTATTGTCTTGGTATGAACAAAAAGCTGTATGTGATTTACTAGCATTACTTTCATTAGGCGTAAAAGGAATGTATATCGGGCCAAGCTTACCTGCTTTCTTAACTCCTAATGTATTAAATTTCTTAGTTAATAATTTCGATCTTAAACCAATCAGTACTCCTGATGAGGATTTAAAACAAATATTAGGCTAAACTTTTAAAGTTAGACAAGTATTTGAACTATTGCAAAATGCATAAAGCCGCTGTATAAAATTGAAAACCATGCAATAAGGGAGACAAATCCCCTTATTGCATGGTTTTTGTTATTTTAATTTATGAGTATTTGATTTAAATCACATTATAATTAATTAAATAGCTATAAAATTAAGCCATAGAAAGACAACAACTTAGAAAATTAATTGAAATATAAAAATAAATAAAAATTATGGAGGTTTTATATTATGGAACAAAACATTATGCTAGGTAAAAATATATTTTGGGTTGGTAAGGTGGATGATAGAGATGTGCCTTTTCATAGATTGACTTTAACTAAAGGAACTACTTATAACAGTTATTTATTAATGACAGAAAAGCCTACAGTAATTGATACTGTTGATATGAGTTTTGGAAGAGAATTTGTACAAAACTTAGGTAATGTGATTGAACTTAACAAAATTAAATATATTGTAATTAATCATACAGAGCCTGATCATTCTGGAGCTCTTGGAAGCTTAGCAGCCAAAGCAAAAAATGCTGTAATTGTATGCACAGAGCCAGCTGTAAATGAACTTAAAGAGATGTACAGGCTTCATAATAGAGAATTTTTAGTTGTAAGTGATGGTGATACTTTAGATATAGGAGGTAAAATTCTTAAATTTATACAAACACCATATCTTCATACTGAAGAAACTATGATAACTTATTGCGAAGATAATAAAATTTTATTCCCTTGTGATATTTTCAGTACTCATGTAGCCAATTATGAATACTTCAATGACTTAGCTCAAGTAGACATAAAGGAAGACTTTATTACTTATTATAAATTGATAATGCATCCTCACAGAAGATATGTTCAAGAAATGATTGAAAAAATCAAAGATTTAGATATAAAGATGATAGCTCCTTCTCATGGATTTATTATTAGAGATGAAGTCCAAAGCTTTATAGATATTTATGATAATATGAGCAAAAGTACAGAGCTAGATAAAAAAGCACTTATTTTATACTCCACTATGACAGGAAATACAAAAAAGATTGCAGGCATTTTTAAAGAAAAGTTTGAAGAGCAAAATATAACTTCAGAACTTATGGATGTAAATAAAGATCCAATGGATAATATAATGAATGCTATTAATGAAGCTGACGCAATCTTCTTTGGCAGCTCAACTAAATATGGTGACATGATTGGAAATATGGAAGAGGTACTAAAAAATCTTAAAACTCTAAACTTAGAAAACAAGCTAGGCGCAGCATTTGGTTCTTATGGCTGGAGTGGAGAGGCTATAGAGGTTATACAAGACTATTTAAATAAAACTAATTTAAGATCATTAAATACTTCTGATATAATTAAATCTACTGGTATGACTGATATAGAATTACCTTTAAGAATTAGATTTTCATCAAAAGAAGACAACCTAAAGAGCATTGATAGAATAGTTACTTATACTAGTGATTTATTGTTTAGTACAATTTAAAATAAGGCACATGAAAAGAAATAAAGTGCCCAAAGTTGCCGTAGATATTTTTCATCTATAATCTACATCAAAAGGATCTTGTGAGATTAGGCACAAAACAGCCTTTCTTTCCTAAGATCCTTTTGATATTAAATATAACATTAATTTGCTTAGCATATGTGTCTCACCAACTATTTAAGCAAACTATTATTAATATTTAAAATTCTTCTAACACTTTCTGACCAAAATTCTTTCCAAAGGCTATGCACGCTTCAAGTTCGTCATCATTTGGCATATATTTAAACTTTAATCCCTCTTCAACAACTTTAATTTTAGCCTTTGTTAAATAGTTTGTAAGAATATCTGTTGATTCTCCACCCCATCCATAGCTTCCAAAAGCTGCACCTACTTTCTCATTAAACTTCAATCCAATTAAGTCTTCAATAAGAGGTAATAAAGAAGTTAAAATTCCATTATTAACTGTTGATGATCCTAGTATTATTCCCTTTGATTTAAAAACTTCGGCTAATATATCACTTTTATCTGAAGTAGCGACATTAAATATTTTATATTCTACCCCTGCTTCTCCTAGGCCTTTGCCTATAAATTCAGCCATTTTATGAGTAGCCCCCCACATTGAGTTATATGCAACCACTACGCTTTTATTTGATTTTCCAGCTGCCCACTCATAGTATTTCTCCACTATCATCATTGGATTTTTTCTCCAAATTATGCCATGAGCTGGAGCTATCATATCTACAGGTACTCCAAGTTTTTTAAGTTCATCTATTTTTTTTGTAACCAGTTTACTAAAAGGAGTAAGTATGTTTGCGTAATATTTAAGAGCTTCCTGATTAACTTCTGTTTCATCTACTTCATCATTAAAAATGCTCGAAGAAGCATAATGCTGTCCAAATGCATCATTAGAAAACAATATATTTTCTCCAGTAAGATATGTAAACATACTATCAGGCCAGTGAAGCATAGGAGCTTCTATAAATACAAGATTATTTTTACCTATATTTATTTTCTCCCCTGTTGAAACGACCTTAAAATTCCACTCCTTATGATAATGCTTCTGTATTGACTCTAAACCTTTTTTCGAAACAAAAACTGTTGCATTAGGAATATACTCCATTAATGCAGGTAACGCTCCTGAATGATCAGGTTCCCCATGGTTCATAACAACATAATCAATCTTCGATATATCAGTTACCTCTCTCAAATTTTCAAGAAACATCTCTGTTAAAGGCTCCCATACAGTATCTATAAGAACCGTTTTTTCATCTTTAATAAGGTATGAATTATATGTACTTCCTCTATGGGTAGATAATTCATTTCCATGAATATGCCTTACTTTCCAATCGGTGGCGCCAACCCAATATACTCCATCTCTAAGTTCCTTCATACTAATTCCTCCCATTTGTTAAATTCTACTTCATAAGTTCTATAAAATGTATAATTCAACTCTTAATATACGTAATTTTCTGATAGATTATACTTAGAACTTGCAGTACTAAAATTTAAAAATATAGTATTATAATGATGCTCACCCTGTGTGTATAAATTCAACAAAATTCAGGTGGAGTTACCCCCCACCTGAAAAGTTTCACTTTATTCTAAAGAGAACAAAAGGCAACTAAATTTCTAGTTGCCTTTTTTGTTGCTAATAATCTCAATAAATTCGTCTATTGAATATTTAGCTGCTTCATTAATATTAACTTCTATTTTATTTTCTATAAGACTTTTAATCACCATGAATTTCTTATTGTCACCCAATACGATAGTTCCAACTATATGATTATTACGTATAAGTATTTTATAATACTTATGTTCATTATCCGATCCTTCAACCAATGAATCTATATCTTGATCTCCTTCAATATATCCCATTGAAAACACAGATATTCCAAAAGCGCTTAATGAAGTTACTGGTACTGAAGGTTCAAAAATTAAACCTTGATTACATATATTCGCTCCTGCAACTTTACCTTGCTGCATTGCAATACTCCATAATCCATAGACTCTACCGTTAAATTCTGAAACATCTCCTGCGGCAAATATATCTTTCATATTGGTCTGCATTTTGTTATTTACTACTATCCCCTTATTCACCTCTAAATCAGTATTTTGGGCAATTGAAACATTTGGCATAATTCCAGTGGAATAAATAACCATGTCACAAGCACCTTGCGTTCCCGACTTAGTTATAAAACCTTTGACCTTTTCTTCCCCAAATATTTCTTGTACTTGAGTATCCAGCATTACTTCAATATTTTTAGCTTCAATTGATTGCTTTAACTTGCCTGACGCAAATTCATCTAACTGACGAGACATTAAACGTGAAGCAAATTCTGCAATAATAACTTTTTTCCCACATTCAGATAGTATATTAGCAATTTCTAAGTTCTGAACTCCCCCTCCAATAAGAAGTACTCTCTTAACATTATTTAAATACTCTAAAATTTTTAAAGCTCCATCTAATGTTCTTAAGTTAAATACACCTGGCTTATCTATGCCTTTAATTGGGGGCGTAAGATTACTTGCTCCATTTGCTAAAAGCAGTTTAGTATAAGGCACACGGGTTCCATCTTCAAGAATTGCTTCTTTATTTTTTGTATCTACGCCTGTAACCTTATTATCAGAATAAACCTGAATATTATTATCCGTATACCATTTCTTTTTTTGAATTAAGAGCTTATCTTCCTCCAAATTGCCTAAAAGCCCTTTAGAAATCTTAATTCGATAGTATGGATAAAACTTTTCCTCACCAAATATAACAATTTCACTTTGCTTATCTATTTCTCGTATTGCTTTAGCTGCTGAAATGGCTGCAATACCACTACCAATAATAACTATCTTTTCTTCCAAGAAAAACACCTCTTTTTTGTTCATAAAAAATATATGAATGTCCTAATTAGGTTCCTTTTATTATACCTATCAGCTCGCTATATTATACTCCTAAGTCTATGTAATTATATATATAAAACCTATTTCTTTGTAATAGCAACTCTCCACACCTCAGGCCCTTGTTCAATATATTTCCACTCAAATTGCTCCGGAAGTTCAATTATAAACTGATAATGAAGTGGTCTAGGGTCATGATCATTTATAAGTTCCATCTTCTCACCATGAATTAGCCCCTCAAAAGTTTTAAAAATCATTGGGTGTTTATCCTTCGGTTCATATATTCTAGCATCTACAGTTGCAGTATAATTTAACATAATTAATTCCTCCTAAATTTGTTTATTTGTTACTAAGATTTATTTCACTCTTTAATCCATTATAGCTTTATTTATTCAAATAAAATGTGATTAGAATCAAATAAGATTGTAAATATCTAAAAATATGTTTGCTAATTGTATCCTTTCATTAGTTCCCCAATCAATATATCTCCGTAAACAAAAAAATTATATACATAATTAATTCCTAAATAGGAAAAGTTAATATCGATATTAATAGACGCATGAAAGAAAATAATATGCTTGTATTTCTATTAATTTTCTTTCATATAGGAAAGTTAAAGGAGTGAAATTTTAGTGAGTGAAAAAATGCTAGAAGAATTAGAAGGATTTAACGGAAGAGTAAGTTATCATGATTCTGTAGAGGAAATGGTAAAAAGAATAAGAGATGATAAATTATCAAATGTATTTGATAGATATGCTTCTCAAGAAAAGATAAGATGTTCGTTTTGTCTTAAAGGGGTAAGCTGTCAACTCTGTTCAAATGGTCCATGTAGAATTAATGAAAAAGGTGGCCAAGAAAAAGGTGTCTGCGGAATAGACCCTAATGCTATGGCTATGAGAAACTTTCTCCTAAAAAATATAATGGGGGCTGGTACATATAGTCATCATGCTTATGAAGCTTTTAGAACCTTAAAAGCTACTGGAGAAGGAAAAACTCCATTTAAAATTACTGATGTAGATAAACTTAAATGGATGTGTGAAAAAGTAGGAATCGACACAAATCAAGAAGTTAACAAAATGGCAATCGACTTAGCAGTATTGCTTGAAGATCAGCAAAAGATAGATGCGGAAGATAAAAATATTATGGTTGAGGCTTTCGCACCTAAGAAAAGAAAAGAAATATGGAAAAAGTTAGCTATATATCCAGCTGGTACAGTACATGAAGAGCAAAACTGTGTGGCTAGCTGCCTTACAAACGTAGATGGAAGTCATGTTTCTCTAGCCATGAAGTCACTTAGACTTGGAATCGCTACAATTTACAATACTCAAATAGGGCTTGAAATGGTTCAAGATATACTATTTGGAACTCCAAAACCACATGAAGTCAATATGGATTTAGGAATTATGGACCCTGACTATGTAAATGTAGTATTTAACGGGCATCAACCTTGGCCTGGAGTTGCAACTCTTTTAAAAGCAAGATCTGCTGAAGTTCAAAACATGGCAAAAGCTGCAGGTGCAAAAGGACTTAGAATAGTTGGTTCTATAGAAACAGGTCAAGAATTACTTCAAAGATTTGAGATGGATGAAGTTTTTGTAGGTCACATGGGTAATTGGCTTACTATAGAACCATTACTTGCTACTGGTACTGTTGACGTGTTTGCAATGGAAGAAAATTGTTCACCTCCAGCCATAGATATGTACGCAGAAAAATACCAAGTCACTTTAGTGTCTGTAAGTACTATAATTGATTTACCTGGTATTGAACATAAGATTCCTTATGAACCTTCAGAAGTTGATAAGATGGCAGATAAATTAATTGAACTTGCCATTGAAAACTTTAAAAAGAGAAAAGAAAGAAAAATTGAACCTTTAGTTCCAAAGAAAACTCAAAAAGCTATAGCTGGTTTTTCAACTGAAGCTGTTTTAGGTGCACTTGGAAATAAAATTGAACCTTTAGTGGATGTTATTGCTGCTGGAAAGATCAAAGGAGTTGTAGCTCTTGCAAATTGCTCAACTTTAAGAAATGGACCTCAAGATTCCATGACTATAAATCTTACAAAAGAGCTTATAAAAAGGGATATATTAGTTGTTAGTGGTGGATGCGGAAATCATGCTCTTGAAGTAGCGGGTCTATGTACTGTTGAAGCCGCAAATGAAATGGCAGGAGAAGGTTTAAAAGAAGTATGTAATATGCTAAAAATACCTCCAGTATTAAGTTTCGGAACTTGTACTGATACTGGCAGAATTTCAATGCTAGTTACTGCTCTTGCAGATCACTTAGATGTTGATGTATCAGAACTTCCAATAGCCGTTACTGCTCCAGAATGGATGGAACAAAAGGCAACTATAGATGGAATTTTTGCACTAGCTTATGGTACTTATACTCATCTATCTCCTACTCCTTTTATGACTGGCGCTCCTGAACTAGTAGAACTTTTAACAGAAAAAGCAGAAGATGTAACTGGTGGTAAGATAGCCCTAGGTGATAATCCTGTTGAAGTAGCTGAAAATATCGAAGCTCATATTATTGCAAAAAGAAAAGGTATGGGATTAAGCTAATATATTTTGTAAATAAGATTCATTAAATTAATAATTAATCCTCTAAACTAACAATAAGTAGAACTTTCTTTAACTATTTAAAATATTCAAAGAAAGTTCTACTTATTAAGATTTTCATTATTAATGAAATCTACATTCTGAAATATCGCATAAAACATTACTCTTTAGGAGTAAAACTACAATATCCTATTTCATCACATCTACTTTTCATATCATCCCATATTTCATTATCTTTTATAGCTTCTATTGCTGTAGGGTATAAAATATAATTTTCCTTAAATATGTGATCTCTTAAGTTAAATACTATATACTTTGATGTATCATCGACTTTTTCTTTTACTTCCTTAAACTCAGATTTAGAAGCATTCTCAGCTATTGCTTTTAAGAACTTCTTCTTCGCTCTTAAATCATCATGTTCCATTCTCATTATTCTAGTTGGACCAGTAATCTTTCTCTCTTCCATCTCTGAAAATAAAACTTGCTCTTCTCTTAAATGATGCTTTTCTGCATCCAAAATGTTATCAATAACAGTTTTCAATGAATCGAATTCTTTTGCGCAGCTATCATAATTATCTGATTTTTGAATTCTCGAATTAATCTCCTCAAGTTCTGTTAAAAATCCAAGGATTTTCTCATGCTCAATAATAAATGTATTAACAACATGTCCTGGTTTAATTTTTGTTTTAATTTTATCAAGTTCATCCTTTAAGACTTCCATGTGAATATCACAAAGATGCCTTAGATCTTGCGGATTCATTCCTTTTTCTATTAAATTTTGTTCTGCAATTGATAACTCAATTGGATTTATATCTGAAACAATTTCTAAAGCTTCTTTTCTTAGTTCATCTGAAACTCCATGTTTGTTTAATTTTTCTAAAACATCTGTTAACTCTTTAATTTTTGTAGTATTCATTTTAAATTCCTCCTACATATCTTTATTGTTTATATGTTCATTCTATAAGAATTTCATTTATAATCATGTGATTCAAATCAAAATTTAAAAATATTTTAATAATGATTTAATTATATTAATCTAATATTTCCTATTTTAATAATATAATTCTTCATATTATATAGTCGTATAATAAATTACTTAAACAGCATCTCTAGTTAATAGTTAAGTGATTTATATCACGGCACTATTATCATTTATGTTATAAAGTTATATAAAACAAAGTTTTTAGGAGGAATATAGAAATGGAAAAAATAAATGTTAACTATGAAAAAATGTATTACGGATTTCCTGTAATTCTTATAAGTTTTTTTGATAAAAATGGTCTTCCAAATGTAACTACTCTTTCATCTTCCTATAGCCTTAAGGATATGGTAGTTCTTGGCTTTAGTAGCAAAGGATATGCAATTAATCAAATTAAAGAAGTTCGTGATTTTGTAATTAATATCCCTGACAGTTCACTTAGGAAAGAAATTAGCTTTTGCGGAACTAAATCTGGTCATGAAGTTCAAAAGTTTGACGCTACCGAATTAACTTATTCTAAATCTAAAATTGTAAACGCACCAATCATTGAAGAATGCCCAATTACTATAGAATGCACTTTAACTGATGTTATCGAGAAAGACGCCTATGCCGGTATTACTAATATTCTTGGAATTATAAAGGGCAGACTTATTTCAAAGGAATATTTAGATGATGAAAACAGATTAAATATTTCAAAATTTGATAACCTTTTATATTTTGGGGATGGAATAAACAAAGGATACAGATATATTAAAAATGAGCAATAAGATAAGGAGGGAGCTATATGTCTTACGAAGCTATTTGGGCTAAAAATCAAAGACTAAATGACGTAGAAATTATAAAGCTTGAAAAGGATGGCTTAGATGTAATTGAAACTATAATTGACAAATACTCGAAGGAAGGTTATGATTCAATAACGCCTAAAGATATGAATAGATTTAAATGGGCTGGCGTTTACGAACAAAAGCCAAGAGAGGGATACTTTATGATGAGAGTTCGTATTAATTCTGGAATAATGACTTCAGAGCAAGCAAAAGTTTTAGCAGGGATTGCTAAGGATTATGGACGTGGAATTGCAAACGTCTCTACAAGAGGAGCTATACAGTTTCACTGGGTTCAGGTAGAAGATTTACCTTCTATTTATGAAAGATTAGAAGCTTGTGGCCTAAGTCCTTTTGAGGCTTGTGGCGATTGCCCTAGAACGATAGTTGGAAATCCTCTTGCTGGAATTGATAAAGATGAACTTATGGATACAACTGAACTTGTAGAACAAGTTAATAATTTCTTCTTATTAAACAAGGATTTCTCTAATCTACCAAGAAAATTTAAAATATCAATATCAGCTAGTATACATAATGCAGCTCATGCACAAATTAATGATCTTGCCTTTACTCCAGCAACAAAAAAAATTGATAATCAGGACGTAATTGGTTTCCACGTATGGGTTGGAGGAGGACTTTCAGCAAGCCCTCATTTAGCACAAAAACTAGATATATTTGTTAAACCAGAAGATGTACTAAAGGTTGCTGAAGGTGTATGTACTATTTTTAGAGATTATGGATATAGGGAAAAACGTACTCGTGCCCGCTTAAAATTTTTAGTAGCTGACTGGGGAGCAGAAAAATTCAAGAACAAATTATTAGAATTTACTGGGGATATGCCAAGCTCAGGTGATGATAAATTAGCTTCATGGAATGCATCTTATTATTTCGGAGTACATTCCCAAAATGAAGATGGCAAAAGCTATATTGGTGTTAGTTTACCACTTGGAGAAATCACTTGTGATCAACTTTTAGAACTTGCCCATATTTCAGAAAAATACGGAGATAGAAAAATTAGAACTACACTATCACAAAATTTAATTATTACAGGCATAAGTGATGAAGAGATACCGTCTCTATTAAAAAAAGATGTATTTAAACAACTTTCTCCAAATCCAAGTATTTTTACAGGATACACAATTTCTTGTACAGGTAAAGAATTCTGTAATTTAGCCATTGTCGAAACAAAAAAACGTGCTAAAGAAGTTATCGAATATCTTGATTCTAAAATCAAACTAGATACACCTTTACGTATCCATTTTACAGGTTGTCCCAATTCTTGTGGACAAAAACATATAGCTGATATCAGCCTCCAAGGTGCATTAATAAAAACTGAAGATAGCTGTGAGGAAGCCTTTACCATATGGCTTGGTGGTACACTAAACAATGGTGGGCAGTTTGCAGAAAATCTAAACTACCGTGTAAAATCTACTGAGGTTCATATAGTTCTTGAGAAAATAATAACTTTCTTTGAAAAAAATAAGTTAGAGAATGAGACTTTTAATGAATTTATCGCAAGAGTAGGAATTAGTAAAATCACAGAGAACATATAAAAAACTAATTAAAACAGAACCAGTGAGATATGTTTATGTCCCACTGGTTTAATATTTTATTCTTTCTTTTTTCCAACAGCTGCAAGATATATAATAAATTCTTCATCTCCATCTAGCCCCAAAAGAGTATCTATCGCCTTTTGATCATAAATTCCTATAGCACATGCACCTGCTTTTATTGATTCACTGGATAAATAAAGATTTTGGCATACATGGCCAACATCTATTAAAATCTTTTTATGTGCCGTAATATCAAACTTCCATTCTGAACGATATGGAGTCGTGCTCCAAGCAAATAAAACAGCAGCTTTCTTTGCAAAGTTAGGTACAAAAGGCTGGTCTAAAGTAATTTCATCTATTTTATTGTCAATTTCATCTAATTCAAACATGAATAAAAGTTTATGCTCTACTGGTAGATATCTATAAATACCTTTTTGTATCCCATCAACATTCATAATAAATAAATATGTTTCAAAAGAATGCGTTGCCCCACTACAGGGAACTGTTCTTAAAGTTAGACCTGCTTTATTAGTTTCAGTAATTCCTTGAGTAGCCCATAATAGATACGACAATTCTTCAAGATTCATAGACTTTTCAGCATAAAGCCTTGTACTTCTTCTATTACCTATACACTTATAAATATTAGAATTCGTTACAGTTTCTTCACTTACCTTTGGTAAAACAACAATTTTAGATTGTGAATCATAAGATTTTATGCTAGCTGGCTGGGGTATGCCTTTCATTTTATCCGTTTTTATATTTTTGAATTCATCAAAATTAGACTTCAAAAAATTTCTCTGCTTTTCATATCTTGTCATAAAAATTCTCCTATCCTATCTTTTGGAAAATATAATATCATAATACTGAAAAATAGTATGTATCATCAGTTACGTTTATTGTTCTATAAGACGCAATTATTTCTATATTGTAATGTTATTTACCAAATCATTTTATACAAAACATTCTTTACTATATAAATCATATTAGCATCCTCCTAAACAAGCTCCGGAATTTAATTCTTTATAATTTTAAAAGTTTTTTATAAAAATGACTTGCAATATATATCTTTTAGATATATATTGGATGTATCTAAAAGATATATAGGAGGAAATAAAAATAATGAATGAACTTTTTATTTTAGGTGAATTAATGGAAGAACCACAAAGTGGTTATGATCTACGTAATGCCTTACAAGCTTCTTTAGGACGTCATCGTAAAGTCAGCTATGGCGTAATTTATCCATTGCTTGAAAAATTAGAGAATGATGGTTTTTTAGAAATAACTAACGTAGAATCACACGGAAAAAATAAGAAAATGGCAACAATTACAGAAAAAGGGGAAGAACGTTTTTTTGAACTAATGAAAATGCCTGTTCCAAGTGGAGCCCATACTGCTGATATATATTTAATTAAACTTGATGTAATGCAACACCTTACACTAGACCAACAAATGCAACTATTGGATCAATTCGATCAAGAACAAAGAGATATAATTGAAGATACGCAATTTGCACTAAAAAAATTAGCTGAGGAAAATTCAAAAGATCACTGGTATGCAAGTAAAAGGTTTGAATTACGACTACAGCAGGCAAATGTTGCAATTGATTGGATTAAAGAGTTTAAACATGAACTAAAGAAAGAATGGTGATAAGAATGACCAAAGAAATAAAAGTGGCTTTATTAATGGCTTCTAGTCTCTTTATGGAGATTTTAGATGGAACAATCGTAACAACTGCACTACCTAAAATGGCCCAATATTTTCATACAGGTTCATCAACAATTGCTTTACTCGTTAGTGTGTATTTGATCACAGTTGCGATTTTTATTCCCCTAAGTGGATGGATGGCTAATCAATTTGGGAAAAAGAAAATTTGGATTATTGCTGTCATCCTCTTTACCATTAGCTCCTTAAGCAGTGCACTAGCTCCTAATTTCTCTTTACTTTTGATAATGAGAATTATACAAGGGATCTCTGGTGCATTGATGACACCTACCGCAAGACTGATTGTGTTAGAAAAAACACCAGCTTCACAGCTATTAAAAATGATTAGTTACTTAATTTGGCCTGCACTCATCGCACCAGCAATAGCACCTTTAGTTGGTGGATTTATTGTTACCTACTGGAACTGGCAATGGATTTTCTTAATTAATGTACCAATAGGTTTAATTACAGCATTAATAGGAGCAAAATTAATAGATCCTGATAAAGAAAAAAATAAAACTTCATTTGATCTTATAGGATTTATAGAAATTGCACTTTCATCTGGCATAATTTTGGTTGGAGCAGAAATAGCCACTCACGGAAAAGATTATTGGCTTAGCGCACTAGGATTAGTAGTTTTAGGAGTAATACTTGGATTTATAGTTTTCAGGCACTTAAAAAAATCAGATAATCCACTATTTTCACTTGATTCACTAAAAATAACTTCTTTTAGAATATTCCAAACAAGTGGATCTGTTCTATGGCTATGTGTTGGAGCATTACCGTACATATTAACAATTTTTTTACAAACAGTCTTTCAATGGTCAGCAGTAAAAGCCGGAAGTTACGTGTTATTTATTTTTCTTGGAAACATAGGAATTAAACCTTTTACAAATATAATTATTCGTAAATTAGGCTATCGCGGTGCACTATTATCATCATTTGGAATGGTGTTTATTACATCAATTGCTTTAGCATTCATTCAAATTAATACTTTTCCTGCTTGGATAATGTTTCTTGCGCTAGTTTCAGGTGTAGGACGTTCATTAGCCTTAACTGCTTACAATGGACTAAGCTTTTCTGAAATAGCCCCTCAAGATCGGAGTAGCGCAAATACTTTGAATGCTGTAGTTTCAACATTAGCACAAGGAATGGGTATATCAATTATTACAGTTGTTGTTAATTTACTACAAATTTTCTTTTCAATTACTATCTCTTATAAATTAGGCTTTGTTTTCCTTGGTCTATTGATGTTATATCCAGTAATTGAAGTAATATTTTTACCTAAAAACATTGGACATGCTACAATTAACTAGTTTTATTCCTAAAATATAAATCACTAAAATCTGCGTGGAATACTATTAATACTTTTTAAATTTTATACTCTAATAAAGATGAACTTATTCACTTAATAAAAATCACAATCACTAAGCTTTGTGTAGTATAAAAAGAGCAGAAATATTCTATTCAACAAAAATAGATTTTCTGCTCTTTAAAAAATTACTTTTCTATACTAATGAGATTTTCATCATTAACTGTTCCTGCCTCTGATTTTATAGCTTGACTTACTTTTGCATCATCAAAACCTTTGGATTTTACAACAATATTATGATTACCTTTTTCAGTAAATATACTCTTATTTGACCGTCAGCTACTGTATATAAGCTTTTATCAATATCATTGCCATTATCATTTATAATAATCCTCCTTAGTATTATGTTTTTTCATATGTTATTTAAGAATAACTTGTATTATATTTTGGTTATTTTTATCCAATGACATAATCACATCTCTATTAATAACAGGATTTTCACTAAAGGTATATTCTTTTCCATTAATATAAATCTCACTTACTTTATATTCTCCATATTCCTTATTACTCTCATTTATATATTCAACTTTTAATTGTCTTTCTGCAAAGTTCATTCTAATAGCCGCCTTGTTTTCATCATCAAACTGCTTTGCTAATATTTTAGGTTCAAATGCTAAATCTCCCATTTTACCTTTTACTCCAAACATCTCAGACAATACCGTTAATATTAACCAGCTAGCTGATCCAGTTAAATAATGATACATCCCTCTTCCACGTTCGTTTATATATTCAGGTACACCTGGATATATCCTGCTGACATCAAAGTTACTACAATGACTATAAAGTGTATCAATGACCTTAAACCCTTCGAATACAAAGCCTCTTTGATAAAGTGCATTAGCATACATAATTGCCATATGACTGAATACTGCTCCATTTTCTTTATGTCCATATGCAAAGCCAAACATTCTTCCTAAATCAGTTTTTACCTCATTGAAGTTAGTATTTAATCTGTAACCACCAACAGATTTATCATAAAGATATTTATCAGCTGCTTTAATAATGCTTTCAACTTGTTTATCTGTTGCAGTATTGCTCATAATAGTAAACACTTGTCCAGTAAGCATCATGCGAGTTCCAGATTCTCCATCTCCTTCGACTCTTCTAGCATTATTATCATAGTAGCCATTATACCAGCTATAGTCTTCCTTATTCGTTATCCACTCGTTCTTTTGAATGTGCTCTTTAAGCCATATTGATTTTTCTTCAATATTAGAAATAAGCTCTCCACAGTCTATGTTAATTACTTTTCCACTAATATTATGTCTACACCTATCACAATAGTCTTTTAATATCTTTTGTTTTTCTTCTACGTTGTCATAAACTTCATTATTACCAGTCAAAAGTACCTGTAATTCTTCAGCTAATTCTATATTTTGTACTCTCTTCACATCTCTTATATACTTTAATAACACTGCAATATCTGCAAGGTTCCCTCCATAGAGTGCACTAAATGCAACACTTTCGCCGTGTTTCTCCGCCATATCAAGGCCGTCATTCCAGTCTGCACCATGTAATTTTAAATTATTATGCTCTCCAACATCATAAAAAGCTGTTAAATGTTGTACTAAAAGATGTTCTAAAATAGTTCCCTTGTATTCTTCAGAAGTTTCTGTACGAACTTTATTTCCTTGACTCAAATTCCATTGCTGATCTTTTTCTGTACCTCTCCCTACTTGAAGATCCTTAAAATAACTTTGTTTCTCTAAAAGAAAATTTATGTCTCCTGTTTGTTCAATGTAGAGCTTAGTTGTTAAGAAAGGCCATGCTCCGTGGTCCATCCAAACACGAACTATATTGTTTCTGTCTGCTATAAATTCACCTTGCTTTGTTCCTATAATAGTCGCATTTGTCCCATCAATACGGACTCCGCCGAAATTATCTAGTAACATTCCTCTAACATTACTTGGATCCATGGCTAAAAGAGCTAGACAGTCCTGCCACAAATCTCTCCAGCCTCTTCCGCCTTTACCATAATCGTGATGAGGCAAGAATGAACATCCATATATTCTTCTAAGCATTGGTTGGAAATTAACCCAATACATCCAATTATCAAATTGTTTATTATTTGTTTCATAAGAAATATTTATCTTCTTATCCCAATAATTCTTAGTTTCTTCAAGAATAGAATCAAAAGCGGTTTCTTTTAAATACTTACCTGCAAAACTAGTAAAATCTGCTTTAGAATCTCCAAAACCTATTGCGATAACATAAGTTTTTGATTCATTAGGCTCGATTACTATCTCATTAAAACGAATAGCTCCAATTGCCTCATAACCTTCTAATTTTGTATCCGCCTTAACTTTAAATTCCTCATTTAATAAAACACTCTTTGGAACTTCAAATGATCCGCCTTCTCCAATGTATTCTTCCACTATTGGAGAAAAACTTACTGGCTTTTCTCCATCACCTGTTGCTGCAACAACACCATAAACAACAGTATTTTTCTTATGTCCTCTTTCATCAAATGTCAATGTTGGATTCACAATAATTCCATCTTCTGTAGTTTCTATTCTATTTAAAAGAGATGTCACATGTCTGTGATCTCTAATATTATCTGCGGAACGACAATATAATGGTATTGCTACAGTTGTTGTTACTTTTTTAGATTTATTATCTGTATTAGTAATTGTTACTTTCATTAGCTCTATTTTTTCATTGTTAGAAGGTACAAATGATATAATTTCACTTTTTATACTATATTTCTTTGATTCTCTGATTACTTTATGCCACATAACTCCAGCTTCTAATTCTGTTTCTTCCTTATCTTCACTAAAAAGCTTAGCTTGTTGATCCGCAGAAACGCCTGTTGCTGACCATGCTCCTAATCCATCTACATAAACCCAAAAATTTCTTGAGGATTTATTATTATGAAGTTCTTCACTACTCACTGGTGAAAGCAAAAATGTATTTTGGCCCATTTTACAATCTCCATTTAAATTCGGTGTTATACTTGACATAACCCCAGCTTCATTTGCAAGTGGAAAATACAAATAGCTATTACTTTCTGGATTTTTAAGCTTAAATGTTCCTTTATTATTTACAAATTTACAATTTGCCATACCACGAAAACCACCTTTACAATGTTTTATTAAATATTATTTTTTATTTATTTCTACTAAATCTAATTTCTTACAAGAATCTCTTTCAATAAGCTGCACTGGTATAATTTTATTAATTTTGAGTTTAGCTTTTTCATTAATTTGCTTTACTAATAAATCAACTGCAGTTTTTCCAATTTCTTTACGATCTTGTCTTATAGTTGTTAATTTAGGTGTGATATATCTCGCTAACTCTATATCATCATACCCTATTATTGAAATATCATCTGGCACACTTAAACCTTCCTCTTTTAATGCATCTATTGCTCCAATTGCTATCTTATCTGCTGATGCAAAAACTGCTGTTGGTATTTCTTTAAGCTTTAGTAAACCTTTCATTGCACTATAACCACCACTAACATCAAAATTTACTCCATCTGCAATATATCCATCAAGTATTTCTAAATTAAATTTCTTCATAGCTTTTTCATAGCCTTTTCTTCTTATTATGCTTGGCCAGTTATCTAATTTATTTGCACCCGTTATATGTGCAATTCTTCTATGCCCCAAATCATATAAATGCTTAATAGCCAAATAACAACCTTCTAAGTTATCTGAAGTTACTGTTGATGTATCTTTATTAATCATGTCTATTACTACAATAGGAAAATTGCTTTCTATAAGCTCTAAAGTTTCTTTATCATATGGATCTGTGCAGATTATAGCAATTCCATCTACGCATCTATATTTGAAATATTCTAAAAAAGTATCATTCTTTAATCTATCGTTTTTAGAACCAAATAATAATGAATATCCTTGCTTATCTGCTTGATTTTTAAAAGCTTCTATTACTCCTGAAAAGAAAGGATGATTAAGTCCAACTCCAAGATTTTCAAAATATACAATACCCAATGTCCATGTTTTCTTAGTTGATAAAAACTGAGCTTGTGCATTTGGTAGAAAATTTTCTTCCTTAAGAATTCTTTGTATTTTAACTCTAGTTTTATCACTTACATCTGGATAATTATTTATTACTTTTGATACTGTAGTTGGAGATACTCCTGCAATTTTTGCTATTTCATAAATTGTACTCATGCTGTATATCTTCCCTTCTATAAGCTTTACATTGTCAATTATATTGTCTCTGAAATAGTATAAATAAAATTTATCTTCAAACTTACTATCTATTTCTAACTTCACAGGCTTATCTTTATTTTCTTTATCAATTTATTAATTATTTTCCTACTCTCTTATAAAATAGTAGCTTGAATTTCTGCTATTTCACCATTTCTAATTTTTTCAGCAAATTCTCCACATACTTCATTTCCTTTAAATTTAATCATATTATTGTCTGCATCAACTAAAGTAATTTCTCCTATTATTCCTTTTTCAGGTCCAAAAGTATTTTTATTATTTATATTTGTATAAACAAGTTTTATACGACCTAAAATTGTAGTAATCAACGCATTATCTTTAAAGAAATCTTTTGTTAAAATAGGATTTAGCCTAAATTTCAAAATTCCATCTTCATATACAAATAGCTTTTCTCCAACCATCATTAATTTCCAAATATTCAGCATTTCTACGGTTGTACCACTTAATCTCGCTACAAATCCTCTTCCATGAGTTCTTTCATCTGGATTGCTGCTACTTGCAATAAATGATGAATTTTCTAGTATACTTCTTCCATATACTCCTGGATTCATAAATGGTGGCATTGCAGTTTTTATATCATCAAAGAATTCTTCGTATAATCCATTTTTTATTAATTCTAAAATGTACTTAAATTCCATGTGCATAAATACTGATTCTCTTTCAAGCCAACCAGCTGTAAAGCTTCTTGCTCTCCCAATTTCAAAAGATACATCTTCTAAGGATTCTGAAGTTTTGTACATTTTTAATTTTTTATCATAGACATTACTTTTCTTAATTGATTTATATAATTCGTGCTTTTCAACATAATCTAATTTGGTCTTAAAATATCTGGTAGGACCTTCTAAAAATAGTGGTAAGAAATTAATTTTAAACTCTAATGGTTTTATTACTCCTTTATCATCTATTTCATATTTAGCTACATCATAATACATAAATGTAGGAATGTTACCTTCATTCATGTCCTTCGCTTTCTCAATTCCCAAATCAATCTTAGAAAGCATTTTGTTAATTATACTTTCAATAGCTGTGACTTCTAAATTTGAATTATTTCCACTTATTGAATATTTGATTTTTTCTCTATATTCTTCTCTTATTGTAGAAACCTTGTCCCAATATTCTAATTGACTTAATTCCTCATTTAAATTTAATGAAAGAACTTTTTCTACTTCGCATATAGATTCATAAAATTCTTCTGGCAATTTTATTGAATCTTCTACAACGTCTAAATTTTCTTTTATAAATAACAATAATCTTTTTAACTCTGCAGTTTCCGAAAAATTTGATCCAAGTAATCCTGGAAGTCCATTCATAGCATCATTCCAACCTGGTTTTCCAGCTTCCATCTCTATTCCAAATCCCATAGGATCTAAAGTCATAAATTTAATTCCTGCAAGAATTAATACCTTTGCAAATAAATTTGTTTTATATAAATTGCCATGACAATCAAAAATCCAATTATCGTATATATTATCTTTTTTCGCTAAAGCCGCATATTGTCTAACTTTTCCCTCTTCAATACTATATTTATCCTTTCTAGGTAATACGTATTCTGGAGAATTATAAAATTTATAATTTTCATCCTTAATTAATAATTCTTTTACCTTATCTGGATAAATATTTAAGTACTCTTCTATCAAATCGAGATTGTAAGTCCAGTGGTCACTCCAGAATCCTTCTCCAAATTCTATTTCTACAGTTTCACTACACATTTCTATAATATCGTTCATGATTTCATTGATCTTTTTACTTTCAATTCCGTTTATATTTCTTAATGAAGAATACAATTCCCCTATAGTAAATTTATCAACTAAAGTTTTTACCAATTCTTCACTTTCATATACATTAACCAAATTCAATATATTTTCTCTTTTGCTTTCATCTACATAGAATTTTTTCCCCTTAATGACCAAAGGATTATAACCATCAAGCTGTATCAAATCACTAAATAATTTAATATTTTCTACTCCTGTAAATGAGTGAATATATACATCCATCCTTCTATTTTGATTTACATCTCTAAAGTTTCCATTTCCCTGAGAATAGAAATTAGGCTCTATACTAAAAAAGTTATAGTCTCTTTCTAAATCTCCATGTTTTCTAGAATATACATAATATATCTTTTTATCTCTATTCCCAAACTCTAATGGATATCCGCCTCTTAAAACATTATCTATATAGCATTGCTTTACATATTCATCAAATAGAGGGTATGCGGTTTTAGTATCCACATGCTTACTAATATTATCTATTAGTTCATTACTTTCACTTATTTTTAAATCAAAGTAACTTTTTTTGCATATTTTCTTTAATGATTTATTAACATCATCGCTATTATTCATATATCCTATATAGCTATATATACATGTTGTATCGTTTCCTTCTAAGAATGTTGATTTTCCTGTAAACGCGCAAGGAACTTTATTATAAGAAATCTTATTAGTATTGAGTAATGCTCCAATAGTATTATTTTTAAATTCTACTGGTTCTTTTAAAGATGTATCGTATCCAAATATATTTTCCGAATCAACTATTGGATTTAATATATCTTCATTTTCATCAAAGGCTACATAAAAATAACTATTTTCTACTGTCCCAACTTGAGTTGTGTCTTCAGTAGACGATCTTAACTTATACACAGCCGTTCCATCTTCTTTAATTTCTCCCTGCATATAACTTCTTAACGTATTTCCAATCGCTTTATAAGTTGCATTATCAGATCCATAAGGTAATATAGCAGATAATCCATCTAATATTTCTATTTCTGTTTTTACATCAGATGTATTTACAACTTCTACTTTTCTTCCGAGTGCTGAAAAATCTTCGTTAGGGATTGTAAAATAGGTTATTTCAATATTTAAATTTAATTCGCTATTTATTTCAACTAATCTTAATTCATTATTTTTTATTTTTATTATTCTCTTTGTATTCTCATTTGTAGTCATAGAAAACGGTTCAAAAATAAATTCTTCTTCATTATTTCTAACCTTTATGAAAGTTCTAAATCCGTTACTATACACCATTTTATAGGCTTCATTAGCTGGAAAAAACTCCATTATACAATTACTTTTATCCCTTATTCCAATACTGCTTATTGCTTGTCCTCTATTAACGTAAAATGACCACATAGGTATTCCTTCTACACCCGCAATACCTGATAAAAAACTAGCAAAAGGAGCTTTTTTATCATAATCTTCTATAACATAAAATCCTAGCTCATCTATATAATCCTTCTTAATTTCATTTTTTTCCTTCATTAAAACACCTCTTATCTATAGGTTATACTTCCATTTTTCTTTGCTAATCAATTTAGTTCCAATAGCTACTGCTAAGGTGATAATTAGTAATATTTAAGTCTACAAAAACTTTTACTTTTCACACCTTAGCACTACTTATATATTAGAAGATTATTTCTACCTTACGCTCTTTGCCATCTTCAAAATTCTTTAGAATATTACCTTCAATTTTTTCACCATCAACTTTTATAGAATATGAAGAATCTTTCATTCTATAGAAACCTTCAGGTTTTGAAATCATAATATTATAGCTAGCCTTACCAGTATTAAGAATCAAGTTTAACGATTCTTGTTCTTCCGCAAGTATTGGATTTATCTCTATACCTCTTGCTGTGTATTCAACACCAAATGCATCAAATAATGATAGTGTAAGCCAAGTAGAAGTACCACTAAGTGTAGGTCCTATATTTTCACCAGTATCACTATTGTTATATTGAGTGCAGAATCTTGGGTTTCCACATGTTTCATATGGATGTTTCATTGTGTTGTACGGTAAAACTAGATTAATCATCCAATATGCTGTACTAGTTAGCTTTCTTGCTAATTCATCACTTTCAACACTCTTAGCAGCTTTTAGCATAGCACTAGTAGCCATCATTGTAGCATGCTTAAATATTCCACCATTTTCTCTATCTCCTGGGAAATATTCTCCTGTTGCGGTTCCAGTTGCAACCTTCTCTAAATCTGTTGGGCTAATAAGTTTTAATCCATAAGGAGTTTTTAAATGAGCCTCTATGGATTCAATCATTATTTTAATTTGTTCCTCAGTTGCAGAATTAGATAAAACTGCCCAACTGAAAGAATTTAGGAAATATGTGCCATCTTTATATGGATCTGCTGAAAGATTATCACCTTTAGCTCCAAGATAAGTAAACTCTCCATCTTTGTATCTATTAAATAGAACTCTTGCAAAGAAATCATCTTTCCAAGCATATTTTTGCAAATTATCATAAAGTTTATTAGAAGCCTTTTCAAGGTTACTTAAATATAATGTATCTTCTTTCTGTTTTCCGATTTCAATCATCTCATCCAGAGCAACCTTTAATAAGAACCCATTCATAACACTTTCAGAATAATCACTTTCAAATGGCTCTCCATCTCTTCCTGTTATAGCTATCTGTTCCTTGTATCTTTTTTCTTTTTCAACACCATTTATATAATTAGTATCAAGTTTTAAACAGTCATTCCAATCTGCAAAATCAAGTAGAGGTATTCCATGTTTTCCTATTGAAATTTCTCCTGAATATCTTAAAATAGCTTTCATTGTATCATATAAGCTTCTTTTCTTTATTGGATTACTTCCACCAATAACGAACTGTTCATCCAAGAATCCAATATCGCCAGTAACATTTACATATCTATATACAGCTTGGATTAGCCACAATCCATCATCTGACCATTTTCCTGGCTCTTTACCAATCCAAAAGAAATTATGGTATGCATAACCAAATTCAAATACCTTTTCAGCCCATTCCTTTATTAAATTTTTAGCTAAATCTTTCTTACCCATTCCTATAAAGTAATACATTGATGCGTAAATATCTTGAATTTCTCTAAAACCTATTTCTCTATAGCCTTTTTGTGTTTGGTCAAATGAACGTGAGACAAAAGTTTGATATAAGACTTGGAAAGGTAGATTTTTATTAACATAAGTATCGAATTGCTTATCACCAGAAATAACTTGTAGGTAACTACTATATTCATTTATAAAGCCCATGCTATTATTAAAAGCATTTTGAACTTCTTTTTCATTACTATATTTAACAATTAAATTTTGCACTTCAGTTTTAAAAGTATTTTCATTAAAATTATCATTTGTCTTATTTGAAACTAATCCTGTTAAGTTATTAATAGATATTTCAGCTACAGGTTGTAATGTAGTTTCACTGCTAACTGCAAAGAAACCTGGTCCTTTTCTGTTCAAATTACTACTAAGTTTGTATAAACCTTCTGGTTTTTCTAATGAACCACTTCCAACAAATTCACTGTAGCTTGTACAAAATTCTTTAGGAAGAACTGCCCCTTTTTCATTATGTGTTATCATTGTATGAAATCTGTAGTCGCCACTTGTATACATTGGATAATAATCTGAAGCTATAGCCATTACGGATCCTTCATCATCAAGTAATACCTTTGCCTGCATAATTACATTGCTGTATAAAACATCCTCCATCAATGCACTTGGTGCAGCACTTCCAAACATACCAGTGCAAACTATTTTTATATTCCTTACACTATTTGTATTATTCTTTATTTTAATTTGTTGTGCTTCAACAGCAATAGGCATATTTTCTTCTTGAGGAAGTAAGAAAATTAATCTTTCAATTTCTAATCCACACTTAGTCTTATAAATAATTTTAGTATGATTTTGAGAATGAATACATTTCCCTGATTCTATATTTTTATCTGTAACATTTGCTGAATAGAATATTTGATTTCCATCCTCTACCAAATAGAACTGACGGCTTGCAGGAAAACCATTTTCTTCTTGAAGCATATCCCATCTTGTAGCCAATACTTGAGTGGCTGCATGAGATCTAAAGCTTCCTCTTCCTAGTTTATCCACTACGCTCTTTGGAGTAGTCTGTAATGGATGAGAAAAATCGATTCTATTACCTAACAATAGGTTTGTATAAAAATGCGGTCCAGGAGCCGGAGCCAATAAGTCTATTTCATGTTCTCCTTCGTCATTAATGTGTCCCACACCATGAACTATTCTTTCTACTATTTTATTTATCTTATTACTAATCTCAATATCTAGTGTTATTTCATTAATTAATCCATTGTTACATGATAATAAAGTAGTATCATCTATACTTTTATTAAGCTTAATAATTACAAATTCATTCTCTTTTAAAATTGTATCTAATAGTATAGATATTTCTCTATTCTTAAATATCTCTAAAGTAACAGGAATTTTAATTGGTAAATTGGCAACACCCACCGCTTTCTTATATGTGCTATCATAGAATATGCAATCTATAACATCTTGCTTTTCAATTTTTCCACTAAATATTTCTCTTAAGATCTGCTCTGAAGACTGTTCTACTTTTCTAGCTACAACTTCTCTCATTATTTGCCTCCCAAATATATATTAATTTTTATTATTTTATTTTCATTATTTAATTTTTCTATTTTTATTGAACTTCAGCGTCCTTATTATTGTATTTTTCTTCAATATCTAGAATCATACTTTTTTCCATAAGCATTATTAAGTAACAAATAATACTTACAAAAAATAATAGCAATATCATTACAAATCTAATTTTAATGAATACAATCCATAGTATAAAAGCTGCTGCAATTGATACTATACATACATAAATTTTCTTAATCATGTACGTTAAAGATAATGCTAAAACCTCTTTTTTCTTCAAATAGAATCTTGATATTATAGGAAATATATGGAACCATATAGAAATACATATAAAAATTATAATCGTAGGCATAATTTTTACTAGAATCAAACTAGAATAATTATTAAAGTACAATAATTCAATCCAGGCTAAAGTTAAAATAATTATTCCTAATGTCCAAAAAAATACTGAATCAAGGAAATTCACCTTATAAGCTTTAAAAAAATCTTTTGTAGCATCGATGTCGCCCTCTCTTGTGAGCTTACCCATCACACTTAACAATGCCGTTAGTGCAGGTCCAATAGGTATTGACGACAACATTAAAATAATAATCATATACATGTCAACAGTCCCATAACTTACAAATCCTAGCATTACAAATATAAAAGGAATATTTAAAATCCAAAAATAAAAGTTTCCTAGTAAAAACCACCATACATAATTAAAAATTGTAAAAATGACACCTTGACTAAATTCTCTTTTTTTATTCATAATTTATTCCTATCTTTTCACAAATATATTTCTTCTCACAACAACTATTTATATAGTGTTTGCCTTATTTAAAATCTTCCTTTAATTTAAAATTATTAACTTGTTTAATAAGATTATTAGAATTATCTGCAAGTAACTGTGCAGTTTGAGCTAAGCTTTCAGCTGATAAAGTAACTTCTTGTGTTTGGGCCGCTATTTCTTCTGAAGAGGCTGAGTTCTCTTCTGATATGCTAGATGTAGAATGTATTGTTTCAACAATCTTATCTTTCTTATTATTAATTTCCTCAACTGTATTATTTATTTCTTCTATTTGTGGAAGAATATAATTAATAGCTTCAATGATTTCTTTGAAATCATGAACTGAATCTTCTATAACATTTATTTGCTGTTTTAAATCTTCATTGACAGCATTTGTAGTGCTTACTACGGTACTTGTCTCCTTAGAAATGTCTTTAATCAATTTATTAATATCATTAGAGGAACTCTTTGATTGTTCTGCTAATTTTCTGATTTCATCAGCAACAACTGCAAATCCTTTTCCTGCTTCGCCAGCCCTAGCAGCCTCTATTGAAGCATTTAATGACAATAAATTAGTCTGATCTGCAATACTATTTATAACATCTGTTATCTTATCAATTTCAGAAATTTTCATACCTAGTCTTTGAATTTTCTCACTAGCATTATAGAATGAATTACTAATTTTATTTATTGTTTCAATAAGAGCAGATAATTGAATATTACTGCTTTGAGCTTTATTATTAACAGATTTAGTATTTTCATCAACACCTTTAATTGACATAGCAATACTCCTAATTTCATCACCTAATTTAGAAAAAGTATCATTTATTGTGATTAATTCATTTGACTGAACTGAGGCTCCTTCAGCAATACCATTTATAGCAAAAGCAGCCTCCTGCATTGCACAATCCATTTCTTTTGATATAGATGCTAATGACTCAGACTTTTCTAAAGTTAGCATACTGCCATCCTTAATTATTTTTAAAATTTTAGAAATTGAGCCAATAGTGCATGCTAATTCCTTTTTCATTACTCCTATTTCAGACTTTTCATCTGTCTTAATTTCAATGGTAAAATCTCCCATAGCCAAAGTATCTAAAATACTATTAAATGAACGAATGGATTTCTTTAACGATTTAATAACCACAGCTGCAATTAAGAATATCAATATAATTGAAATAATAAATAATACAACCAAAATAGCAATACCACTTATATAAGCTTTTTCAGTTTGAATAAATAATTGCTCTGCTTCAGCCTTATTTTTAGTAACAGCTGTTGAGATTGAAGTTGAAAAATTAGACTCATCCCCTTGAAAACTAAGCTTCTGCTTATCTTTTGAGTCCTTGTTAAGAGTATTAGTATTTTTAAGTTGAGTTATAGTATTACCACGATTTTTTAAAACAAGAAATTGTTCATCTATAATCTTATTCATTTCTTCATTATCGCCTGAAAATTCTAGCGATTTAAATCTCTCTAATTCCTCATAAATGCTATCAATTTCCTTATTAATATTATTCATATATTGATCCTGTGGATATTCTATTTGGAGGGAAACATTTTCCCTCAGAGTATTTAAGTGTATATTAATAGAGCTAAATAAAACTTCTCTTTGAAGACAGCTTGTATACATTAGCTTAAGATTATTGTAAGTTCTATTAATAGTAACAAAAGATGATACTCCAATAACAAAAGTACTTAAAAGTGAAATAGCCATTATAACTGTAAAACTTCTGATTATAGTTATATTTTTAATTGATTCTTTTGAAAAGATACTTTGAAAAAAACTACTCTTGGAATATTTATTTTTAAACGCTTTAGTATTTTTATTGGAAATCTTTGCTTTTTCTAATATTTTATCCATTCTCACATCACCCTTAAATTATTATCACTAAAACCACATTTAATCTTCGATTTTAGTATAAGTCTGCTTCTTTAGTTTAAATTAACATTTCATTTTTATTTTCAACTAAGCACAAGGAATTAATCCTATGTCTTATTAGATATATTTTTACCTTTAGCCCTTTACTCCTCCAATTGTCAATCCACCAATTATCTTCTTTGACAAGAATGCAAATGCTATCATTATTGGAACAACAGAAATTGCAATACATGTATATATTGCACCAAATTCAGTCTTGTAAACACCTTTTGCAACAACCTGCATAATTGGAAGTGTATATTTATCCATATCAGATATTAGAATAAGAGGTGTTAAGTAGTTATTCCATGTTCCTATAAATGTAAATATAGACATAGTTGCAATAGACGGCATAATAAGAGGCAATCCTATTTTGTTAAATATTGCAAATTCACTAGAACCATCTATTCTGGCTGCTTCAATTAACGATTCATGAACGGCACCATCTGTATAACCTTTAATAAAGAAAACAGAACTTGCATTAGCTATTGACGGAATAATTAAAGGAATATAGCTGTTAAGCAAATGCATTTTGCTTATTAATTGATAAAATCCTATGAATCCTAACTGCATAGGAATCATCATTGAACCTAATACAATTGCGTAAAGCATTTTATTACCCTTAAATTTATATCTTGAAAATCCATATGCAGTTAGAGCACTAAAATATCCACTTACTACTGTAACAGCAACTGCAATGAATAAACTGTTTCCAAATCCTTTCCATATAGGAACACTTTCTATTAACCTATGGTAATTATCTAATAATGCTGTTCCTGGTAAAATCCACAATTTTGATGCTATTTCCCCATTGGTATGAGTACAATCTATTAACATTATATAAAAGGGTACTAAACATATTAGAGTAAGTATAATTAATAAGATGTACCAAGCCACTGATTTACTATTTGTCTTCATACTATTAGTTCTTTTAACTTTTTCTTCCATGTAATATCACCCACCCCTAATCATTCTCAACATTTCTATTAATAAACTTGAAAGTTATTATAGAAAATATGAGTATCAATATAAATAAACCATATCCAATAGCAGAACCATATCCATAGTTTGAATTCTGGAAAGCAGTGTTATATAAATACATAACTACTGTCAAGGTCTTATTATTAGGTCCTCCTTGACCACCAGTCATAACATAAGGAATATCAAATGTCTGCATACCACCGATAAGTGATGTTATAGCAGCATATAATACAGTTGGTTTTAACATTGGAATTGTTATGCTCTTGAAACTCTGCCAAGGAGTTGCTCCATCTATGCTTGCAGACTCATATAATTCTGCTGGTATATTATTCAAACCTGCTCCAAAAATTATCGTACTATATCCAAACCACATCCACCATGATATAAGTGACATTATTCCTCTAGAAAAATATTCACTCAAAAGCCAGTTAACAGGTTTGTTAATCACATGCAAATCTAAAAGAATCTTGTTAATTGCACCAGTTTGCCAGTCAAATAGGAATACAAATAGCACTGCTACTGCTGCTGGTGTAATAAGGTTAGGAAGATACATAGCTGCTCTAAAAAATTCTTTTCCCTTAATCTTTTTTGCACTATTAAACATTACTGCAAGTAAAAGCGCAAAAACCATCTGTGGAATTACAGCGCAAATCCACATTATGAATGTATTTGCTATAGCCTGATAAAATAAAGCATCATGTATAAGCGTAACATAGTTCTTAATTCCTACAAATGCCGGATTTAGTGACATTCCATCCCACTTTTCAAGACTTATAATTAAAGTATATATAACAGGGTATAATGAAAATAATAAGAATACAACAAAATATGGAATAACAAAGTATATTCCATATTTTCCTTTATCTACTTTGTTTTTTTTCTTTGGCATCAAACCGCCTCCTAATTTAAATTCCTTATTAGCTGTTTAAAATATAATAAACAGCTAATAAGTTCTTATAAGGTTACTCTACAGTTATATCTGGGAATGCAGCCTTAATATCTGCTTTAAATTGTTGTAAAAATTCTTCTTTTGTTTTTTCTCCAGTTACATATAAGTCTAAATCAGCTTGAAATTTACTATTGATAGTTTCATCGTACTTAGTAACTAACTTACCAGTGATAGATGGAACTATCTCACTATATGTCTTAGCTAAATTTTGTCCACCAGCAAAAGCATTTTTTCCATCATCAGTAGTTGCAAATTGCTTACTTACGTCTGTCATAGATGAGAAATCACCATTTGTTTTCATATCCCATGTTTGGAATTCTTTAGAATTGAAGAACTTAACAAATTGCCATGCAAGTTCCTTCTTTTCACTCTTAGCGTAGATACCTAACCAAGTACCACCATTGTAGTAAGCTGCTGGTGCTTTAGCAACTCCCCAATCTCCCTTTGTGTCTTTAGCATTAGTAGCTATTACATATGGTAATCCCCAAGTTGGAAGTGCATAAGCTAATACGTTTGTCCCATCTACTGCACCAGCCATTGATGCTGACCATGGTGCTGACCATGTATTAAACTTAGCGTCTATACCTGCATCTCTGATTTTTTTTGCATTATCAGCATATTCCATCATCTTATCATCGATGACTAGTTTATTGTCTTCTACCCAGCCATGTGATCTACTACCAGTTGCAATAACAAATCCTTCGGAATAATTTGGAAGTAGCTTAACTGTACCACCACTTTTTTCGTTTAATTCTTTACCAGTTGCAATTAATGAATCCCATGTACTAAATTTCTTAGAAATTTCGTCTGGATCATCTGTTCCAAGATATTGTTTAGCTACACTTCTCTTGTAGAACAATCCACCTGGAGTTGCTTGCCAAGAAAATGCTCTAATGCTCTTATCTTCCGCATTTCTTCCAAGATCTACAACATATGGAGCCTCAGTTTTTGCAATTTCTTCTGCATTATATGGAGCTTGTGAAAGATTTTCATAGTAATCAGTATTAACATATTTATTTACATTTGCGACTTCTGAAGTGAAAACATCAGGTACACCTGATCCTGAAGCTAATACTGATGAAAGTTTTGTTGAGTATGCATTATTATCAGTCGGTATAACTGTCAACTTAACCTCAATGTTTGGATATACTTCGTTAAATTTTTCTATAAAGTGTGATGATTGAAATTCATCTGTAAAGGACCACATATTTATTGTTCCTTTGTAATCCTTTGGATCCTTATCTGTAAAAGTGGTTGGTTTTGATTCATTTGCACTTTTTGAGCTGCCGCAACCTGTAAAAACAGACCCAACAATTGCAACTGACATTGCAAATATTAATACTTTTTTTAAATAATTTTTTTTCATATTCTAATTTCCCCCTTATGATTAATTTCTACTAAATGTATAGCCTAACAAAGTTAATTTAGTTTTTAAAGTTTTTTAAAAACTCATTTTCAGAAACCCCTTTCGATAATTTATAAAAAAATATTTACTAATATTTTTTCTTATCGAATATTTCAAAACCAGTTTCGAAAATTAATAAATTAAATTTCCGTTTACTTATATATTCCCTCCTCAACTCTTAGTACATCTTTATGATATATTAAAATAACGTTTACTTGAACGGTACAAAATTACGATAAAGTACGAAAAAATTACTCACTTAAACATTTACATAAAAATTCAATGAGTAAATTTCAAAAATAATTTCTTGAGGCTTTTCTTCCATATAACACTCCAGTCAACCAAAAAAGAGACTCTTTACAGAATCTCTTAAATTTGTATACTACATATTTTTGTTTTCTTGTCTATTCACTTAAATATTATTTACTTAATACAGTATCTATTTTCATTAAACTGGATCGTAAGACACCCAGTCGTAATTTGCACAAAGTGGAGTTTTACCATCATAAGCATTTAGCCATGAATCTACGCCTGTTCCAGACCATAAATTCATCATAATTTTGCCTGGATGTGATGGAATACTATTGGTTGCCCTATAAACTTCCTTTCCATCTACCAACCATGCAATATAAGTTGGTTGCCAATTAAAAGCATAAGTATGATAACTTGTTGAAGCATCAAATCCTAAATTATAAACGTGCTCGTGGTTACCTACACCATTTGTAAAATAATTGAATTGTACTTTTGTAGTATCTTTACCTAAAAATTCTATATCGATTTCATCCCAAGGAGTGCCATCTGTTGGACCTGTGTACGTAAAAAATGAAGAAACTATACCATTATTTTTTGCTGGTTTCATATTTACTTGATATAAACCATAACCGTAAGTATCATTAGAGCGATATTCTCCACCCGCATATGGCGTTGTGCCTCCTTGAGTATCTTTATTAAGAGTAAGAGTCATAAGCCCATTACTAAAATTAACGTTATTAGCTCTCCAAGTACAATTAAACATACCGCCATTTGTCCATCCGTCTGATTTTGACCAAGCTGATGTATTAGCATAATCAAAACTCTCACCCATGTGTGTTTTAGTTAATGCGGAAGCTTGTGTTGGTATTAGTGTGCCTACTAAAAAAGTTCCCAATAACATTCCTAATGCTGCAGTTTTTAATTTTCTTTTATTCATATATATACCTCCTAAATTCTTATTACTTCTTTATGATATATTAAAAGAGAACTTACTAGAATCATATAATATTACAATAATATATCAAAAAATTACTTAATTTAAACATTTACATATAAAAGCAAAAGGAGACTCTTTATATAGAATCTCTTTTTGCTTTTATATGATATTTTTTTTATACTCAGCTGGAGTATAACCAGTATGTTTTTTAAAAAGCTTACTAAAATATGAAGTCTCCTTATACCCTAACAAGTCACTAACCTCGTAAACTTTATAGTCATATTTCTTTAATAATATTTTTGCTCTCTCCATCTTTGCTTTTGTTGCATACTCCAAAAAGTTTTCTCCAGTTTGCTGCTTAAATATTGAACATAAATAATTCTTACTTATATTTAGATTACTAGCTATAGATGTCAGCGTTATATCCTCATCTATATGATTAAGCACATATTCACAGGCTCTTTGAACTATGTTATCACTCTGGTTTAGACTATATTCTTTTATAATTTCTATAAGTTTAGCTATATTATCTATCAGTTTATTTTCTATATCTTCTAGAGTTTCAACACCTAAAAAGCCTATCTTAACTATTTTACTTAAATCATATACATCTTCTAGAAAACTATATTTTTTAAGTACATTATTATAAATATTATATATAATTTGTGTAAATGTAATATTTATCTTAAAAATATCAAAATTCAACATCTCTGCTATTTCTTTTAATAACTCTTTAAGTATGCCTAATGAATCATCTTTCCCAACAATTATTGAGCTTATGAGCGCCTTTTCTTTCTCAATCGGATAAACAAAACGATCCTGCCTGCATTCAGCTAATTCGCTTGCATGAATTAGCCTATTTGTACCTAGAACATATTTATATTTAAGTGCTTCCTTAGCATTTAAATAACTTTTGTAAATGCTATATATTTGATTATAGGCGCTTCCAACTCCTATATTTAATTTTGTTCTTAATTCTTCATTACCCACTTTAAGTATACTATTTAATACACTTTTAAAACTTTGATTTAAATCTGATATTTCAATCTCTTTATCAGCTTGTACAATAATAATTTTTTTTCCAAAATCTGAATCTACTAAAGAAAAATATTTTATGTCGCTTTTTTCTAATACTTTTCTTATTAACTCATTAACCATATCATTTAAATGGTTCCATTCATCATTTTCAGTTAAATCCTCACTGCTAATAATGATTTCATTAATTTCAACAATTGCAACTTGAACTTTACCTTTTATAAGAGGAAGGTTATACTGCGAAATATACTCATCCATCATCATTAAATTTTTTCCTCTTAAAAGGTCATATAATATTTTCTCTCCAGATATAACTTTATTTACACTATATTCACGATCCTTTTCTTCCTTCGTTGTTAGTTTATTACTAGCATTGATTAAAATATTCTTTAGTTTTTGAGAGTCTATTGGCTTCAATATATAATCAAAGGCACCTAATCTTATCCCTTCCTGTGCGTATGAAAATTCATCATATCCACTTAATAATAACACTAAAGTATCCAATCCCATTTCCCTAATTTCTCTTAATAGCTCAATTCCTGTTACTTTGTGCATTTTAATATCTGATACAATAAAATCTATACTATGCTCCTTAATCAGTTCAAGGGCGTCTTCCCCATCCCGAGCTTCACAAACTACCTTAAAACCATAGTCCTCCCAGTTGATTATCTTTTTTAATCCCTTTCTTATAATTGGTTCATCATCTACTATCATTACTGAATACAAATTTATTCACCTCATAAAATCTTTCTTTTATTTATTCCACTCTGCTTTATCAGCATTTTTAAATGGTACATTCCCATCTATATTAGGAAGCTTAAGAGTAATTTGAGTGTACTGATTTTCTTTAGATTCAATCATAACACCATATGGTTTCCCATAAAAAAGTTTTATTCTGTCACTTACGTTTTTAAGTCCAAGACCATATCTTTTGTCTGTATTTCCATTTACATGATTCTGAATTTCCTGCACTTTGTTTATGTTCATTCCGTTTCCATCATCCCTTACATTTAAGTACAAATATTCTTTATCTACATTAACAGATATAGAAATATAACCATTTTCATTCATTAATTTTTTCGACAGACCATGCTTCACCGCATTTTCTACTAACGGTTGAATTGACAATTTTAATATTTCTCTATTTAAAAATTCTTCATCAATGTTAACATTTAAAATTATTTCAAAATCATATCTAAGAGTCATTAATGTTATATAATTTTTAATATGACTTATTTCTTCACTTAATGGTACAAACTCATTATTCCACTTCATATTGTACCTCATCATATCTCCTAAAGAGGCCAAACAATCAGATACTATATAATTTTCTTCAACTAGTGCCATCATTCTAATATTCTCCAGAGTATTATATAAAAAGTGAGAATCTATTTGAGTTTTCAATGCCTTTAACTCTGCTTCTTTAGTTATTATTTCCTTACTTATACTATCCTTAATGAGTGTATCTATTGTTTTCATCATCTGTCTGAAGTTATGAGCAAGTACTCCCACTTCATCATTACCGTATACATCTATGCTTGGCATTAAATCCCCAGTTCTCACTTGCTTAACAGCAGAAATTATCTTATACAATCTTTTGAGAATAGTTTTAGTTGCATAATATATAACTACAGATAAGGAAATTAGCAAAAAAAGTGAGCCCCAAATAACTACATCCTTAGAATTTTTTATTTCCCTTGAAGTATTATTTAATGGTATGATATTTAGTAAATAATTATTGGGTATTGGTGATTCTTCATAAAGTATAATATAATCTTCATTTCCTTGGTTATAAGTAAGTTCTCCATTTTCATGTTCTAATTTCCCATCAATAAATTCTCGAAACATATTTTTATCAAAATTAAAATTTCTAAGTAACAAGCTATTCTCGTCTGTTTTTATATTCATATTTTCCTTATTAAATAGAAGGATTTGTCCACTTTTTAATTCATCCTTTTCAAACATTTTCGGAAAAAAGTCTTTAGACCTCATTGTAACTCTGCTGATTCCTAAATATTTATCACTTGGATAACTAATTTTCTTATTAATAGAAACAACTAAATCTTTAGATTCCTCATTAAGGGTAGAATCAACTAATATATCATTATCATAATGATTAATATTCCAATACTCGGCTCCATTTTTCTCAAAAGCTTTTTCATACCATCCATCTTTAACAACTCTATTTTCTTTATAAAATGTAGGCCAGATTTCACTTACTTGTGGATTACTAGTAAATATATTTATTTGCTTAACTGTTGGATTATTATTTTGCAGATTAATTAATTGTTTATACGTTGTTTCTCTAAAATCGATTAATGCCTTTGCTTCTTGACTATTATCACCTTGTAAATATCCTATAACCCCACTATCAGATTTTATAGAATTAACTATATTCCGCATTATATAAACATTCTTTTCAATGCTGTCATATTCCGTACTAAGATCATATTCTCCCCGGCTAACTGCATCATGTTTAGCTTTAGCTGAAAGAGAACTAAATATATAGAGCGAAAATATTAATATTGGTATACCTATAATAAATATGTACATAGTGATTAGTTTTTTCATTAAACTTTCGCCAAGAAATCTTTGCTTAACTTTTCCAAAGAAAATCACAATATTATTTTTCATTTAAGCAACTCCTATTTTAATTCATCTTAACACATTAAGTTTTTTCTTATTCTCTTCATATTTTTGCTGAGCATATTTTTGCAGCTTATCCCAGCCTTGCTCTTTTCTATATATAATAAATTCATTTAATATACTATTAAACTCCTCTTCATTCTTAGCTATAAGTAATTTTTTCAAAGTACTTCCCCACTTTGCGCTTATTCTAGAAAAAGCTACTCCTTCTTCGCTATCATCATATGTATAAACGTTATCAAATAAAGAATAATTATAGGTCTTTCCCCTTGCCCAATCACTTATCATTTTTATTGCTTCCTCATTATCAGGTGTCCATTTCTGTACTAAGTCCCCATCTTCTAACATCCAATAAGTGCTTGCTGCACCATATTTATTGTCAAAAGCTATTCTATCCTTATTTAGTAAGTCCACAACTTCTGGCTTAAATTGTTCCTTTCCATCAATCACATCCCAAGTTGAACCTTTTATCCCTAAATACAAATCCTTATTTCCCTCTTCGCTAATTAGATAGCTTAAAAACCTCATAGCCCTCATTGGATTCTTACATGATTTTGAAATTAGTGTAACTGTCCACCCTGAAATACTGTCTCCTGCTAATTTAGGTGGATCAAGATTAGAATTTGAAGGTCCATCAATAGCTATATATGCTTTATTTTTTTCTCTAGAATATAATTCCAGCTGCTGAGCAGACATATCGGAACTTTGGTAAAGCATTGCGAAATATCTTCCCTCTGTTATCTTTTCTTCTATCTGAGCTCTTTTATCAACAAAAATTTCCTTTGATAATAATCCTTTCTCATTAGCCATTCTCAATGTTTTTAGCCACCTTATATATTCGTTATCTGTATATTTGTCATATACTCTACCATTCTCTTCACAAGGAACAGCTAAAAAGTTTGGTAAAATACTATCTAAAGAAAGATTTCCAGATTCATTAAATTCATGGAATCCTAAAGGTATAAGCTCTTGACCATCAGACATATGGAATTCTTTTTTAGCCCTTTCAAGTGCATTCAAAAACCCCTCAGGCGTTCTCATATCTGGTTTACCTAAGGCCTCATAAATATCTTTTCTAACTAAAAATGCTTGATTAGATGGTTTTTCTTCTTTAAAATTATTAAAATTAGTCACCGGACTAGAAAAATTAGGATAGCAATAAATATGCCCATCACCTTCCCTGTACCACTCCAATTTTTGTTTGTCTGCAACTTTCATAAAATATGCATCATATTGTTCTGATAGTTTATCAAGAGGCAGTGCTAGGCCATTTTGTACGATCTTCTTGTATCCATCACTTTGGGCACTTAATGTAATAAAGTCTGGTAATTTACCAGTTTCAATCATGGTATTTAATTTTTCGGTTTCATCGCCACTTGGAGTTATCAAGTTTAAACTAACACCAGTTTTATCTGTAACATATTTCGAAACAGGATTAATGCCCCACTTAGTCTGAAACCATGAAAAGTCAATATACCAATCAAATACTATTGGTGTTGTATCCAACTTCCAATTTTCTTCACTATAGCTACTATTTACTTTATTTTCTACTCCTTTATCAAATAAACCGTATGTTGTAAAAAACACAAAAACTACAGTTAAAATTATAATTCCTTTCCAAACCTTTAAACTTAGCATTTTCATAAGTAATCCCCCTTTAATACTAAGAAATTCTACTAAATACATTTATACAATTAATTCGTTATACATTTGCTATATTTTTATTTTATTTTGAACTTTTCAATGAGTATATATAAGTCATAGAAACCAAAAAAGTCTCAATGATATTTACTATAATTCGTGTATATTGGTAAATAAAAGCAAGTATTAACATTAATAGTTTAGCATATAGTAAATGTAACTGTAAATATAACTGAAAATACATAATACCAGCATTAAGATATTATTTTAAGCCTAAAATACATATGAGTGAATTCTATTAAGCTCTTTTCGATTATAATCAAACCTTAAATATGTATGTTTTTCAAAAATCGTGTCAATAATTAAAATATGATTTCCTATTTTCAATAAATAAAGAGATAGCACTATTATCATTAACTTGATATTTCTGCTATCTCTTTCTATTTCACTAAAAGAACTAGTTAAATTAATTGACATATATCTTTATTGGGAAAGTTCATTTTGAAAATCACAAGAAGCAACAACCTTATATCCTGATGATCTTAGATTTTCCAGCAAGATTATTACTCCTGTAATATACTGTTCTTCCTTTATACCTTCTCCAGGCTCAATACCAAGATAATATTTTGAGTATAGAAAACCGTCTTCTTCTTTAACACTTTTTTCTTCACTAAAATCTTCATTATTTATCAATTCTATTTTCATTAAATCTGAGATGATTGTCCATCCTTTTTTACTACCTATTGTTATTTTTTCAATTAAACTCAATATAACTTCTTCTTCTTCATCAGTGTTGATGAAAATTTTACAGTACGAACTTCTATATTTACTCATATTATCACTCCCTCATAACAAAATATTATCTAATATGTACTCAATACAAGTATACATTAATAAATGTGGTACGTAAATATTTTGAAATAAGGCTCTAACTATCCAATTAAGTTATTTTATAACTTAATTAATACAATCAATATGTTTTCACACTTCCAATTTTTAAGTCCCCCTATTAAACTTACTTTTTCAAGCAATTAACTTTTATATAAAATTTATATTTAAAACTACAGTCAGCTTAAATTCTAAATTAATTTTTAACCGCTTCTCTTTATTATGTTCATTATAATCTTTAAATTACGATTTATTTTGTATCATAATTTAATTATATACTCAATATGGACTGTTCGAAATTTACATTTCTTTATATCTAAAAAGAGCTGCTGCAAAGCCAACTTTATAAGTTTTGCAATAGCTCTTTTAAAAATTACTAATCTTTAAGAATTTAAATTTGTTTCTACTTCATTAGCCTCTAGTGACTTTTTACGTTTTGCTTTTCCAAACTTTCGTTTAAAGTCATCAAGAATTGTATATACAATCGGTACTACAAATAATGTTAGAATTGATGATGTAATTAAACCTCCAATTATTGCCTGTGCCATAGGTGCACGAGACTCTGAGCCCGCTCCTGATGCTAAGGCTGCTGGAATCATACCGAATATCATAGCTAAAGAAGTCATTACTATTGGACGTAATCTTACAAGTCCCGCCTGTCTTATAGCTTCGTTTCTCGGAATACCTTCTGCTATCTTTTCCTTTGCAGCGTCTATAAGCAATATTCCGTTCTTAGCAACAAGTCCCATAAGCATAATAACACCTATCATACATATCATACTTATTGTACTTCCGAAAACAAATAACCCAAGTACTGCTCCAATAAGGGCAAGTGGCAGTGCAAACATTATGGATATTGGATCAATAAAGCTTTCAAATTGTGCTACCATAACGAAATACAAGAATAATATTGCTATGAATATAGCTTGTATCATACTATTTAGACCTTCTGCCATCTGTCCACTTGTTCCCCCAACAGATATTGTAATTCCCTCTGGAAGCTCGCTTTGAATCTTTGCCTTATACTTACTTTCAAAAGTGCCTGAAACTATTCCACTAACATTAGCGGAAAGTTCAATCTGTGGTTGTTTATTATATCTATGCAATGAGGAAGAGGTTGTTTCTATAACTTTCTTAGTAACTTGACTTAAAGGAATTTGTTGATTCTTATTACCTAAAACATAGATATTATCAAGATCACTAAGATTCTTACGTTCACTATCATCTATAGATACTTTTACATCGTACCTGTCTTTTCCACCATCATACTTAGTCACACTTGAACCGTTATATAATGTTGACAGCATGCTTGCAACATCTGAACTATTAACACCTAAATCTGCCGCTTTATCACGATCAACGTCAATTCTTACTTGCGGTGTACCAGATTTGCTGTTTGTACCAACATCCCTTGCATTAGGATCTTTAGCAATTTCTCCTGACATTTTATCTGCAAAAACCTGAAGTGCATCCCTGTCATCTCCAACAAGGTTGTAAGCTACATCTTTTGCTCCTGATCCCATTCCAGAAGTAGCGCTTACTGTAATTTGAGTTCCTGAAATACCTTTTAGATCTGTTCTAAGTTTATCTGCTATTATCTGGGAATTCTCCTTACGTTCCTTTTTATCAACTAACTGAATTTTAACTGATGTCCCAGATTTTTTTACTGTAGAATACATGAACTTTACTTCTGGATATTTACTGATAACAGCTTCAAGCTGTTTAGTTTTTTTCGATGCAGCGTCTAACGTAATTCCCGAATCAAAGTTAGCACTAACACCAACCTGACCATTGTCAGTTACCGGCATATTTTCAAATCCTAACAATGTAGCTAATCCAATACTTCCAACAAACATGATTCCTGCAATAATTAAAACCAATGCTCTTTTATGCAAAGTATATGCTAATAAATGTGAATACTTCTCTGCAAAAACATCAAATTTTTCATTAAACCACTTAAAAAACTTACCAATAAATGTACTACTTTCTTTTCTTTCTTGCTTTAACATCTTTGAAGACATCATAGGAACAAGGGTAAATGATACGAATAATGAAACAATCATACTAAACACAACTGTAAGTGCAAATTCAATTACGTATTTTCCTATTATTCCTTTTACCATTGCCATAGGGAAGAATACTGATACAACAGCTGAAGTTGTTGCTATTACTGCAAATCCAATTTCTGATGTTGCTTCTTTTGCTGCCTGCACTGGTGTTTTCCCCATATGAAGATGCCTTACAATATTTTCTATAACAACTATGGCATCATCAATTAAAAGTCCTACGGCCAGTGATAAAGCCATTAATGACATTGAATTTAACGTAAAATTCATAATCTTCATACATGAGAAAGTACTAATTACTGAAATTGGAAGTGATGTTGCACTTATAAGTGTACTTTCCCACTCATTTAAGAACAAGAATACTATAATAACTGCTAATATACATCCTTCAACGATGGTATTCATAACTTCATTTACACTATCTTCTATTGATGTTGAATTATCACTAACAATATCCATCTTTACACCTTCTGGTAAAGATGACTTAACCTCATCAAGTACTTTCTTAACTTCTTTTGCTACTTCAACAGTATTAGCGCCAGATTGCTTAACTATATCAATACCAATTGCCTGGTTACCTTGAAAGTATGCAATACTAGTTTTATCTTGAAATCCATCTTCAACTTTTGCAATATCTTTTAATCTTATTTCTGTATCATTCTTTTTTGTTATTAAAATATTTTTAAAGTCCTCTATTTTTTTTATTCTACTATTCGTTGTAATAGAAATTTCGCTATTTCCATCAATAACTTTTCCAGTTGATTGATCTACATTATCTTTTTTTATACTATTTAACACATCACTTGGTGATAAACCATAAGCCAATAATTTATTGTTATCAAGTTTTATATGAATTTCTCTTGTATCCTCACCAGATACATCTACCGACCCAATTCCGGATACGTTATACAATTTCTTAGTGAGCACATTATCTATAAAATCTGACATTTTTTTAGTGTCATCTGAACCATAAATCGCAACAGATAAAATTGATGAAGCTGATGAATCAAACTTAGATATAACCGGATCATTTATATCTGTTGGCAAATCCCCTCTAACAGATGAAACCTTATCTCTAACCTCCTGTGCTGCTACATCAGCATCTTTACTCAAATCAAATGCTATTGTTGTTTGAGAGAATCCTTCACTTATATTTGACTTCACTGTATCTATTCCTGAAATTTTTCCAACTGCATCTTCTATCTTTTTTGTAACTTTAGATTCAATTTCTTCAGGAGTTGCTCCTGGCTCTGTAACCATAACTGTAATATTAGGCATCTCAACATTTGGCATATCGTTAAGTGTAAGCTCTTTATAGCTCATATAACCTACAATAGTGAGGGCTATCATTACAACTGTTATAAATGCGGGTCTTTTAATACTTATATTTGCTATTTTCATTTGTATCCCTCCTATTTATATGCTGCTTCTGCATTATTACCATTTTTATCTGTAGTTTCTTCTTCGGAGTTATTTTCACTTGAAACAACCTCTATTTCATCACCATCGTGGAGAGTTGCAGTATTGGTACATATTACTTGATCTCCCTCTTTCATGCCTTCTGTAATTTCTACATTATTTTCATCAGTTTGTCCAACTGTAACTTTTTGTTTTGTTGCTTTTCCATTATTATTTATGAAAACTGAATAATCACCTTCACTTCCAACCAAAGCTGTAATGGGAACAGTTATTATTTCAGTTGTGTTTGATGTTAAAATCTCTGCTCTTCCGTAAACACCTGGATATAATGATTTATCTCCGTTATCTATTTTTATCTTACAATTAAATACTCTAGCTGTAGCATCAGCAGATAAATCCATACTTTGAACAGTTCCATCATAGTTTTTATCATCTCCATCAACAGTTACTGTAGCTGCTTGCCCTATCTGTATACCACCTATTTTTTCTTGTGGAACTTGTATTGTTGCATATACAGAGGATATATCATTTATTGTTGCAAGGGCTGTTCCTGACGATGCTATTTGACCTACATTCATACTTTTACCGCTTATTACACCGCTTATTGGTGATTTAATTACTGTATTAGCTAAATCACTTTGATTTTTAGCTAAAGTTACCTTTTGTACTTCCAAATTTGCTTTATTGGTTTCAATAGTTGCCTGTGCTGATTGAATACTTGCATTTCCAGAATCATAGTCCGCCTTAGCTGAATTTAAAGTTTTTTCTGCAGCTTCGAGATCTATCTGTGCTATAGCTTTACCATCAAAAAGCTGTTTTTGTCTGTCATAATTACGCTGAGCATCATCAATATTGATTTTATATTTTTGCAGGGCTATCTGTGATGAGTTTAGTGATTGCTCTGCTGCTTCAACTTGTTTTTCATATACTGTTATTTGAGCCTGTGCAGTCTTTATACTATTTTGTATATCTTGATCGTCTAACGTTGCTATTGTATCTCCTGCATTTACATATTGTCCATTTTCAACCGATACAGAAACGATCTTTGCTGCTATCTTGCTTGTCACTGTACCTTGCTGAATGGCTTCTATATTAGCTTTATATGTATCGCCTGTATTTTTTTCTACTGTTTTAACGGTCTGCACTTCCACAGCTGTTTTGTTTACAGAAACTTGAGTTGCTTTAACTTTTTTACTTGCTGACAACTTAGATTTAACTATAAAAATTCCGCCTACTACAACGGCAACAACTACTGCGTATATAACTATTTTTTTTACGTTCTTCATTCTCATCCCCCTAGTTTCTTATATATAACATTGATATCATTACTTTTAAATTTATAATTTTATTAAATTGGGCTTCTTTCATTTTGATCACCTCGTACATTTTGGCAAATTATTCATAGTTAGATTTTATTGGTAAACCATTTTTAATGATAGTTACTAAAGTAATCAAAGCTTGCATGACTTTAGTAACATATTTTTATATAAGAATGATGTTATAATGTAAAAAGAATACTAATAGAAAAGTAGGTGTTGTTAATTAAATGGAAGTTTTCAAAAAAAGTATTATAGCCTTAAAGTTAATCCTATTGTCATCAATATTTATTAGTATTTATTTAAAGTATAATAATTATATTTTAAATATGCTTTTACTATTTGGTATTACTTCTATAGTAATAATTAATGATTATATAAGAACTTTTAAATTAAAAAATCAAAGTAAATATAACTTAATATCTATGCTAACTAGTATTTTAGCTACAGCAGTCTTACAACATTCTATACCCGGAATTAGAAGCACTATTTGTATGTATAGTTTATTGTTTGAAATTTTTCAGTTAGAAAAAGAACTATTAAAGTTTTTTTTACCTACACACTGGTTACTATATTTTTTAATCACTATCTCAAACGGTGAAATTTATTCTAGCCATGGAAACATATACTTAAGCTTAGGTATTAATCTATTATCTTACTTTGGTACATCTGGAATGTTATACAATCAAAAAATACTTGCAATAGAAAAGGAAGAAATCAAACATCTAAATGAAAAATTAAAATTAGCTAACATAAAACTTCAAGAATACGCTTCTAGAATAGAAGAAGTCACCATTTCAAATGAGAGAACAAGGGTAGCACAAGAACTTCATGATTCATTAGGCCATTCATTAATGGCTCTCACCATGCATCTAGAGTTTGCTAAAAAAATTTGTATTACAAAACCACAAAAAGTTGAGGAAGTATTATCACAGTCTGAAAAGATAGCAAAAGGGAGTATTAATGACCTTAGAAAAGTCGTTACTTTACTTAACTCCGAAAGTGAAATTATGGATTTAAACAGCTCAATAGAAAAACTAATAAGTAATTTTTACTTATTTAGCAATTTAAAAATTTCTTACATAAAAGATGATGGCATTAATAATTTGAGTGGAATTATTAAAACTTCATTATATAAAACCATACAGGAATCCGTAACTAATAGTCTAAAGCATGGAAATTCAACAGAAATTGATATAAAAATAAAAACATCCAATAAAAACATAGAACTTATTATTACAGATAACGGAGTAGGATCTAATAATATTCTTAAATCGAATGGATTAAAGGGAATTGACAATAGAATAAATTCTTTAGGCGGTAACACCTATTATTTTAGTCATAATAATTTAGGCTTTGGCATAAGGGTATCTATTCCCCTATAAACATATAAATGAAATGAGGTAAATATAAGATATGATAAATGTTATTTTAGTCGATGACCAAAAAATAATACGCGAAGGAATTAAAATGATCCTAAGCTTAGATGATGAAGTAAATGTTATAGAAGAAGCCGAGAACGGTAGCCATTTACTTGAAATTCTAGATAAAGGCATACTCCCAGATGTAATTCTTATGGATGTCAGAATGCCAGTAATGGATGGAGTTAAAGCTACTAAAATCATTAAAGAAAAATATACAAATATAAAAGTAATAATATTAACTACTTTTAATGAAGATGAGTACATATTTGATGGAATTAGAAACGGTGCAGATGGATATATATTAAAAGATGCTGGTTCTGATGAAATAATCAAAGCAATAAAAACGGCCTACAATGGAAATATACTTCTTAATCCTGAAATAACTAAAAAAATAGTTGCAGCTTTTAATTCAATGTGTACTACCGAGCAAACTCCAATCCAATCAAATGAACAAGAAAGTAAATTAAAAACACTTACCCAAAGAGAGAGAGATGTTGCCAAGCTAGTTGCTCAAGGTAAGAGTAATAAAGACATCTGTCATATACTATTTCTAACTGAAGGTACCGTTAAGAACTATTTAACAAAAATATTTGAGAAGTTAGAGCTAACTAACAGAACTGAACTCGCGCTATTTATTAATCAAATAGATGTATAATGGAATTATTGAGCTTACTATTGAAATGGCAATCCTATGTAGCATTTCCATTATAAAATCCTTCATTTAAGTAAAAGAACGTTAGCCAATAAAATATATTTTTTCTAAACATTCAATTATGGCATGCTTATCTTTATTTACTGTGAGGAATAAAAGTAGTTGGATTGGAGTGTAAAATTACAAGAGTCAATAGTAAGGTTTACTGATAGATTTGTAATTTTAAAAAAGGTACTAATTCTGTGGGCTATAGTGTATGTTGGTGTCATTGGACTAAACAGCTATATTCTGCTAGTTTGTACAAACACTAATGAACATAAAATGATGTATGTCATGTGTGCTATGGCTTTTTCATACACAATAGTTTTAACTACTATTTTTGTTAAGCTCAAAAAAGATAAAAGAATGAGGAAATCATTATACTCAGCAAAGAAAATATTTCGAGTAATTTATATGTTAACATATCTTACAATTATAACTCTACACTTAATACGACTTGGATTGTTTAAATCAATATTAAGTATCCAAAGTATAGATGTCATATACAATATAGCAATGTTTTTCATCATCACCATATTAGGTGCACTATCTCTTTGGTGGAAAAAAATATTAAAATTTATTTTAAAACTAATTAATAAGTAATTTGCTTAAGCTAAATTTATGATTCGTTAAATAATCAAATTGGCTTTTACTATAAATGGCACTTTTATAATGCCTAACAATGTCAGGCATTAATTTCATCCATGTACTCATCTACCAATTACTTTAGCCTATAAGCAACCCATCTGGAAAGCCTTCCTATAACTTCAAATGAAACAATATTACATACCAACTCAGTTAGCTTTCCAAACTTCCTATAAAGTAAATTAAAAGCTAAAAATGGAATCCATTGTTTTTTAGATTTAGGAAGTCTCTTCATTATATTTTTAAACGTATATACTTCTTTATATATCCATAAATAGCCACTATATAATTCTTCTGCTGTCATATTCTTTGGTTTGTATACAACATGCGAAGTATTATAATTAGATAAATTATGATCTACTATTCTATTTTCCTTTAATAATGATGCGTATAACTTTGTGCCTGGATAAGGAGTCATTATATGAGAGGTTACTGTCTCTATTTTATTTTTAACTATCCACACTAACGTACTCTTAAATATTGATGCATCATCTTCATCTAATCCAAAAACAAAGCTTGCATTTATCATTATTCCTCTTTTATGAATCTCATCTACAAGCTTCTCATATCTACTTACACTATTTTGAATTTTATGTACGCTTTCTATTGATTTACCATTTATACTTTCAAAACCTATGAAAAGGCTTTGGCAACCTGATTCTTTCATCTCATCCAATAGATCAGGCATATCCACTATATTAGACGTAACTGCTGCATTCCATTTCAACTTTAGAGGTTTTATTTCTTTTAATAATTCCTTAGTCCATTTAGGATTTCCAATAAAATTATCATCAATAAACATAATATGTTTTGTTTTTAGTACTTTAATGTCTTTAATTACATCTTCTATAGGCCTATTAATATAAGTTTTAAGGGAATTAGTGCAGCTATTATAGCAAAAATCACATTTAAAAGGACATCCCCTGCTTGTACTAATTACATTAGTATATAAATATTTCTTATTATCTATCATGCCATAATCAGGAGATACTATTTCGTTTCCATTAATATTTTCCATATCATAATATATTTTTTTTATTGAATTATTTTCTATATCCTTAAGAACTTTCTCCCAAACCCTCTCAGCCATTCCTATAATTATTGCATCAAATCTGTTTACAGCTCCTTCTGGATCTGCTGTTATATGTATACCTCCTGCAATTACTTTTACCCCACGCTTTTGGAATTCCTTTGATATTTCTACTGCCCTATTCATAACATCTACAGTAACAGTTATTGCTACTAAATCAACATTTTCATTAAAATCTATCTTATCGACATTTTCATTCTCAATAATAACCTCATGTTCTTTAGGTGTAAGATTTGCTATTGTGAGTAGAGCTAATGAAGGAGACATTCTGGTCTTTAATTTTGTATCCATGGGCCTTGGTAGCATTGCAGGTTGAATTAATTTAATCTTCATATATTGCCTCCTTAACTAAAATTCACTTAACATTTAACTGATTCTATTGCTATGGCATCTTTTTTCAAAAATATTAGCAAAGACTGCACTCATACTAGTGGAAAAAATGACTAATAATGCAAATAGTATTATTCCTGGGGCATCGTCTCCATCTGCCATGAGAAATAAGAGCGGCATTGGATATCACATATAAAACACTGATTGTAATTCCACAGTATCTTATATTCTTTAAAGCCTTTATAGATAATTCTGATAAGACTTCGTTTCATAAAAAAAACTCCTGTATTCCTTATCTTTTGTGTAAAAATCATTACTATTTGTATCTCACTTTTAACCTTTATATATCATTTCTAAATTCTAAAATATCACCTGGCTGGCAGTCTAAAGCTTTGCATATTGCCTCTAAAGTTGAAAATCTAATAGCTTTTGCCTTTCCATTTTTGAGTATAGAAAGATTGGCCATGGTTATTCCAACCTTCTCTGTAAGTTCTGTTACACTCATCTTCCTTTTAGCCAGCATCACATCAATATTGATTATAATTGCCATCTTATTCCCCTCCTGTATTCTTCATTCTGTACATTAAGGTTATCAATCGGATCCCTTACACTGTTAAATCATTTTCTGATTTTATATCTATTGCTTCTTTCAAAAGCCTTTGGAGAACAGCAGCGAAGACTGCAATTACTAGCGAAGCAAAGATAGGTACCATTCCTATTATTATGAGACCTGGGGCATCATCTTTCTCTGCTACCAAGTAAACAAACGGAAGTACTACCACGTATAATGCAGATATTATAACTGCACAGTATTTTATATTCTTTAACGCCTTTACAGATAACTCAGAAAACGCTACATTTTTATCAATATACCCTAAAAGTTTTAAGGCCAGATATAATGCAGCAAAGAACGGCACAACTGATACAAGCATACCTGCTAAAATTGGATATATCATTTTTGCATAGTCTGGATTTATTGGATTATTAGTCAATCGAATTACCCCAAATATACATAAAGCAAGAACTGGAACTCCGATAAGAATAACAGCTATCTTTAAAAAAATCGTTGAATATCGTTTCATAAAAAGCACCTCACTTTTAAATTATATATATAAGATATCACATCATTTATCGTTTATCAATAAATTTTTATCAAACCTCATTATTTATTTGTCTTTAAACAAAAAGATATTTATTAATTGTGTTAGTTCAAAAACGAGATAAAAAATCATAATAGTAGATCTGAGCACAAAAAAGAACTACATCCTTTGTAAAGGCTTTGCCCTCATTGGCAGTTCCTAAACAAAAAAAGTGCTATATCTCATGATATTTAGCACTTTTTCTGTAACATCTTCTTATTTATATATAAATTATTTCTACTCCCGAAAAACTAACATCTCCAACTAACGTTAATGTATTAGTCCATCTCTCATTATTTCTATTTTTTTCATCAACAGAACCTAAAAATACATTAGTCTTATTATCAACCTTCCAAGTTCTTGGTATATACAACTCTACTCCTGAAAAAGAAGCATTAACTCTTACTATAGCATTTTCGCTACTCATAACTGCATTATCAAAATACACCTTCATAGCTCCAAATGAACAGTTAAGATCAGCTTGCTCAAATTCATTTGTATTTATATATTTAATACAATCTCCAAATGAATTTCTAAATATAATATTACCTTCATCTTCTATGTCAATTTTTTCGAATTTATAATCCTCATGAACATGATTATGATGAATCCAGTTAACATGTTTATGAAAAATCATGGAAAGGCCGATGCTACCAAATAGTGCTGATATAAGCACAGTCCAAGGGGTAATAGCTGTAATTCCTAATTGTCTAGCATAGATTATACAAATAAATGCAATTGGGAATAGAATACCTGAAAAGTTAAGATGAGGTATACTTTTTGCGATGATCACTACTAAAAAAACTGTTAATATTAAACTAAATGCATTTATATCTGGGAAGTATCCAAGTTTACTTATAACCATAAAAATACCTGCTAATATAAATAAAATTCCCCAGAAGACTCTTTCTTTTTTCATCATTATTTCCTCTTTTCTAATAATTTAATTTTTAATGGCTTGTAATAATATCTTGAAACATACACCTGTTTGTGAGTATTTTGAAATTCAACTCTGCTTGATGATGATATACTTTTTGTTATGGAGTAAATATGATTTGTATTTAGTATTGTTGATTTTGAAACTCTCATAAAATATCCTGGCAATAATTCCTCGAGTTCATATAGCTTATACTTTACGTTATATATATTATTAATGGTATGTGCACAAATACCACTTTCTTCAGTTTCAAAAAACAAAATTTCTTCCAGTGAAAGATAATACTCTGTTTCTCCTTTATAAAAGGTTATATGCTTTTTTTGTGACAGCAACTCACCAAGCACAATTTGGATATTTCTAACCTCTTCATTTAATTCATTACATTTAATAATAACTTCATTTTCTTTAATTTCATTATCAAGTTCAACCCGTATTTTCATATTTTCACTCCCCACATCTTTATTATATTGGCTGGCTTTTACGTTGTAAACACGATAGCAGTAAGTGGTTAGTTATCACTTATAAGTGGTATATTTTTATATACTTTGTGCATGGTCTTTGATTTTTCTAAAGCTTCACTTATTATTTATCTAGAATAATCTTTAGAAAAAATAGCTCTTTTATACCTTTACTTCTTAATTTTCATAAAAACTATTGTTTAGGGAATTCTATATTAAGAAAATTTAAAGAGAAAGGAAGATTATAATGACTCCAATTACAATAGGTGCAGATGCACCAGATTTTAAAGCGAAAGATAATAAAAAACAAGATATAAAGTTATCTGATTTTAAAGGGAAAAAAGTACTTCTTTCCTGGCATCCTCTAGCTTGGACACCAGTATGTACAGATCAAATGCGAGCATTAGAAACTAATTTTGAGAAATTTCAAAATCTTAACACTGTTCCACTTGGATTCAGTGTAGATTCTCAGCCTTGTAAAGAAGCATGGGCAACCGTTCTCCAAATTAAGAATGTTAGTCTTCCATCAGATTTTTGGCCTCATGGTAAAATAGCTTGTGACTATGGAATATTTGATGAAACTAAGGGAATATCAGCGCGTGCCAACATAATTATAAATGAAGATGGTAAAGTTCAATGGATAAAAGTTTACCCATCAGAACAACTTCCAGATATAAATGAAGTTTTACAGGTTTTATCTAATAACTAATAACATATTAATAGAATTATTAAATGACTTTTCTATAATTTAGTAATGTTATAATTGCATTTATGTATTATTCTTTAGCATATTCTTTAGGCATGAATTATAAAATTGTACACACTTAAAAATCCAAGGCTGATGAACCTTGGATTTTCATAATACAAATATATCTATAAACTCTTTAATGAAAAAATCAACATTATTTAAAATTATTTATCTTTGTCTAAATTACGCCAGTTACCATCATATGCATAGCTATCAAGCCACTTATAAGTTTTTACTATTTCATTATTCTTTATTTGGTATATTGAAAGTCCGCCTTGATGTGGTACGCAATATACATTTTTACTTGTCTTCCCAACCATGTATCCACAGAATTCTGAATCATGAGAGCCTGTAAGGCTAAACACATATACATCCTCTACTGGTAGATTCCATTTATCGCTGGCTATGAACTTTTTAATATTCCCTTCAAGATATCTTTTGGTCAGCTTAGCTCCATAAGCATCATTCATTTTTGAAATATAATTACTGTCTTCTTTTAATATTAAATTTCTTGCTTCCTCAGCTTCTTTAGATGGTTTAATCCAAATTCCATCTTCATCTAATTCATATCCATCAATTACAGTACCATGTGCCATAGCTCCATCTTGATAAAAATAATGCCAAGTATCATAATAATTATCTTGCACCCATCCTGTTTTCATATATCCATTTGAATCAAAATAATACGTCTTTCCATTAATGTCTCTTAATCCCTTAGCATATGAATTTCCTTCTGAATACCACCAGCCATTATTATCTTGTCTCCATTCAGCACTAGCTCCAGTTGGACTTAAAACTAATACTGAAATTGCCACTAAAGCACCAGATATTAACTTTCTCATTTTATTTCCCCCATATTTATTCATAACATGATTTTATGCTATTTATTATATTTATAAAATATTACTAATCATATTTTATGAATATTGAATGAAATTTATGAGCTTAAGCTGGTTATTAAATAATTATCATCACCTTGCTTTAATTTCACATAACTTTCTCTAAGATTGGCATTATTCCAGCATATTCTTAAGAATATATATGGTTTAGAATATATATTCTAGTATTCTTCAGAATATATATTCTAATATTCTGAAGAATATTTATTTTTTAAGCATTATAAAAATTTTTATCAGGAAACTTTCTTAATTTTAAACATTAACTGGCTCATCTATTTGAATTGAGTTTAGAATTTTCATAAATTCATCACCCATTATGGTTTCTTTGAAAATAAGATGAGATGATATTTTACCCAAAGCCTCCATATTAGCCTTTAAAAGATTTTTTGCCTTTTCGTAGGATTCATTGATTATATTCATAACCTCACGATCGACTTCAGCAGATATTTCATCTGAACAATTTCTTACTGGTCTGCCGTCAAGATATCTGTTTTGAATTGATTCAAGTCCTATCATACCAAATTTTTCTGACATTCCATACATTGTTACCATTTGTCTTGCAATACTAGTAGCTCTTTCAATATCATTTGAAGCACCTGTAGTTATTTCATTAAACACAAGATCTTCAGCTGCTCTTCCTGCAAGCAGAACAACTATCTGTTCTAGCAATTCATCTTTAGACATAAGATACTTTTCTTCTTCTGGCATCTGCATAGTATATCCAAGTGCTCCCATTGTTCTTGGAACAATTGTAATCTTATGAACTGGCTGAGTCTTTTTCTGAAGAGCTGAAGCTAACGCATGTCCAACTTCGTGAAATGCAACAAGGCTTTTCTCATTCTCAGTCATTACTCTATCCTTTTTCTCTTTACCTGCAATTACAGTTTCGACTGCCTCAAATAAATCATCCTGCCTAACCGTATCTCTCCCCATTCTTACAGCTCTTAAAGCCGCTTCATTAACCATGTTTGCAAGATCAGCTCCAACAGCACCAGCAGTAGCAAGTGCTATCTCTTTTAAATTAACGCTTTCATCCATTATTATATTCTTGGAGTGAACCTTTAATATATTTTCTCTTCCTTTAAGATCTGGTTTATCTACTATAACTCTACGATCAAAACGTCCAGGTCTTAATAACGCTTTATCAAGGACTTCTGGCCTATTAGTGGCTGCAAGAATAACAACTCCCTTTGAAGAATCGAAGCCATCCATTTCAGCAAGTAACTGATTTAATGTCTGTTCTCTTTCATCATTTCCACTTATATTACCTTCTCTACTCTTACCTATTGCATCAATTTCATCAATAAAAATAATACATGGTGCTTGCTTTTCAGCTTGAGCAAATAAATCCCTGACTCTTGAAGCTCCAACACCTACAAACATCTCTACAAAACCTGACCCAGAAAGTGAGAAAAATGGTACCTTTGCTTCTCCTGCTACAGCTTTTGCAAGTAATGTCTTACCTGTACCTGGAGGTCCTACTAAAAGTGCTCCCTTAGGCAGCTTAGCTCCTATCTTCGTATATCTTTCAGGTTTGTGAAGGAAATCAACTATCTCCTTAAGAGATTCTTTAGCTTCTTCCTGACCTGCTACATCTTTAAAAGATACTCCTGTAGCCTTTTCAACATATACCTTAGCATTGCTTTTTCCGACGGACATAAATCCTCCTCCGCCTCCTCCTATTTTATTACTTAAAGACTTCATGAACCAATTACCTAACATATAGAATATAGCAAAAGGTATAATCCACGAAAGTATAAAACCGATAATTGGAGACTGAGTATTTTTTACGGGGGTAGTAAACTTTACATCTGCATTATATAGTTTATCTACAAGTTGGGGATAATCTAAGTTGCCAGTATAATATAATTTTTTATTTATAGCTGAAGCATCCTCATCACTTTTTGGTGTTATAACAAGCTTGTCACTATAAATCTCAACTGATTCTACTTGTTTATTATTTACCATTGTAAGAAATTCACTATAATCAATTTGTTTATGATTTGACTGAGAAATCAAATTTATAACTATATTTATTACTAATGTAATTATAAGCGCTGCTATAATGTATTTCGGTAACTCCTTTTTATTGGGTAATCCATTTTTATTAGGCGACCCCTTTCTATTTTTAAACATTAACTTTCCTCCTTTAATATTAACAAATTACAACCTTAACTAAATATCCTGTATTGTATGGCTTTAATATGATCCATGCCGGATAATCTATTATTCTCTATCACTGCTTCCCATGAATAAAAATATAAGATGAAGCAAACTTGCTACTGCAGTTATTGCAGAAGCAACATAAGTCATAGCTGCTGCATTTAGCACCTTTTTTGCAGGTGACATTTCATTGAAACTAAGTATCCCTTGTGATTCCAACTCTGATATTGCTCTTTTGCTTGCATTAAATTCTACTGGTAGAGTTACAAAATAAAATGCTACCGCTCCAGTAAAAAACACTATACCTAGTTGCGCAAGCAAAGGAATTTGAAATATTAATCCAAAAATCGCCATATATGGCCCTGCCATTGAACCTATATTGGCAATTGGTACAAGCCCACTTCTTAAAGAAAGTGGTGCATATTGTACTTTATGTTGTATTGCATGTCCTGTTTCATGAGCTGCAACACCTATGGCTGCAAGAGAATTGCTGTAATATACGGATTCAGATAATCTTACTACCTTTTTTCCAGGATCATAGTGATCTGTTAAACTGCCTGCTATCGGAACTACAGCTATATCATAAAGTCCATTTCTATCAAGAATTCTCCTTGCAACATCTGCACCAGTCAATCCTCTAGCATTGCCATAATTGCTATACTTGTCAAAGGTTCCTTTTACTTTAAATTGACAATAAAGCGAAAAAGCCAATGCAGGTAAAACTAAAATAATATAATAAATGTCCATGTTTATCCCTCCAATATATTTATTTCATGGTTTTAATTAAACAAAAAAGACCTTTGATCTGATTCAGTAACAACTAAATCGTATCAAAGGTCTTGCTTTCCATTTGGAGTATAGAACCAGGCATTTTTAATTGCCGGTTGTTGGCTCTATAGCTTATAAGCTACTCCCCTAAGTTATATGAAGTATATCATACCTTATTATATGGTGTCAATACATATTAATTCACAAATTTCTATTTTGTTTTAATTTTCACTACATTCCGACATTTTATAAATGCAACTAATTATTTAGGCACTAGAGAAAGTGTTCAATCCTCAATAAATAGCCACTTAGTTTTATAACACTAATTAATCACAATATATATTATTAAATTATTTTATTGATGCCTCATAGATTTCCTTAATTGATTTTGATATTGTTCCATTAAATTCTTCTTCAGTTTGCTGAGCAGTGAGCCCTTGAGATAAAGCTCTTGAAAAACTGGCAATTAATCCATGATTACGTCCCAGCCTTTCGTTTGCTTCTGCTTGACTATAACCACCTGATAAAGCTACTACTCTGACAACATGTGGATCATCTATTAAATCAATGTAGAAATTATCTTGAGTTGGTATTGAAAGTTTAAGCATCACTTTTGTTTCTTTATCAAGTTCTGATAATTGCTCTAAAATTTCGAGTTTTAAAATCTTTTCAGATTCTTCCTTATCAGTGCTATGGATGTCAACTTCTGGCTCAATAATAGGAACTAGTCCTGCTTCTACAATCTGTTTACCAATTTCAAATTGCTGATCAACTAACATTTTAATTCCTTTAGCATTTGCTTCCTTAATAACTGAGCGCATTTTTGTTCCAAAAATATTTTTTTCTACTGCCTGTTTTAAAAGGTCATCTAAATTACTTATTGGTTTCATTAGTTGGACACCATTTTCAATTTCAGTTAAGCCTTTATCAACCTTTAAGAAAGGGACAATATTTTTTTCCTTCCAAAGATAATCAGGTGTATATTGATTGTCAATAGTACGATACATTGTATCTTCAAATAATATAGCACCCAAAATATATTCTGACGTAAATGCCGGACTCTTTATTATGCGTTTTCTCATTTCATGTACTAATCCAAACATTTCATCCTCATTAGAATAACTGTTTTCTTTAATCCCATACTCAAGTAACGCTTTTGGAGTACTGCCACCACTTTGATCTAAAGCTGCAATAAACCCTTTACCTGTATGTATTCGGTTCATTTGATTTTCATTCATCTAATTCTCCTCCTTCTCTTTATCTTAGATTAAAATCATGTCTTACTTTTTATTATAGTGTCTTTCTCTATTAATTATGCGTTTGCTAATATCATAAATTTAAGTACATCTCTAATAATTATCACTTTTAGCTATAGCTCTTATCTCTTACTTACTTCGACACACTCGAAATCCTTGATCTGGAGCCTTGCCACTTGCATCATACTTTCCTCTAAACGCTGCTTCTCCACAAGTAACATCACCAATCCAGCCTCCGCCTTTAGTTACTTTCACAGATACGCTGCTAATATCCAAACCTTTATACCAGTCCCAACACCATTCTCTTACATTGCCAGACATATCATATAGTCCTAATTCGTTCGGTTTCTTCATACCTATAGATTTTGTTTTGTTATTATTATTTTGTATTTCAGGCCAATTCCAATTCCCTGTTAAATACTTATCTCCAGCATTTCTACAATACCAAGCTACTTCATCTGCATTGTTGCTTCCACTGTATATATAATTCTTACTCATCTGACCTCCACTTGCAGCATATTCCCATTCTTCCTCTGTTGGCAAGCGATAACCATTAGCTCCTTCATTAATCGTTATTATCCATTTTATATCATCATTATTATTTTTATTATCAGGATCCTTTTTATCTTTGTCTATATTGTAATACGGCTTCAACCCCTCTTTTAGACTCCTTTTATTGCAGTATTCAATAGAATCATACCAGCTCACCATTTCTACAGGTAAGTTATTACCTTTAAATTGTGATGGATTACTTCCCATGATTTCACTCCACTCCTTTTGAGTAACTTCATACTTACCTATATAAAAATCTGATAACTTTATGTTTTTTCCATAATAGTTTGACTTTGTATTTACAAAATCTCCGCCCTTGACCAATATAAGATTATCACTTATTTCTTTCGAACAAGCACTGCCAAAAACCATTATTATCATTAAAAGAAATATTAATAATTTTCTCATTAATATACCTCCTTCAAGTTCATATAAAATTTATGTGAAATAATATTTTAAAGTTGATTTTCCTAACTGAATGTTTAGGGTCGTTCATCTTTCGAGAAACGACCCCTGAAATATTAAGACTTATTAATCAAGCCTTAAAGGTAATATTTAAGCAATATACATGTAAGTATTTTAAATATATAAATATGCTAACAATACTTCTAATCAGCCTTAAAAATTAGTAAAAATTTTTTAATAATTTCAAATCACTTAAGTATAAATCATCTTCATATTTCTAGACAATCTATTCCCATACTGTTACATTAGCACTTCCACTACTTTGATATCCTTCTGTTGCTATCATCTGATAAGCCCAACTAGAACCTAAAGCCATTCCTTTACTTCCCCATGCATCAGCGTGATTTTTCATAGTAATGGTATTGTTAGTACCAATTGATCTCTTAGATTGCCTAACACTCCAGAACTGTTGGAAAGTTGTAACTCCATCGATAGAAGGTGCATTAGTTCTAGTAGCAGTATATATATCGTATGTGCCTCCATCACTAGTTACAGTCCCCTTGTAATTTCCAGTTGGTCTATAAGTTCCCCAGTCATCAACAACGTAATATTCTATAAGTGAGTTCCTTGTCCATCCATATAATGATAAATAACCATTACCTGAAGGTGCAAATTGACCCGCATTATAGTTTATTACTCTAGTGTATGATCCAGCATTCCAGCCTTTACCAACAACAAAGTTGCCGCAGTTGCTCCAATTAACGCTATAATTACCGCCAGATCCATTAACAGCGTTTACTGTTCCACCACCGTCTGTCCAATTTTGCCAGTAGTCTGTTGCTGCTGCATATGCGTTTACGTTTACAACAGAAAGTGTAAGAGTGCAACACATTAATGACGCTAAAAATAATTTTAATCCTCTTTTTTTCATTTTCATTTCCCCCTTTTGATTGTAACCTTTAAGTTACATTACACCATAAAATAGTTTTATTTCTTCTACTTTCCTGTATACTACTTAAATATTACCGTTTTTTAATCACTCACTTTCATTTTTTATAATGTGTTAATATTCGTAGTGTTTCCCCAATGATATTCTGCTGATAAGTTATTTGAGATTTGATAATAATAAAATTAGTTTTTCTGAAAAGAACTCTGAATGATTAGAATAATCTTAAAGTTAATTTGAATCGGTTACATAATCATTTTACTTTATTTACATTTAATTAAAAACATAACAAATTATAGAATTTATACAAATTTTTATATGTATTATAGTCTATCGTTTGCATAAATTAGCACAATATAATGGATGTTCATTTAAATCTAATAATTTTACGTAGAAATATTTATATCTAAATTGAAATAACTTAATAAAGTTCTTAAAAAGGTTAAAAAATTTAACATAAGTTACAGTTACTATAAATAAAGCTCAAAGAAATGATAGAAGTTCTTTGAGCTTTATTTCTAAATTCATATGTAGAATAACTAATTATTTTTCGGAACAAATGATAAATTGAATACTTTTGTATAAATTACGCATAACTAATGTCAGAAGATATTAAAATAGTTAATTTTATTTGGTAACTCACTTAAATGTGCTCCTTTAGAGGAGCTTATTTTCATTAATAAATTTCATTTTGAATATATTATGGAAGGGGAATATTTTATGAAAAAATCTACTATATTGCTTTTTATATTTCTATTATTATCATTTACTAATGTAACACAAAACGCCATTGCTGCTCCCATAACTCTGAATCAAGGTATTTATAATGTAAGGGATACTAACTTAACAATAGGTTCTCCTATGACAGCTAAAATCAATAATCCTAACGGCAGAGTCATCATTTTTGTCATTGACAATGATCAATATATACGAGAACTTGTACGATTGGATCCCCAATCAAATGAACACACCCTAAAGCCTTTTAGCTATGGTTATTCAGTTGTAATCTTTGGAAATACGCCTGTCACATTCTCTTAAAAAGTTTTCTTAATGCTATTGTCAAATCTTTTCTACCATAATAATATGATGATGATTTCATAACTAAAAAATGCAGCCAAATTAATGACTGCATTTAATGGGATCTAAAGTAAAAATTGAAGATAATTCAACTTTTACAAATACATTTTATCATATTTATCTATAAATTTTAAGAAATAAATAAAGCATTAGTAAAATTTCTTCTACCTACTGCTATAATAAGCAAAAACAATACACTAGAAATTGTTAAAAACATCTTATATAT
>CAURJV010000008.1:0-115748 GCA_963524945.1 uncultured Clostridium sp.
CTGTAGCACCAGTATCACCAGTAGGTCCTGTTGCGCCAGTATCTCCGGTAGGTCCAGTAACTCCAGTATCACCAGTAGGTCCTGTAGCACCAGTATCACCAGTAGGTCCTGTTACACCAGTATCGCCAGTAGGTCCTGTTACACCAGTATCACCTGTTGGACCAGTAGCTCCAGTGTCTCCGGTAGGTCCAGTTACACCAGTGTCGCCAGTAGGTCCAGTAACTCCAGTATCTCCGGTAGGTCCTGTAACTCCAGTATCACCAGTAGGTCCTGTTGCACCAGTATCTCCGGTAGGTCCAGTTACGCCAGTAGCACCAGTAGGTCCTGTTGCGCCAGTATTTCCAGTTGGGCCTGTAGGACCTGTAGGTCCAGTAGGTCCGGGACCAGTAGCTCCAGTTGGACCTTCTGAGTCAATTGTTACACTTAAGAAAGGCCTCTGTGTCTGTAATGGCCAATCTTTAGAGAAATATCCTACGATAGTATCCATTAAATTTTCTATACCTATTAAGGTTATACCGTTATTTGGTATAGATCCGTTTATCCATCCATTTACTATGTCAGTTATATCAATATTAATATGATTTCCAACATCTCCATCAGTAATAGTTATAGAATATGGTGTAAAATTAGCTATAGGTGCATTATTCCACGTAACAGTATTTTCTGTAAAATCACTTGAATTTGTATATACTCGAACTGTTTGCGGTAATTGCGCCGAATCAGGTACATCATTTCTATAAACAAACAAATTTAGTGAAGCGTTTGAAACATAGCTTCCTGGAGGAATACTCGATAGATCAAATTTTAGTAAGCTTCTATATACGTCGCCAACCTGAATAAACATGCCTGTAAATAAGTCACCCGATAAACCAAAATTAGCATTTGGATTTAACAATGATATAAATGCATCATCTGTAGGACTTATAAATATAGTAGGCATCCCACCATCTCCTTACTTTTTATCTTTGTTTATCTTTTGTATTTATTTATACAAAATAAATTTAGCTACTATAATATATGTAAAACAAATTACATTTGACACACGTTCCTAAATGAGAATATTCAAAATATACGGTATGATGAAGTATGTTATGATTGAATTACATAATAAAAATACCAACTTAATAAATATCTAGAACTTAATTAAGTTGGTCGAACTATTACTGAATATTACTATTTATATCATTAATATCTTTCTGGAATTTTGCAACATACTCATATGAAAGAAAATATTCCTTCATATCATTTCCGATGATACTACAAAGGTTATTTAAAAATTCATTATCTTCTTGTGATATCTCTGTATAATAATGAAATACATAAGGGTTTACATATCCGCTTTCTTTGAATATTTCATGTATGTCAGCCAATGTAAAAAACTTATTGAAATTTCTTACATTTAATATTGAGTTTTTATTATATACAAAACTTCCCCTTAGTAATTCTTTGATTACCGAATAATGCATTATATTAGAGATTGTAGCTATTATATATCCTCCAGGCTTCAAAAAGTTTTTTAACTCTTTCAGTAGTTTCCATGGGTCTTTGCTTAACTGAAGTCTATCTCCTATAATTATATAATCAAAAAAGTTTAATTTATTTTCCTTAAATTTCATGGTGTATATATCTTCAAAATCTTCCACCATTATTTCAATCATTTTCCCACATATCTTTGCTATATTTTCATTTGTTTCTATGCCATATATCTTGGAATTAGGATACATATATTTTAATTTAAATAATGTAGCGCCTAATCCACAATCAAATTCAATGATATTCAATACCTTTTCATTTGGCTCATTTATTTGTCCTACTATATCAAATTTTATACTGCTGCTATTATTAGAATTAAATCCCCATTTTACTTCGAATTTTTGAGCATTAATAATTAATGCATTGTTAAAGCTAGTAAAATCTTTTTTAAATGAAGTACTGCCGAAATGATGTATAAAACTATCATTGCAAACCATAAGTTTATAGCCAGCATCTATTATTCTCATGCATAAATCATCATCTTCAAAATTTCCAGGGGTAAAGCGTTCGTCTAAGTTTCCAATATTATCAATAACCGTCCTTTTTATTAGCATACAGAAGGCTATTAATCTTGGTTTTTGTTCCCATCTTTTAGGTGTGGAAATATTATTATTACTTGCAAATTCAATCATATGGTCAATAGTACTATAAGGTACGTTAATACCTTGATAGTTTGAACAATTATTTGTTATAGGTCCTACAGCACCAATAGATTCATTGCTATATAAACATATTTTTAGATTATCTAGCCATCTAGGAGACACCTTAGTGTCATTATTTAATAATAAAATATCATTATCTTTTTCAGCTGCCTCTATTCCAAGGTTGCATCCTCTTGGAAAGCCCACATTTTCATCATTTAAAATAAGTTTAATGTCATTTTGTTCTTTAAGCCATTCTCTGGTACCATCAGTAGAGTTATTGTCTACAATTATTATTTCATAGGTTCCAGTGGTTGTATATTTTCTAATACTTTCAATACAAATACGATTATAATTAATATTATTATAGGTTAAAATTATTATTGAAGTTTTTCTATTCTCAAACATCAAACCCATATCTCCTTTAATAATGTTATTATTTATAAGTTTTTTATAATCTTAAAAAATAAAATATTTAGATTATTTATTTTTTATGAATAGTTGGATTAGATCTCTATATTAAATAGACTAAATACTCTTATAGTTTTTAATTTGAGGTCTTTAAATTTCTTAGTTATACCATTTATAATGAAATTTATATGTATTATTGAGGGGGATATTAATGGTAAAATGGTTATCTTAAATTCAGTATTACTTTAAGATAACCATTTATCACAATGAAAATATTAATTTAATATTTTCAATCATAATCATAATTTATATGAGCGGTAATAATAGAGAACTATATTAAATAAAAAAACTGGTTATACACTTATCCTATAATTTCACCATTTTTTATTATAACAGCATTAGGTGTTGTAAAGACTGCCATTGGTTCTCTGCTACTTATATATAATCTTCTATCTGCTACAAATGAAAGATCTATATTAGCTGTGAAAGTTCCTGATCCACCAACAGTTGGTGCAATAAAATTACTTGTTGGAACTATGCAGTCAACTGATAAATTAGTAGTATAGCTATCAGTTAAAGTCATTCTATTTCTGTTATTTGGCCAACAAATTCTTCCTGTAAATACCATATTAGTTATACCAAAAACGCTAAGTGGTATAGCATCTGTTCCCGGTTGAACTAGGTTACTTGTAACAGCTGTAGCAGTAAATCTATTACATCCTATTACTCCACTTGCAACTATACGTAAATTAGCTACTTGGAAAGCTCTATTTCTTTCAATAACTCTAAATCTTGTTCCTGGTTGAGTTGGAGTGCTACAGCAGCAAGGTGGTTGCAAAGTGATAGATCCATTTAATTCATCAAATAGATTTACAGCAGTACCAGGTGTAGTGCTAACATTAAATAATGATGATGGTGTAAGTGTAAATGTTTGTCCATTAATTACAATTTGACTATTAACAGGAACTGTTTCTGCTAAGCCTATAAAATCGTAACTAATTCCTATTTGTTGAATACATACTAATTGACCTGCAACTAGATTAGGGTTAAGGCTATCTAACGTAAAAGTAAGATTAGTTAATGATCCTATATCTTCCTTTTCACCAATTATAGAATCATATAATTCATCTGCTAAAATTGGTAGACATACTGCATCTTCTATACTTCCACAACTCACACCTATTGGACCGCATCCTTCACAGCTACAGTTGTCTTGCATATTTGATTGGCAGCTTGTACAACATTCCATTGTTGATCCAACTGATTGACATTGTGCTGCACTAACACAATTTCTTATTTCAGACATAATTTATATCCTCCTCGTATTGAAATTTGTCATTAAGTTCGATGATATTACATCTTTTTCTACTTTATTGTATGAAATAGGTATATATATGTTTCCATCTAATAATGCTGTTTTTTTCTTATTATTAAAAATAATACATAAATTTACCAAACTATAAATATAAATAATAGATTATTTATTTTGGGATTGATAAAAACTAAGATTCGAAAGTTAATTATAGCAAAAAAGTACTCCAAATTATAAAAGTTAACTTGAAGTATTTTTTAATTACGATTATTTCTACAAAAGTTATTTTTCTGCATTAAAAATTCAGCATATTCAAAATCATCTAAATCGTCGATATCTATTGACTTTTTCTTATCCATGATAAATGCATAGCTATTTTCTTTGTAGATATATTTATATTTTAAGAAGTAGTGAGTTTTTATTAAATAAATTGCTCCGTTTAACCTATAAAATCTTCCAAGATCCTGTCTTCGTATTTTGTTTATATTTGATAAAAAGCCGTCCAACTTCATTTCATCATTTAATCTTTTAGTTAATTGGGGAGCATAATCACATTCACACATACTAACTACAGAGTTCGCTTTTTTCTCACAAAATAATTTAAAAGCATCTCTGATATCATATTTGTCCCTTAGTGGAGATGTTGGTTGTAATATCATTAGAGAATCGTATTCTTTTCCTATATTATTTAATTTTAATAATGCATCTTCTACTACATCAAGAGTATTTGATGTATCTTGAGCCAGTTCCATTCCTCTTAAAAATGGAACCCAAGCTCCATATCCTTCAGCTATTTTTTTATACTTTTCTGAATCTGTAGATACGATTATATCTTCAAAAACTTTACTTTTAATTGCTTCTTCTATAGTGTAAGCCATTAATGGTTTACCGTTTAAATTCTTTATATTTTTATCCTTAATTCCTTTAGATCCACTTCTTGCTGGTATTATAGCTAAAACTTTTTCACACATATAATATCCTCACCAATAATAAATTAATGATTCTATGGTAAAATTCCACTAAATTTGTTTATATAATTGAAAACTGCGGCAAGTTATACACAAACGCATATATCTTATATATCTAATCTTTCTACCATGTTTTTCATTGCTTTAAACTCACCCATATCCAGCCAATTCTTATCACTTATAGGATATATACCTACCTTATCTCCATTTAATAAACACTCCTTAATCAAATCTGTCATATCAAAGTATGAATTTTTAGGAATATATTTTAATATATCTGTTTCTATAATATACATGCCTGTGTTAACCCAGAATTCATAGTTTGGTTTTTCATTAATTGACTTTATGTCTCCATTTTCATTTAGGTTAAAAACTCCATATGGAATCACATAATTTTTTAAGGCAGTAATAACTGTTATTTTATTATTATTCTTTTTATGGCTTTCTAAGATCCTTGTATAATTGGCATCAACTAATATATCACAATTACTTAAAAAAAAAGTACTTAATGATTTATCTTTTAATATACTCAAACTTCCTGCCGTGCCAAGGGGAATTTCTTCTTCTATTAGTGAAATACTATATGGTAATTTCTGATTAAAATAAGCCTTCATTATTTCCTTTTTATCATTTATAGTAATATAAAAATCTTTAAATTTAAATTCTAAAAATTTATTTATTATTCTTTCGATTATTGGTATATCTCCAATAGGAATGAGTGCTTTTGGAATAATTTTGGTATAAGGATATAATCTTGTACCTTTTCCACCTGCCATGATAACAACTGGGATATTAATAGTTTCAATATAATCAGATATATTGTCATATAAATCATTCCAAAATATTATGTCTATAACTTCTTTTTCTTCGTTTACTATTGGTATACTTTCAATAGAATAGTTTTTCATAATATCTTTTGCTTTGTTTATATTTTCCTTAGTTAAATATATTGGAGCAGTATTCATTACATTATTTATTGATGATGATAAGTCTCCATTTGCTAAAATCCATCTTCTTATATCTCCATCTGTAACTACTCCAATTAATTTATTACTTTCTGTTACTATAAGAACCCTTTTAGCAGTTTTAGTTAATTTTTCGATTGCTTTTGTTATAGATGTATCTCTACTTATAAAGAGAGTTTGAATATTCATAAGAACACTCCTTGAGTTATTTACGCTTTTTTCAACGTGTTTATGATATATTCTATGCTTTCTTTTTTTAAGTTGGTACTGCATGGAATGTTTAATATTTTATTATAATATAGATTAGCTTTTTCTATTTTATAAGATTGATTATCTAGATATGGTTTTTGAGTGTGTATTAATTTCCAAATAGGCCTAGTTTGAATTTTATTTTGTGATAAATATACTAATAATTGATCCCTATTTAATTTAAAATCATTTATAAATAATGAATAAAACCAATGATTGTTTCTGGCTTCATTATTGTAATCCAAAAGATTTATTCCTTTTATACTGCTCAATTTTGATTTATATAACTCATAATTTCTAATTTTTATATTAATAAATTCTTCTATTTTTTCAAGCTGTGCTACTCCCAAAGCGCCTTGCAGATTAGTCATTCTATAGTTATACCCTATATGATCATGAACATAATATAATTCATCATCTTTAGCTTGTGTTGACAGATACTTAGCTTTTTTTATATCCTCGGATGATCTTGATACTAAAAGCCCACCACCACCAGTAGTTATTATTTTATTTCCATTAAATGAATAAGCTCCAAAATCCCCTATTGTTCCAGCAAATTTTCCTTTATATTTTCCACTAAGGTAGTAGGTTCCTAGAGCTTCGGTAGAATCCTCTATTAACTTTAAATTATATTTGTTAGTTAATTCAATAATCTTTTCAATGTTAGCCATATTTCCGAAGACATGTACAACTATAACTGCTTTTATTATTTTGTCAGTTAATTTATTCTTTAATCCATTTTTAGTCATTATGCATTGAGTTTCTAAGAACTCTTTAAGCTTATAATAATCTAGATTTAAGCTATCATCACAATCCATAAATACTGGATCTGCGCCTAAATATTTAACTGGATTAACAGCTGCAATAAATGTAAGGGTAGGAACAATAACTTCGTTATTATTTGTAACTCCTGATAATACTAATGCTAAATGGATTGCAGCAGTGCCACTTTGACATGCAATTGCATTATCTACATTTAAATAGCTTTTTATATTATTTTCAAATTTGCTTATATAATTCCCAGATGTAGAAACCCACTCACTTCTAATAGCATCTACTACATATTTCTCTTCATTTCCTTTTAGATTGGGTACAGATAGCGGTATCATGGTTTCATCTCCAAACTTTTTCTTATATTTTTAATATATATTTTCACTAGAAATCATAAAGATATTTTCAGAGCTTTTCGAAATCAAAATATTTATGATTTCTGTAAGTTATCACATAAATTTAGTTTTAGAGTTTGATATCTATATTTAAGCATTAATGAAATTTATAGATAATTGCATTTCTTTAATAAGTGAGTAATTGTATTAGTCTATTCTCTCTTTTAATAACATAAATGCCTCGGCATTTTTATAGCCTGAAGTTCCACCCCTGAATACTGAGAGGCCTTTTACTACATCAACAGACCTTGGAAATGGTGCTTCGCCTACTTCACTTTTAAATATGTTAATAATACTTAGTTTTTTCTCTAAAAACTCCTCTATATTAACAAATACGTTTGGGTTAAAAGTTCCTATAGAATTATTTATTCCAAATTCAGTTTCAGATAATGTTTCATAGGCATATACTTTTTTTAGTTTTTCATGCCTAAACCATTTTGTGCAGGACATTGCTGCTTCTGAAACAGTTCTATGGTCGCTATGTATATCTCCATAATTAGGTACATACATAGTATCGCATTTTGACTCAACAATACATTCAGACAATTTTTTTACTAAATCTTTAATTGGGATTTTATCTAATAGTGTTGTTGGAAATCCCAATTTAAATACCTTTTCAAATTTATATTCCTGCGCTACTGCTGCAATTTCTGATTCTCTCCTACTTATGATTTCCTTGGAAAAACCTAATTCTTTTTTCATGGAAGTCACTATTGACCAATAAACTTTATCGCCATTTTTTATATGTTTTAGTATAGTTCCACCACATCCAAAAGTTTCATCATCTGGATGTGGTGCTACAACTAAAATATTACTCATAATATCCCTCCATTAATAATGGGTCTTCTGATTTAGATATATAGGATTCAAAATCTAAACTTCTCATTAAGTTTATAATTTTATCAATAGAGTCTCCATCTCCATATGGACATTCTACTTTACTTAATGAGATCTGAAATTCTCTAGTCATAACTTTTTCTATGCCTTTTATTATGTTATTGACTCCTTGTTCAACAAAAATAACATTTGCTGCACATAACCGCCCTTTTTGCCTATTTCCAACATTAATTGCTCCTAATTTTAATAATGGCGCTTCATATAATCCAGCGCTTGAGTTTCCGATCATAAACATACAATTTCTAAGTAGGTTTACAAATAACTCTCTAGAAAGATTTTTATAAAATTTAAAGTTATCTTTAATTGAGTATTTATCTATTATTTTTATTATTTCTTTATTTCCTGCATCTACGTTTGGGTAACTCATAAAGGTTTTTATGGATTTTTTCTCTAAAGCTATTAGAATTTCCTCAAAATGTTTTCCAGATTCATTCTCCTCACCTGCAAATGGGTGATATATCATGACTGCATAATTATCCCAGCACGGCCTATCCAGTCTATTAAGTACGTCCTTTTTACTAATGTATTTTGTAGATACGAACTTATCTAAAGCAGGACTTCCTACATTGAATATTCTACGCTCATGTTCTCCAGATTTTATCAATCTTTTTTTTGATTCCTGATTACTTACGAAATGGAGAGACGATAATTTAGATACAGCATGCCTTATTGGATTGTCAATATTTCCATCTAAAGCGTGATCTCCTCCAAAAAAATGTATCGTAGGAATTCTCAAATATGTTCCTATTAGCCCTCCAACAACAACTTCTTCTCTATCACCAGCGTATATTATAATATCAGGTTTATATTCTACTATTGTATGAATACAGTCTTGTAGCAAAATGGATAACGACTTAATTCTAGATGATCTTGAATTAGAATCAATTAGATTTTCAATTTTGGCTATTACCGGGATTCTATCTTGAATTATATTGTCCAAGGTGTATCCATATGTCTCAGACAGGTGAGCACCTGATACTATCAATTTTATTTCAAAATCGCTTGATTCGTTAAGTTTTTTATATAGAAGACTTAATAGATCATAATCTGATCTTATCCCTGTAAATCCTAGCACCTTTTTAATAGACATCCGAATCCCCCATTTGTATATCCCAATTATTATAATTTCTCAAACCGTTTATATTACCTTTGATACATCTAACTCCAAAATAAGAAATTGGTTCAGTGTTAACAAATCCAATTTTTTCAGCCATTCCATGGGTATTACTATTAAGATGGCACCACATATTAATATATTTTTTACCATTGCTTTTTTCTATATCTATAATGTATTCCAGCAACTTTTTGCTATAGAAATCATCTAACGAATTAACTTCTACTATATCAGTTTCATTGTTATTAAAACTCTTAGTAATTATTGATGAAACTACATAGTTGTTTTCAAGAATTACATAATTAGCATATTTATTCGCAGGGTTGTCCTTAAATCTCCATTTCAAATAATTTAAATCTTTATATACCTTTATCTTATTTTTTTTATTATTTATAAGTTTTGAATAATTAAATGAAAAGTTACTATCATTAACAACACTAATGCTTATTGGAATATTAGATTTATTTATTTTTGATAAATCTAATTTCATAGTTGGGATCTCATATATATTATTCCAATTCAATTTTTCTACAAAAATCGAATGAGAGTTGTTGTTTGGAAAACCAGTTACAGCTATATAGTTATCTTCCTCCATCTTCTTATACAAATCAGTAGCTAACTTAGGAAACAATCCTTTTCCTCTATATTCAGGATGAGTCATCGTGGTCATAGACAGTGCAGCTTTTTCTAATTTTCCATCAATACAAATTCTATATGGAGATACAGAATAGTTTGCGACTATTTTATTATTATCTAGTGCAACATTAATAAGAAGCTCATCAAGTGGATTTTTTATGTATCTCCATATTAAGAATTCCTTAGATACCTCTTTATTAAAACAATACATAAAGAGCTCTTGAAATTCCTGTATTCTTCGTAAATATTCATTTTTATTTATGAATTCAAATTTCATAAACCCCCTCCCAGCTTATAAATCTATAAGTTCATCTTTTTGAAAATCTCTTTTTGCTTTTTTTCCTATAACGTAATCCCAATTCTTAGGCGATACACCTGTTCCTGGCCTCTTTATACATAAATTTTTTTCAGTAAAAACTTCGTTAGCTTTTATGTGAACTTTGGCTACTAAACTTTTCCTTCCCACTATACTATTTATCTTCTCTGAAAGAGTTTGATGCTTGATTCCATTTCCAAGAGCTATTTCTATATTTCTAATTGCAATAACCATATTTCTAAGCTCAAAAGGTTCTAAACTTGCCTTATGGTCTGGTCCGGTCATATTTCTATCTAATGTAAAATGTTTTTCTATTACTGTAGCACCAAGAGCTGCGGCTGCTATGGCAACTTCTATTCCCCTGGTATGATCTGAATATCCAACTGGAGTTTTAAACGCTTTTCTTATAGTTTCCATAGCTTTTAAATTTACATCCTCCATTTTTGTTGGGTAGTCAGTATTACAATGAAGTACAACAATATCTTCTGTTCCCCCAGTCTTTAAAGTATCTAATGCAAATTCTATATCTGATAAATTACTCATACCAGTTGATAATATAACTTTCTTTTTTAGCATAGCTATTTTTCTCAAATACGGAACATTATCGATTTCACTTGAAGGTATTTTGAAAATTTTCATGTCTATACTGTCTAAAAACTCTATACTTTCTAAGTCAAAAGGTGATGATAAAAATATTATATTCTTTTCCTCACAATACTTTTTTAAGTCCTTATATTGCTCATGACTTAATTCTAATTTTTTTAGCATTTCTAACTGTGAAGTTTCTTCCTTTAAATTGTTAATTTGATATTTAGCTTGCTTTGCATCTTTTGTTACTAAATTATTTGCATTAAATGTTTGAAATTTTATTGCATCCACTCCACAAAGTACAGCATTATCAATCATCTTTTTTGCTATGTTTATATCCCCATTATGGTTTACTCCAGCTTCAGCAATTATAAAAATATTATTCATGAACATGTGCCTCTTTTCCTGGATTTCCATAGACCTTAAGCCCATTTTTTATATCCTTAATTATGACAGAGCCTGCTCCAACAATTACATCATTTCCAATAGTAACATTTTGAATGATAGTACAATTTGTTCCTACATGCGTTCTCTTTCCAATACTAACACCACCACTTAGTGTTACTCCAGGTGCTAAATGAACAAACTCGCTTATATTACAATCATGTTCAACTATGGTGCCAGAATTTATAATGCATTGTTTTTCTATTGTAACTTTCGCATTGATAATTGCACCTTTACCAACAAATGCTCCATCATTAATTAAAGCGCTCTCCGATACTATAGCTGTTTTATCTATTATCTTAGGAAAATTATATCCAATGTTTTTCAGTATGTTATAAAGTTTTACTCTTATGCAAGGATTGCCTACAGATCCAACAGAAATAAAGGCATTTTTAATACCAGCTTTATATAATTCACCTAAGTTTTCATCATTGCCTATAACATCTATACCTAGTCCAATATTTTCATTGATCTTCTTATCAACAATTCCAACAATTTCAAATTGTTTTAATCCATTTAGTGAATCAATAATACTTTTGCAATGGCCACCACCACCTACTAATATTATTCTTTCCATAAGACCTCCCATAATTATTACTTATAACCTTCAGCGATATTTTTATAGTTTTTTCGAATCAAGATATTTGTTATTCCGGCAAGTTACCACCTAAATCTGGTTTTAAAGTTTGATATCTATGGAGTTGAAATAATGAATTAAATATTATATATATCTGTTTTATATTTATCTAAATTTTTCTTTATTTTAAACCATTCAATAGTTTCTTTAATACCTTCTTCAAAAGTATATTCCTCTGACCATTGAGTAAGTTTTTTTAGTTTTTCATTGGATCCCAGTAGCCTGCTTACCTCGCTGTTTTTAGGTCTTATTCTTTCCTCTTCACATATAATTTTAGCTTTTGGATTTAATTGCTTTATAAGCTCTTCTGCAAGATTTCTTATTGATATTTCTCTTTGACTGGCTATGTTTATTTCTTCTCCTATTGTATTTTGACTTTTCGCAATTTCAACAAAGCCATTTACAGTGTTTTTTACATAATTAAAATCTCTTGTAGGCGTTAATGCTCCTAGTTTTATTTCATTTTTGCCTGATAATAACTGCATTATTATTGTTGGAATAATAGCTCTTGCTGACTGCCTAGGGCCGTAAGTGTTAAAAGGCCTTACTATTGTTATTGGTAAAGAAAAACTTCTATAAAAAGACTCAGCCAATCTGTCGGCACCTATTTTAGTAGCGGAATAAGGAGATTGTCCTTGATAGGGATGCTCTTCAGTTATTGGTACAAACTTAGCACTACCATAAACCTCTGAAGTGGAAGTTATTAATATTCTTTTAGTATCAAGGTCTCTAGCAGCCTGTAATACATTTAAAGTCCCTTTTATATTAGTGTCCACATAGGAATCAGGTGAATGATAACTAAAAGGAATTGCTATTAGTGCTGCAAGATGATAGACCTCTTCAATATTTTTCATTGCTTCTCTCACACCATTTGGGTCCCTTATATCTCCAGTAAATATTTCTATTTCTTTTAACTTATCTTTACTTAATGAATCTAACCATCCCCAAGAGTTAATCGAGTTATAATGTATAAAAGCTTTAACATTACATCCTATGTTTAAAAGTTTTTCTATTAAGTGACTACCTATGAAACCAGCTGCTCCTGTCACTAAAACTTTTTTCATTTATTGCCTCCAATAATATTAATTTTCTTAATTTAATTCAAACAGATTCTATAACTTAGGTTCTTAAATTTATTTAGGTTATTATTAAAAACTTTTATTTTATAGTAATATCTTATGTCATAAATGAAGCAATAAAATTCTCCATTATAATTTGTAATAGTATAGCCACAAAATTTTTTATGGTACTTTATTTGATTTGAATGATTTTTATATGGAAAGTATGCTTCAAGAAATACTACAGCATTTTGAACTGGATATCCATTTTCGTAGCATACTTTACCTCTTATTATTACTTCTTTAAAATATGATTTATAATTATAATTTTTCATTTTAGGATTCCTTCTATATCGAGTAATCACTTTTGATTTAGCAGCTTAATTTGTGGTTCATATATCTTAATTTTATAGTTAATATTATAGAGTTTTTCAAGGACTATAGCGTACTCTCCATGCTTGTTAGAAATTGCATATCCAACATCAATTGCTTTATATGGTTTGTAATTATAATCTATTTTTTTTATAGAGATAATTGCACCATCTATCGGATTTGATTTTTTATCTAAAATTTTTCCTTCTATCAATATTGTTCTTTTTCTTTTTACTACAATTTTTTTGTTTATAATCCTATGCAACTTTAACTCTCTTGGAGTTATCACAATTTCTGCATATGATGACAATTTTTCATGTCTCCTTTATTTTAATATTTAAGGGAGAATATACTACAATTTCATAAAACATTTCTGGCGAAGCTTCTATAGAAAGTACATATTCTCCTTCATTATCAGTGTACGAGTAGCCTAACACTTTTCTGATATTTTCTTTATAATCAACTTCTATGACTTCAACTGCAGCACCTGAAATTGGCTGCATTCTTACATTGTAAGCGAATCCTTTAATAATGACCCTTTTTCTAGGCATCATAATTATATTTAGTTTATGATTTGCTCTTGAATCCAAATTATTAGTGTTAATTAGTATTGAATCTTGTGAACACAGGCTAACTTTTTTCTTACGATTCCTATTTTTCTTCATTGGCATTTTCAGTAAATATAGTTACTGTCATATCATTATCTTCTGTTGCATCTTCAGCTGGTATTATGGATCCTGATATTTCTTTTCCATTCACTATAATTTTATTTATCTTTACTTCTTTATAAGATTTTCCATCTATTACTTTTTCCATAAAACTTCACCTCTACTGATTTATTGCATAATAAAATTCTGCAAATGTTTCTAATGCTAATGATTTAACTTTTTCGAGAATCTCTTTCATTTTAAGAAAATATGATAAGAAGCACTTACTTTGATATTTTAAATTTGAAGTCAAAGCTTCATAATCTACAGCATACATATTAAAAATTTCTTCCTTTACATCAAACAAGAATTTATTATAGTATCCACCAAGATAAAACCTTTCCTTAGAGGATTCAAAGTCATTTACGATTTCCATAACGTCTAGAAACTTTTGAAAGTCTCCATCATTTTCGTCTATATCAACTAAAGATTTATCTAATTCATTTGTTGATAGACTCTTGCATAGAGCTTCTCCATTATTTGCTTTAGCTATATATTCTTCTAGATATTTTATTACATCTGAAACGACAGCCTCAGCATCTACTTGTATCGATTTATCTACAATACACTTTTTATTAGCATTATTATTTGTATACGTCTTAAATACATCACATAATTCCTTATGAGGTGCACCTTTAATTTCTGCTCCGTAAGATACATTAATAAACTCCACTTGCTTATGCGTTTTGTAGAAGTCTATATATTCTTCCATTTTTATTCTAAATTGATTAAGTGTTATATTAGTCCTTATTTTTTCACCAAATATATTTTCTACTTTTAAACTTGCTTCATAATTTTTCGTATCATCACTATCAAACATAGCTGATTCTGAATGATGTTTATCATAAGTAAATGCTAAGTCTTGTCCTACTAATACTATTGGAGAGCATCCCATAATATTTGCGATATCTATACATGTATGTGCTACAGATCCGCCTAAAAATGTTCCTTTGAGATTATTTAATTCCTGTATAGTATTTGATAAAAAAGTTGATAAATAAATCTTTTCCCCTTCATAATCTCTAACTAAATATCTATTACTATATTCATAAAATGCCAAAGGAGAATCTTCTTTTAAATAATCCTTCATCATGTCGTAGTTATCATCTACCGGATCTATTGAAACTATCATATCTGGTTTTATATTATTTTTTATAAGGGCTTTTAATGTCCTGCTTCCAGCTATTATGAAGTATCTTTCTAATTCTTTTTTATGGATAACCATATCAGCTATATTTTTATCTAAAGATGGTCCGGCGGAAACTATTATGGCTGGGATACCTTTGTTTATATCTTCATAAGAATTAAGAGGGGTTGCATTTTTTAAAGCTTTCAAATTAGCTATAAAATTATTTATAAATATATCTTTAAATCTATTTGCAACACTTATGGAAGAGCATGCTGTATAATATGCATCGTCTAAAGTCTCTATAAATATTTCATGATCGCACTTGTAGACTTCAGCATAATTTCCAAAAGCATGTACATATAAATTATTAAAATTTGTACTGTTTATTTCTTTATATAAGTTAGCTTTTATATTATCTTTATCATAAAAAATCAGATGTATATTATCCTTATTAATCTGCTCTTTATTATAGTTAAATATATCTTTATTAGGTTCAAATATTAGTACTTTGTTCTTTTCACATAGCACATCATTTAAGCTATCTAAGTATTCTCCTGTATCGATTCCAAAAATAAGAATTAATGAATCGAACTTAATATCATTTACTGAGTTTAATAAAATTTCAATTTCCTTTTTATAATCCTCTTTATTAGCTAGATAACAAATATTATCATCTTTTTTTATACTAAAAACATGATAACCATCTAAAGTTTTTACCTTTTGCATACTATCCCCTTATTTACCTTTAAGGTAGTTTTTATTTACAATATATAATATTAAATATTAATTTGTTTGATACGAATATTTCAGGTATATATTAAAGCTATCCCAAATTAATTTATAAATTATTTTGGGATAGACGCATTCATATATTTTTATAATCCTAAGCACCAAAGAATTTGATTCTTAATTGAGTTTTGGCTCTACAAGTTACACCGTATCTACCGCTTGCATCTGTAAAAGTAGTGTGATCTGCAGGATCAGTTGTTAATCTAGTACTTTCCCAAACCTGAACAGCACCACTTTTCATAGCAGCGCCTGAAGGGCTTAAAGCTGTTCCTTTCAATAAAAACATTCCCCAAGTGTTTGTGCTGAGCTTTTGAGTAAAAGGCAAACCTGAGTTTGCATCACTCGATGGCACTACCATTGTTTTTGGTTTATAATTAGCCATAATAGTCTCTCCTTACATACTTCTTCTAAAGTTATTCTACCTATATTGTATGAAAAAGATTTTGTATTGTTACCATAGATATTCAAGTTAAGACATGAACTTATACATATAGATCTACGAAATAAGGATTATGATGTTGTCCCATTAATACTTGTCACAATGAAATTGGGAGTAAGCATTAGTGGGACAAACTGCAATTTATAACTTTCAGCAAAATTTTCAAAGTCCTGTGAAATAACAACTTTTCTCCTTTTCGTAGATTATTGCATAAGTCTAAGTTATACATTATTTATCTATAACTTTATCACGGAGAGTACGCTGTCAATTTATAAGCATATCCTTTTTTCCATAATAGAGGTATTCCGTAAGAGCCATCATCTAATGTAAATGTTATTCCTATATTTTTTTCGACTACTGGATTCAAAGTGTTGTTTATTTGAATAATTTCTATAGCCGCACCTGACAATGGCTTCCCATGAGGATCACAGACTGTACCTTTAAGTAGTATGTATTTATCATTTGGTAAAAAAGCATTCATTGTTATAATTCTTTTTTTTATTAATTCATTTCCCGATATTATCTTTTTAACCATAGCGCACATTAAACTTTGTCCCCCTACACCAATTGTTACTTATTAAATTTGTTTTCATGCTTTATATTATTAAAAGATTTACTTTAACGTGCGCATATAGAATTAACTTTCTTAAAACTTTAAATGTCTAGATTTTGTATCCTTGAATTTTTATATTTTAATTGGTATTAAAAAAGAGTGGGATTTTTTAATATCCCACTCTTTTACTATAATTATTATTCGTTAGATTCATAATTTGTAATTTCTTTTATTGTATTATCATCATTCATAAAAACAACGGAAGGCTTATATTTTCTAGCTTCATCCTCATTCATTTGTGCGTAAGCTATTATAATAACTTTATCACCAGGTTGTACTAACCTTGCTGCAGCACCATTTAAACAAATAACTCCTGATTCCCTTTTACCCGGAATCACATATGTTTCAAGTCTTGCACCATTATTTATATCAACTATTTGAACTTTTTCGTTTTCTAAGATACCTGCTGCTTCCATTAATGTTTTATCTATTGTAATGCTTCCAACATAATTTAATTCTGCCTGTGTAACTGTAGCTCTGTGTATTTTTCCTTTTAACATTGTAAGTATCATTAAAATTTCCTCCTAAAAATCTGTTTATTTATCTGTTCATAATAATCAAATTAGTATATATTCCTTTTCGGTATCTTCATAGATACTCTCATTAAATTGAACTTATCTTTTGAAGTATATTCCATATCAGAAATGAAGGTCATGCTTTTGTGGAAGCGTTACATTAGATGATTTAGCTGTAGATATTTCTTTAGTGGAAGTTGTTCCATTTTTGCTTGTCCTGAACTCGTTTCAGGATCATGCAGAAATGGTGCAACTCCTGCTATTAGAAATTCACAGCTTAATCCTCAGTAACCTGAACAAATACATGATCTTTATTTCGGTGGATTTTACGCATAAGTACATTTTCACCCCGGATATCTATATTATTATATTTCAAATGTAAAATTATCTATTAATCTTGTTTTTCCTATATAAACTGCAATTGGAATCAATACATTTCTCTCAATGATTTCAACGCTTTTTAGTGAATCACTATCTACGATTTCAACATAATCTATTTTTGCTAATGGTTCCGAATTTAGTACCTCTTTTATTGCATTTTTAATATTATTAGCATTTCTTTCACCTTTTCTTAAGGCATCTTTAGCTATTTCTAAACTTCTACTTAATACTAATGCTGCTTTTCTTTCATCTTTAGAAAGATAAGTATTTCTTGAACTTTTTGCTAGTCCGTCTTCTTCACGGATTATAGGGCAAGCAACTATTTCTACATCAATATTTAAATCTCTAACCATTCTTTTTATAACAGCCACTTGTTGAGCATCTTTTTCTCCAAAATAAGCTTTATCCGGAGTAACTATATTTAAAAATTTTGAAACAACTAAACATACTCCATCGAAATGCCCTGGTCTTTTAGCACCGCAAAGTACACTTGTAAGACCTGATACACTAACACTTGTAGATTTATCTCCATAATACATTTCACTTGGTTCTGGATTAAACACTATTGATGCACCCACATTAACACAAAGTTCCAAATCTTTATTTATGTTTCTTGGGTAACTATCAAAATCTTCATTTGGACCAAATTGTGTTGGATTTACAAATACGCTTACAACGACCTTATCATTTTCTTCAACAGCTCTTTTTATAAGGCTCTCATGACCTTCATGCAAAGCTCCCATAGTTGGAACATACCCTACAGAAAGCCCATCTCTCTTCCATGCCTTAATCAAGTTTCTAAGCTCTTTAATCTCTTTAACTAACATTACTGATCACCTTTCTCATCTTAATACTAAAATTTAGGTTCATTATCACATAAGTATAAATTTAGTACAATTTCTTTAATTCATTTTCATCTATTTTAAAAGTGTGTTTTTCTTCTGGGAAATCTCCAGCTTGTACTTCTTTAACATAAGAGCTAATGGCGTCTCTCATAACGTTACCTACATTTGCATATTGTTTTACGAACTTTGGCACAAAGTCATTAAACATGCCTAACATATCTTGATAAACTAAAATTTGACCATCGCAATATTTTCCAGCTCCTATTCCTATTGTTGGAATTGAAACTGCATTTGTTATAAGCTCTGCAACTTTTTCAGGAATTCCCTCAAGAACAATTGAAAATGCCCCTGCTTTCTCAATAAGTACAGCATCATCTATGAGCTGTTTTGCCGCTGCTTCGCTCTTTCCTTGAACTTTAAATCCTCCAAAAGCGTTTACTGATTGAGGCGTTAACCCTATGTGTCCCATAACTGGTATTTGAGCATCTACAATAGCTTTAATTTGAGCTGCAACATTAGCGCCACCCTCAAGCTTAACAGCATTAGCTCCACCTTCTTTAATTAATCTTCCTGCATTTAAAACTGCTTGTTCGATAGATACGTGATAAGATAAGAAAGGCATATCACTTACAATAAGAGCATTTTTAGCACCCCTCTTAACAGCTTTTGTATGATAAATGATTTCATCCATAGTAACAGCTAATGTATCTTCTTCACCTTTAATAACCATGCCAAGAGAATCTCCAATTAAAATTCCGTTAACACCACTTTCATCAATGATTTTCGCCATTGAGTAATCATATGCTGTAAGCATACTTAATTTTCTTTTCTCTTCTTTGGCTTGTTTAAAAGTTAATACTGTATTTTTCACTAATTTACGCCTCCTAAAAACTTATAAATTTCCAAATGCTTTTTTGAATTACCTAATACATTTTCTATTTGACTCTTATTTTCTATGTCATAGAAACATTCTTCTATGTTTTCTGTAATATCTGCATTATTTTTATCTCTCAAAGCTACAAGTTTTAATAGATTAAAAGATAATATTTTATATAAATCTTTATCTTTGTCCTCTAAAACAGAAATATGCTTCTCAATTGTAGTAATATCTCCTCTTGCTATAGGACCTGTTAAAGAATTAACAAATCCTTTTGCATAAATACTATCAATGTTCCCCTTTATTAAAGGTTTTAAAGCATTTAAAGCTTCTTCATCATCTAGTCCAAGTTTTTTTAAATAACTTGTACCTATATCAAGCAAAGATAATGCTAAGTTAGATACAAAAACGCTAGCTAAATGATATGTTGAGGAATCTTCTGCTTTTCTAACAAAGTACTTATTTCCAATAAGCTTAAGTACACTAATAATAGATGAATCTTCTAAAATATCACCTTCAATTGAAAAATATATATCTTCCAATTCTTTTAAGTTTGTTTCTTTACTAGAGAATGCAAATATTGGATGTAGAGAATAAATCATTGCACCAGAACGTTTCGCATTACATAATACATTTGATTTAAGTGAACCACTTGTGTGGCAAATAGATTTGTTATTTAGATCAAATTTTGATAATTCAATATCTATAATTGAAATGATGTCATCAGGAGTTGTAATAAATAATATATCACTATCTTTAATAATATCTTGAATGTTGTTATAAAATTTAGATTTTGTAATATTAGCTGCATCTATAGTATTTAAGTCATCTTTTCCATAAAAGCCGCTTAATTTTATCCCTTTATGAGTAAAGTAGCGTCCTAAACTCACGCCTACCTTCCCTGGGCCAATAAATCCAATTTTAATGGTATCACCTCCATATGCGTGTGATACAACATCCTAATTTCAATCTCATTCATTATAGATATGAGTTGTATTATATATAATTAATGCTAAAAAATTTGGTGTAACTCTTTTTCGATACTACCCACTGATATTCTACCACTATGTTTTGATTTTAACAATGATAAATTTTTTTAATTTGAATACAAAAAAAGCAAGATTACTTTTTAATTCTTGCTTTCTCGTATTTTTATAAAAATTTACATAGCCTCCTCAGCAGCGCACACTCCAATAATTTATTTACAGCTTTAAAATTTAGCAGCTACTATTATGGATATATGTTTTATACTGTAATATAACATTAAAATCATGATTGAATTTGTATGTCTAATCTCCTAGCCCGCATTTTACAAGCAAATTCTTATATTCTAAAATTCCATTATTCTTAAGTTCTTTTATTCTAAAATTCTAAAAAATATACACCTTGAAAAAAGCAGCTATGCTGGAATTAGGATAATTATATATAAATTCTTTAGAATTTTAGAAGCTCTAATAAATAATTATTTATTACCTAGATATGAACTAATATATTTTATTTCATATATCTTTTATAGGAGGTGATGGATTTATGGAAGTAAATGAACTATACTTCAATGCACAATATGAGAAGGCTTTTAACTAATTATCCGTTTCAGAATTCATAATATTATTAATAATATCATTTAATGAGACCAAAGTTCCAATCACTTCAAACTTATCCATATCATTATTAATGTTATTTATATATATAGGTGTATTTTCATATTCACAGCCAGTATGAAGATTTTTCACTTCTAATGCAATTTCCTTCATGTCTGTATAGTTCTTGTCAAAATACTTTTTAACAATAGATTTGTTATTCACAATATATTGCAAAACCATTGTTCTAGTAGTTCTAGAAATAGAAATGTATTTTTCGTTAAATAAGCTTAAATAGGCATATTGGGCCTTCACTTGAACTTTTTTTATTCCACGTAGTAAAAAAAATTCTGTAAGTATCCTTCTATCTACTTCAAGGTCTATGGCATCATCAGGAAGTATAATTGTTAAATTTTTCATTCTTAGTTTTATAATTTCACTTTTAATATCTTCTATATTAGGCTTGTCTTCATCAAAGAAATGATAATAGAACGGAACATTTGGTATAAATGACTTAAAATCATTTATACTTTCTAAATCATCATTTTCCTTTTTTATAATTAAACTTTTATTACTAATAATTGCATAAAATTTTGCTGATTTAAACATATGCTCGAACCACCCTTCTTACGTTTTTCACTATATTTCTATTTTTAACCACATCAACGTTTTTATTATTCTGTACAAATACAAGTTCATATCCATATTATATTATAATTTCACTTTTTTACAACTTTTTCATATACATACCAATGTCATAATCTAACAAATTCATATTATAAATACGGAATATATTAATATCTTTTGATTATGCTCATTACACTCGTAAATTAATGTTTCTCTAACTAAAAGGAATTAAGATGGACAGAACAAAGCTATTCATAGATTACGCTATTTTTAATATCTATATATTACGTGAGCATAATTCAAACAATTATAAAATCTATATATCTTGAACTTCTCATTAATCGTTATAACCTGCGGCAGCAATGAATAAATATTATTTGATCACTGCGTGTTCCTTGTGGCTGCACCACCCTATTAGTTTAGTTTTATTTCTATGTGCTTAATTTAAATTATTTTTATTGATTGAGCTTATTTAAAATTTTCTTTTTGGTATTTCCATGTTCTACAAATCATCTAGCTTTATAAATAAAAAAGAATGATCTACTAGGGTGTAATAGACCATTCTCAATACTGGTTAATATTTATTTAATAAGGGGTAAATAATGTTTAACTACTTTATATTTATATAATACTTGAGATTTGTGACAGTAATATTACAAAATAAAATTTATATTATCTACCGCCTTTATTAGTATTGTAAATTAAATTATTATTATTTAAGATATATTAACATATAATATAAATATCCCACAAATATTAATTATCACATAAATATACAGGCCTTTATTGGGGCATTTTTTGTTTAATCTACCTTTTGAATATTTCGTCCCTAATTTGAAATAATAACAATGATATATTAAACAAAACTTAACATTAAAGGTGGTTAAACAATGAAAAAATTTATTCCTATATTTTTAGTCTTTTTCTTTATATCTACTTACTTTAATATTACATGTGTATCTGCCGAACCTAAAACATTTAAACAAGGCATTTATACTTGGAACGATACAGGCTTACCTGCCAATTCATATATTAGTATAAAACTTGGGACATCTACTAATAAAGCTATAGTTATGGTTATTGACTCAGATCAAACTATGGAGGCTCTATTAAGATTAAATAATCGAGTTAACCAACAATCTTTACCTCCACTTAACTACACTTCTTTAATTGTAGTCATTACTGATGGCAGTGTAATATTTTCATAAAAATGAATTTTTAAAGTACCTTTTCCATGCAGTATTTTTTCGAAAATTTCATTTAGGGAAAATTGTGTGTTTAAATGTGGGCAGACCATCAGCAAAAAAATATGGGGATCATAAAATAATCTTTATTGCACTATACACATTAAAATAATTAATACTATATATTGAGTATTTTTCTCATTTTGTGCACTTTACTCATATAATTTATTTAGATTCACTGTCTTCTGGCACACTAGTAGGATCTTCTACTAAAGTTGTAAAATAATAATCATGCGTATGTCCATCGTCATATGTTGTTTTTCCTGTTATTAAATGAACATGTTTCTTCCCATTAACATAAAGAGCTGGGCCAGTAGTACCACTTATTTCATGATAATGATCTCCAGATGTATCTATGAATGCATCTATTTTGTGAACGTGAGATTGCCCATATCTAATTGAAGGTCCAGTAATACCTGCGATATGATGACTATGTTCCATTCCTTCATTATCCTTTACATAATCTACATTTGACTGGAATTCATGATTATGGCTTCCCTTTTTATTTCCCTGATTTTGATTATTATAACCACTGTTGTTATTATAATCGTTTTCCATTAAAATTTCCTCCAAATAAATTAAAATACTCTATATTATATTCATTTGGCTTTTGAAGGTGAATTCTTAACTTTTACTTCATCATACTAATACTCTCGTAGTGTTCATTGTAGCAATGATTAATTTTTTTACTAATAATAAACTCATTTTTTATATAAAGCGAAGTAGTACAAAAACCTTTATACTACTTTCGCTATTTTTACTACAAAATTAGTCCCTTTTCCGATTATGCTATCTACTGTTATATCTCCACCATGAGCTTTAACTATGGACTTAGAAATCGTAAGGCCTATACCTGCTCCACCTGTTAATTTATTTCTAGACTCATCTGCTCTATAAAACCTCTCAAACACATAAGGTAAATCATCCTGTGATATTCCTATCCCTGTATCCTTAACCATTAGTTCAATGTGACTATTATCTTCATATATATTAACATTCACTTTACCACCCGTTTGAGTATACTTTAAGGCATTAGATATTAGATTAACTACAACTTGGCTTATTTTATCTTTATCTAGATATGTAACAATATCTTTCTCATGAAAAATTAGAGATACCCCTTTATTTAAAAATTCTTTTTCAAAGTTTAGAACTATATTTTTAACAATCTCACCAATATTACACTCAGTCTTATTTAAAACGAGATTTTCACTTTCATACTGTGCTAACTTTTCTAAATCTCCTACAAGGCGCTTAAGTCTTAGTATCTCTTCATGGCAACTTATAAGCCGCTCTGGTGTTGCCTCCCATATTCCATCTATCAGTGCTTCCATGTGACTTTGAAGAGTAGAAAGTGGAGTTCTAAGTTCATGTGAAACGTCTCTTGTTAGTCTTTGCCTTAATTTTTCTTGTTCATTAAGAGAATACCCAAGACTATTAATAGTGGCAGTTAGTTTGTCTATCTCCTCAACATTTGATTTTTTCTCAATCTTTTGACTATAATCCCCTTTCGAAATCATCTCTGCTATATTTATAACCTTTAAGATTGGTCTGCTTAATCCTTCTGCCATTATTAAACCTAATATTAATGCACATAATAATGAAGCAGCTCCAACACCTATAAGTATTTTATTTAATGTTTTTGAATACATTATGTCATTTTCATCATAATAAAAAGGGCCATAATGACCTATACTTATAGTTCCTACTTTATTAGAATTATTTATTATTGGATATTCATCTTTAGAATATTCACTTTCCCAGGTTGGAAAAATCTTTTCCATTGTACTAATTAAACGATTTTTAACTTCTTCACATTTAATATTATTGTAAGTTTCAGCATCCCATATTACTTTATTTGAAGCATCTTTTACGGTAATAAATAATCCATTTTCAATTGCACCAGCACCAATATTTTGAATTGCATCAACATTAAAATTTGCACTATTGCTATACTCACGACTTATAGCTGCAACAATAATTTTATTGTCTCTTTCACGTTCTTGAATAACATAATTTTTAAATTGGTTCACAAGAAAGAAGTGTGAAAGGATACTAATGAGTGCCACGCAAATCATGGTTATAAATATGTATGAAAGTGAAAGCCTATTTCTAAGATTTTTCTTCATTAAATTCTCCTCCAAACCTATAGCCTGTTCCATGGACAGTAATTATATACTGTGGATCCTTAGGATTGGTTTCAATTTTTTGTCTTATATTTTTAACGTGAGTATCTACATTACGATCATAGCCATCATAATCATCTCCAAGTGCCGTACTTATTAGCTCTTCCCTTGTAAAAGTCTTGTTAGGGTACTTAAGTAAGGTCATCAATATTTTATATTGCCTTGAGGTAAGCGCTATATTCTCTCCATTTTTCCGTATTTCTTTCTTTAACATATCTATTACCAAATCATTATCATTAAATGAAATTTCATTAGATAAAGGTACAACTTCTTCATTAAGTCTTCTTAATATAGCATATATTCTTGCTATAAGCTCTCTTGGACTAAAAGGTTTAGTTATGTAATCATCAGCACCGATATGTAATCCCGAAATTATACTCTTTTCATCAATTTTTGCTGTAAGCATTATAATGGGCACTCTAGATTTTTTTCTAACTATGCTACAGATTTCTTCACCTGTCATATCCGGCAGCATTAGATCTAGAACTATTAAATCTGGATTAATCCTTTCAAACACCTCTAATCCTTGATTGCCATCATATGCTTCAAATACAATTGCACCTTCCTTCTCTAGATATGATTTTATAACTTCAACTATCTTGTTCTCATCATCTACTATAAGAACCTTTTTCTCTTCCAGCATATTTCATCCCCTACTCTAACTTAAATATTATAACTTATCCCATCAATATATCCTTAATATATACTGCTTTCACTTAAAAATGTCATATGTAATTTAATTATTTGAAATGCTGCTGTTGAACTAAATATAATAATTACAACTTATGCTGCAGAAATTACAAATAAACTATTCTTAGATTCAATTCCTAGTTTGTCATTTACTTTTATTTAACTTTATGATTAATCTTCATTTCTATATTAAATTAAGATTATATGCAAGCATATTTAATTATGCTTGATATAATCTTAATTCATAATCTCTCTATTAACAATAAGTAAGAAGTTCTATATTTTATCTTTTATTATTTTTTCTACTTCTTTCAGATATTCTGTTCGAGTTTCATCAGGAACATAAGGAACTGCACCAAAAAATCTATGTCCAATTACTTTTATACCGCAGAAATTAAATATCCCTATATCTGTAGTCTGTTCCATAGAGTTATGCATCCCATTTTCAGCATAAACTTCATTAGGAGTACCTGTTGTACAAAGTAGTAATGCCCTTTTTCCAGTTAATAGCCCTTTTGGAGCCCCATCTACATATTCATAGCCAAACCCATAAGATAAGACTCTATCAACATATCCTTTTAATATTGATGGAAGACCTGCCCACCAAACAGGATATACAAATGTAACAACATCATCCCATTTAACATGGTCTTGTTCTGCTTTTATATCTTCAGGTATGTTTCCACTTTGTAAAGCCTCAAAGTCAGCTGGTTTGAGAATAGGATCAAATCCTATTTCATAAAGATTTCTAACAGTAACATTATCACCTTTTTCTTTTGATGCTATTTCTATACTATCAACTATTCCTTTGCAAAAGCTTTTTGGGTTTGGATGAGCAAATACAACTAAATGATTCATAATTAATTCCTCCTTAAATTTAAATACATTCTATTTTTCCTTGAAAAAATAAATATATTCTATTCGTACTAGATGCCTATGAAACATCTATTTAAATACATATTTACGAAGAAATTTAATTATGTCTGTATTAGGAGAATTAATTATTTCTTACAGCTTGATTTAGTGCATCATTTACAGCCATCATAATTCCCTTACTTGTCATTGTCGCACCCGATACTGCATCCACCTCTGTAGATTGTTTTTCTATAATTTCACTTGGAATTACTGCTAAAGCTTCTTTTCCTTTTGTTTCATTATTAGATACAATCTCTACATTTGTGATTTTGTCATCTTTTACTATAACTGCAACTTTTAAATCTGGCCCCTTACCTTGTCCAATTCCGTCATAAGTTCCATCATTATATTTTCCTTGATTATTAGCTGTTGATGAAACATTGATTTCTGCTTGACTTAATGCATTATTTACTGCTTCCATAATTCCTTTACTTGTCATTGTAGCTCCTGATACTACATCGACACTTGTAGATTGTGTATCCATAATTTCTTTAGGTACTGTATTTAACGCTTCTTTTCCTTTTGTTTCATTGTTAGATACTATTTCTACATTTACGATTTTATCATCTTTTACTGTAACTGCAACTTTTAAATCTGGACTTTTACCTTGTCCAATACCTGTATAAGTTCCATCATTGTATTTCTTTTGTTTAACATCTTTGATCTCTGCTTGACTTAATGCATCATTTACTGCTTCCATAATTCCCTTACTTGTCATTGTAGCTCCTGAAACCACATCAACATCTGTAGATTGTGTATCTACAATTTTATTAGGGATAGTATTTAATGCTTCTTTACCCTTTGTTTCATTATTAGATATTATTTCTACATTTGTGATTTTGTTGTCTTTTATAGTAACTGCAACTTTTAAATCTGGATTCTTACCTTTCCCTACTCCTGTATATGTTCCATCTTTATATTTCTTTTGCTCAGATTTATTTATATTAGAACTACTTGCAACAGTATTACTTGATGCATGATTTACCATTCCATCATTCATAACGCCACCTAAAGCATTCACCCCTGTAAATGCAGCAATTGCAATTGCACTAGGAAGTAATGGATTAACATCTTCACCTAAAATATTAACCTTAGTATTTTTTCTAGGGCACACAGCTATACACTTAAAACAATTAATACATTCTCCACTGTTTACCTTATCCATTTCATAAAGCTTTATTCCCATTGAACAGTTAGTTGTACATATTCTACAAGGTCCACATTTATCTCTAAGTTTCTTTATTTTTAAAATTCTAGCCTTAGATAAAATTGTAAAAACTGCTCCAAGTGGACATAGATATCTACAGAAAAATCTTTCTATAAAAACTGCTCCAATTGCTATTATTGCAAGTAATATAAATCCACCTGTATATTCTGCTATAGCGCCAGAAATATTATCAACCTGTGCAAAAGCATCCCAAGGGCTGTAACTGTCAAATGATTTACTGCCACTTGTCCAAATTGCTACTATTATAAACAGTAAAATAACATGTTTTAAATACTTTTTTTGATATCATGTAAATAAAATCATTAATAGCTCCGAAGGTACAAAGCCATCCACAAAAGAATCTACCAAATATTATGGTTATAATAAAAATTGTAATCATTGCTAATAGCTGAGGCCATACTGATATTACATCAAAATTTCCTTTAAGAATCATTGAGTACAGCTTTTTTAATTGATTAAAAATTAATGTAAATAGTTCCGGCATCAAAATTAAAAACATAACTTGCGAAAATAATCTTAATCCTTGTAACTTTGATATTGCTTTTTTCATCGTCTCTCTCCCATTCTACTATCCATGTTAATAAATTTTGTTTTTCTCTTATAGGTTATCCTTGTAAATAAAGTGAAACTTTCCAGGTGGAGTTTCAACTCCAGCTGAATTTAGTTGAACTTATCTATGGTCGTGCCACTGTTATCTCCCGATTAAAAAAGTGGGAGTGTTACAGTAGCTAGACATCAGATAAAGTGTGTATTGGTTATCTTAAAATTATTTTTTATCCCTGAGGTTACATATACTTCTTTACTTTTAGTAATAAAAATAGTATCAATTCCTTTCAATGATTCTATTAATTTAATGCTCTTCTCAAGCCCCATTATATAAATCCCTGTAGATAGTCCATCCCCATCAATTGAGTGATCTGAGATTATCGTTGAACTTATAATCTCACTTTCAGAAGGATATCCTGTTTTAGGATCAATTATATGGTGATATATTTTTCCTTCCTTCGTAAAAAACCTTTCATAATTTCCTGATGTGACTACAGATTTATTTTCTACACTAATAACTCCAATATGTTCTCCGCGAGTATCAAAAGGATTTTGAATTCCAACATTCCACAATGTTTTATCAGGCTTTGTGCCCAAGGCATAAATATTCCCCCCAAGATCAATTAAAGCGCTTTTAATCTTGTTATTTTCAAAAACTTTCTTTACTTCATCTGCAGCATATCCTTTAGCTATTCCGCCAACATCAATTGCTTGGTGTGCATGTTTTAAACCTATTGAAAGACTTTTTTCATCAAGAATTATATCCTCGTAATTAACGAGCTTAAGATTATTTGTAATTTCACTTTTACTTGGTATTCTTGGATTATCACTTCCTATACGCCATAGACTTACTATGGGCTTTATAGTTGGATCAAAGGTCCCTTCTGATAATCTGCTATATTCCACTGCTTTCTTTATTACAAAGTAAGTATCTTTGCTCACCGCTTGACTTGATACTCCAGCCTTTTTATTTATCATGGAGACCTCACTAAACTCTTTAAATACAGACATTTTATTTTCTATAACATTAAGTCTGTCTATAGCTTCCTGAATTGCTTTTTCTCCGTTTTTTCCATCCACTCTTAATCGTATTATTGTACCAAGTCCATAAAATTCTCTTACAATAGTTTCTTCATTTTCTTTCTGATTTTTATTAATAACATAAGCTGCAATAGCTATAATAAGAGCTACAATAACAATTCCTAAGAATACATTTTGCTGAATTAATCTAATCAATTTTTAATAACCTCCAGAATATATGATTTTAATTTCTTTAGACCACCTAAGTATCGATTTTTCCTCGCATTTATATTTACAATTCCTGAATGTATTCTAACATTTATTTGTGTGAATTTTATGGGGATAGTAAATTTTAAAATAAAATATTAGCAAAATATAGATATCCAATATAAAATTTAGATTTATGTGGAAACTTACCAAACTTAAATACTTGATTTGGATATCTATGTATATACGGTATTTCATTAGGGCTTATTGCTATAAACAAAAATCCACCACGTATAGATGCATTTACATCTCTATGTGGTGGATTTATAGTTGGTATAGTAACTATTATTTCTAATTTATTATATTTGTTTTTGATGTTACTTTCCTAATAATTCATCAACTAATGCTCTATTACTTTCTACACAATGACCGCAGCCAGTACCTACTTTTGTAATTGCTTGTACTTCTTCGAATGATTTTGCACCATTTTTAATTGCATTTGCTAAATCTTGTACTGTAACTTTAAAGCATCCGCATACTACTTGATTTTCATCAATTTTTTTATCTAATAATAATCTATTAACTAAATCTTTATTACCATTTACACATCTGCCACAACCAGTGCCAACTTTAGTTATAGCTTGCACCTCTTCAAATGAACTAGCTCCGTTATTAATAGCATTTTTTAAATCTTGTTCTGTTATTTTAAAACATCCACAAACAATTTTATTGTCCTCAGTTTTAACTTCTTGCTTAATTCCAAATAATTTTGATAATATTGATTTAATCATCTTTTTTCTCTCCTCATTAGTTTTTATTTATATAAAAGGTGTTTAATAATATAGTCACCTTTATAAACTATTCTTTAAAATTTTATATATTTTGAATTTTGTTTTGAGACATTCATTAAGTACATTAGTACATTGCCTGGATACTCTATCTTATCTTTTAATTGAGTATATTCTAGAGATCTTCTTGTTAATGCTACAACGCAATTCTCGCTGTGATTTTCATTACAATCTTTATATAACTTGCAAATATTCGCGATTCCTCTAGCTATTATTTTATTCTCATAGTATTTTAAATCATTCTTTGGAATTAGATTTTCTCCATCATCTATGGATTTTATAGCTTTATCTTTTATATTTTCTACTACATACTTTGCAAATCCAATATTGCACTTTCTATAACTGCAATTTTCAGATCCATTTTTACAACAATCATCGCATATTTCTTTAATATCATCCTACAAATTACTCAAACAATCCATTTTGTACATCCTTTTTCAATCTCAACTCATCTTTAATAGACTAAAATTCAATCAATACTAATTAGTTAATTACTAACTAGTAATACTTACCTAAAAATTAAGGTGTAAGTCTATACACCTGATAATTTCTTTAGAATATTTATTAAAATCTTCTTCTCATCAACTTCTAATACGCTAAAAATTTCACCTAAATTATCTACATGCTTAGGGAAGATTTCACTCATAAGCTTCCTTCCTTTTTCAGAAATGCTTATTAAGCTCGCACGTCTATCCTTAGGATCAGGACGTCGTTCAATCAAATCATCTTTAGCCAAGTTATCTATAACAACAGTCATATTACCACCAGTTGACAGAGTTTTCTCTAATATTTCACTGACTCTTAAATCACCTTTATGATATAGCACTTCAAGTACTCCAAATTGTGAAAAAGTTAACCCTCCTTCTTTGATAATTTTGTATTCTCTTTTATTTACACTTTGAATACATCGACTTAATGCTATTATTGACTTTAAATTTAAATCATTTAATTCTCCATAAGTAATTTTATTCTTATCCATGGGTACAATAATATTACTAATTAGTATTATTGTCAAGGGTATTTTATCAATACACTTTTCATGTAAATCACCTCATACTTAGTATTCCATTTTGTTAGATACCATACACAGATTTATATTAGTTCCTACAAACAATCTTTAAACTAAGATGTTTTTATAGTTTACACAAAAAAACAGGCTACCAATAATTTATATCAGCGACCTGCTTGAAATTTATTTTAAGTTTTGCATTTCAGTTAATAATTTATCTAATTCTCCTATGGCTGATGTTATTGTATTTGCATCTATTGGGTTAGCATTTGCAGATGATTGTATTGCTCCCATAGGTACTTCAATTTTTTCATAAAGTTTAGCATCTTTTTGTTTTGCAATATCTTCACTAGTGCTCCAGTACTTCTCTAATCTTGCTGCATATTTTGTAATTTTTTCTTCATTAACTGGTGATGTGAATTTCTTAATTTTAGCTAAAGCTGTTCTCATATCTTGAGGAGCTGTTGAGAAAGCAATAGATTTTTGTAATTGCTCTATTGTTTTATCTAACTCATCAATTGAAGCAGTTAGTGATTTTGCATCAAGTGGATTTACTTTTACTCCTGCATTAATAGCTCCTAATGACGATTCAACTTTTTCATAAAGGTCTTTGTTGATCTCTTTTATTCCATCCTCGATTGGCTTCCAATTTTCTTCTAGTTTTTCAGATGTCTTAATGGCCTTATCCTCTTCTTTGTTATTTAACTCTGAATTCATTTCTTTTAATGTATTTCTCATATTTTCAAGGCCAGTTGCAGTTGCATCGTTCTTTTGCAATTTCACTAATTCCGCATCTAGTTTATCTATTGATTCATTTAAAACTTTTGTATCTAAAGGTTTTACTTTAGATGCTGCTTCAATAACTTCTAGCGGATCTTCGATCTTAACATATAAATCTAAGTATTTGTCCTTGTAATTTTAGAAAAGATATTTATTGTTAAAATTTAATCCATTTTAACTTTATTGATATATTTTCTCAACTAACTTCGATTTTCATTATAGATTATGTCGAAAAATAATGCAAGCTGTTTATAAAGTTAAAATATAAGGTAATAATATTGTAAAATAAAAAAAGGCTTTTTAGCACAACATAACTATTATGCCAAAAGTCTTATTATAAATATTTTTTTAGTCTACATCCCCAGCTCTTTTAAATATTTTGAGTAAGCGCAAATAGTGATTTGCTTCACGTAGCGTATGATCTCCTAGTAATGGTATTATTATAGACTTAATCTTGCATTCCACTAACCCCTGAGTTCCTTGTGCCTTAAAATTTCTTATTGATTTGGTTGCTTCTAAGCTTTCATCTGTAACTTTAGAAATTGGTATTGAATGATCCATAGCTTCTCTTGCTTCTCTTGTTAACATATCAAACTGATGACCAAAGTTATTTGCTGTATTTATCAGCTCATTTTCAGTTGGATCTAGTAATCCTCGTATAAATTTTGAATGTTCAGCCATAATTCTATTCCAAAAAGCTTCTTGTTCATAGGCTTCTCTCTCTAGGTCAATTTCTTCACGATCTTGTAACCTTTTAACTAACGTAAAATAAAACTTTGCTTCTCTTAGAATATGGTCTATAAGTAATGGGTAATTAACTGTAAATACCTTACATGATAAGACATCCGATAATAGTTTAGATTTAAATCTGATTAAGCCAGCTGTCAATTCCAATGCTCTATTGTTAATAGCAAATACTTTTTTCTCAAGTTCCTCATGATTATGTCTGCCAAAAGAATTACTCATTAATTCAGCTTCCACTTTAGTAAGATTAGTAGCGATTTTCACTCCTGTAAAATATGCTGATGCTTTTTCAGCTTCAAGTGTAAAAGGGGTTACTACTTCACCAGATTGCAATACATCATCGCTTACAACACCTTCTGAAACAGCAATTACATCACATAGAAGATTATCGAAGCCCATTCTAAAAGCATCTGCTTCATCTGTATAATTTGAATTCTTTTGCGTAAAACCTATTTCCAAAAAAAATGAATGTTCCTTCATAATTCTTGCGAAGAAAAGGTGCAGTTCCAATGATTGTCGTATAAATTTACTACTAGATAGCATGTTATTCCCTTCCAATAAATGATTATAATACTAACTTCAATATATTAGATTCATATATAAATTGTTACCTTTCACTGTAACATTCCATAATAAAACTTACCAACATATAATTTTTTAGAAATAATTTATGAAAAATATCATAAAAAAATATATGTTAAGTTACTAATTCAATGACATATACTTGTAACACAAAATGGAGTTACGGTATTTACTTACCATAACTCCATCTACAAGATTTCTATATCCGATTAAACCCGAATCATTAGCTTAATACTATTAATCTAGTTTCTTAATTCTTCTTCACTTTTGAACTCTTGCGTTAAACTATATTTTGCTCATTTATCTCTTCTGAAGTGTCTGACTTAGGTAAAGCTATATCACACGCTTGACCAAAATAAGCAAATTTTACTCCAAAAAGATAAATAAGTACTCCCATAATAGCTAAGTATAAAACTATATATATTGGTCCTAAAAATGCAGTAGGTATTGAATTATATAAAGTTAATGTTCCAAAGAACATAAATATTACCCCTGCTGCCCATTTTATATATACTTCTGGTATATGCTTACACATCCATGCTCCACCTAAAATCCCAATACCATCAGCAATAAGCATTCCTACCGTTGTTCCCATTAAGATAAGTAATGGTTGTTGATTTTCTGCTGCTATGGATATTGTCATAAGTTGTGTCTTATCTCCCATTTCAGCTATAAAGAAAGCAATTGCCACCGTTACCATAGGCCCAAATTTCACTTTTTTATTATCCTCATCGTCTAGTTTATCTCCACGTATTGTCCAAAGACCAAAAGCCAGAAAAGATACTGCTGCTATGATCTTTATCAAATTCATTGGAATTACAGTGCTTACATAACTTCCAAGAGCAACTGCTAATGCATGATTTAAAACAGTTGCAATTAAAACTCCAATTAATACTTGCTTAGCTTTGTATTTGCTAGCCATGGCCATGGCTAAAAGCTGAGTTTTATCCCCCATTTCTGCAACTACAACTAACAATAATGCCTTAATAAATGATGCCATTTTTAATACCTCCAGATTATTTAATTATTAATTTTCACTTTCCCCCTTCATACGCTTTTTTTTATAAAAAAAATAAAGACCTTTAACACAATAAAGCATCTTACTTATAAGTTTTTAATTAGTTATATCAAAAACTTATAAGTAAGATACAAATATTGCGCTAAAAGTCTCACTTAACTAAATTTAGTTACGATAAAGCCAGACCTAAGGTCAGTATGTTGACTTTATCACCTTTTTTAAAGGCAGTTACTCCCTCTTAACTTTAAACAACTTTTCAATAAATTAATTTTATCCAATAATTTAATTAATGTCAAATTTAATCAGCATACAGAAAAGACTAGGGCTTCAATTTCAACAACCTCTGATATTTATTCACACGTAACAGAAAAAATGGATATTGAATTATGGGATTATTATTTTTTGCCCATACCAAAGGAAAATACAAGGGAAAATTTAAAAAACTCGAAATTTTCTCTTGTATTTTTTTCCATCAAAACTTACATAATTTCCTCTATTGTAATTACATTTTCAAGGCTATGAAGCTTTAAAATGTACTCTGAATGATTAATTTTTTCAGGTAATGTTAAAGTCATTCTAAGCCCAATTATATGATTGTCAAGCTCTTTCGCTTTCTTAAGTTCTAGATTAGAAATTTTTGTTCCATCTAGTTTTATTGCATTCATAAAGTTCGTAACGCCTGCTATATGCTTGAGTTCAGCATATACATCCAATTCGTTAGACTTAGCCCTATAATGTAAATCTGCTTTATGAAGTACTGTTAATACACTTAATAAGAAAAAGCATGATATAATAGCGCCTTCATAAAAACCAATTCCAATGGCAAGTCCCATACATGCACAGGCCCAAAGACCAGCTGCAGTTGTAAGGCCTTTAACTTCATTACGCCCAACTACGATAATAGTACCCGCTCCTAAGAATCCAATACCACTTATAACTTGGGCACCCATTCTGCTTACATCATCCTGAATGTGTAATATATCTCTCATGTATTGCCCTGTTATCATAATTAAAGTTGCACCAATACAAACTAATATATGAGTTCTAAGACCAGCCGGTCTTTTTTTTCTTCCTCTTTCAAGCCCAATAATCCCTGCACAAATTGTAGCAAGAGTAAGCCTTAAAATTATAGATGCAGTATTAACTTCCCTTAAGTAGTTTGTCAGTTCATTTATTGTATTCTCCATATAATCACCTTCATAATTGCTGGTAGCTTATTGTTAATTATAATTAAATAATTCTAAAATTTCATTTTCATTTAACGAGTGTATGAATTCTCCTACGGATAAATCATCACCTAAAATCTTATTTATTAGCTCTCTTTTGGAATCCTGTAATTCCACTATTTTTTCTTCTATAGTTCCTTGGGCAATTAACTTAATCACTTCTACTACATTTTTTTGACCAATTCTATGTGCTCTGTCAGTCGCTTGATCTTCAACTGCAGGATTCCACCATGGATCAAAATGTATTACTATATCCGCACTTGTTAAATTCAGCCCCGTACCACCAGCCTTCAAGGATACTAAGAATACAGTGTTTTCACCATTATTAAATTCGTCAACCATCTTCATTCTATTGATTGATGAAACTGATCCATCTAAGTATGAAAATAAGAAATTTTTTTCTTTAAGTATTTTGCTTATATTCTTTAATACAGAAGTAAATTGCGAGAATACTAATATTTTATGTCCTTCTTCTATACTTTGTTCCAATAATTCAATTAATGCATCAATTTTTCCACTACTTCCTAAGTAATTATCCATAGTTACAGACGGATCTAAACATATCTGACGAAGCTTAGTTATATAAGCCAAAATTTCTATTTTGCTCTTACTAAACTCAAAATCTTCGACTTTCTTTTGAATTAAATCTTTAGTATAGTTAGCATAGGTTTCATATACAACTTTTTGCTCATCACTTAAAGGAACAAGAAGTCTTTTTTCTATTTTATCAGGTAATTCTTTAATTACATTTTTCTTATACCTTCTAAGAATAAATGGTTTTACGAGTCTATTTAACTCTTCAAGAATTTCTGGTCCTTCTTCAAGTCTCCTATGATATCTAGTTACAAATTTCTTCTCGTTATATAAATACCCTGGCATTATAAAATCAAATATTGACCATAATTCCATTAATGAATTTTCTATTGGTGTTCCAGTCAACGCAAATCTTATTCTTGCTTTTATTTCCTTGACTGACTTAGCACTTAAAGAAGATTGATTCTTTATGTTTTGAGCTTCATCTAAGATACAGTAATCAAAATTCATATTATATAATTCTATGTCACGTCTTAATAAATTATAGGTAGTCAAGATTACATCATATTCTTTATAGTTATTAATCAATTCTTCTCTTTCTTCTTTTACCCCATTACAGATTGCAATCTTCATTGATGGAGCAAATTTATTAAATTCATTTTTCCAATTATAGATTAAAGAAGTAGGTGCAATAATAAGAGTTTTTGAATCTGGCTTTGAAAGTAATAATGTTATTGTTTGTAGTGTCTTTCCAAGTCCCATTTCATCACCAAGTATTCCACCAAACCCTAAGTAATCTAAAGTTCTAAGCCAATTATATCCTTCCTTCTGATATTCCCTAAGTTTAGCTTGAAGGCCATATGGGGGTTGAAATGCTTTATCCCTAATATTACATAGCCTTTGCTTAAGCTCTTTAATTTCATCACAGCTATTTATATATCTTAATTCTTTATCTTCTAAATAATCTTCAAGATAAGCGCCCTTATTAATTGGAACATTAATAAGGTTCTTATTTAGTTTTTCTTCTAATAGCAAATTATCTATAAGAGTCAATGATTCTTTTAACGCTTCGTCTTCTAAATCTAAGAATTCGCCATCCTCAAGTTTATAGTATTTCAAATTATCTCTAAAACTTCTAAGTACTTTTGCAGTTTCTTCTGGAGATATATTAGAAATTTTAAATTCGAATTCAAAATAATTAAATTTACCTTTTCTAACTTCTCCAACAAAATCTGATTTCTTAATATCCTTTATTCCCTTAAATCTCTCAGAATAAAATACTTCACCATACCTTTGAAGCTTTTCTATTTCATATTTAAAGAATTTAAAAGCGTCATCATCATCTCTTAAAAAGAATAATCTTCCATTGACTTCTTCAAATCCAAGACTTTTTAATACTCCTAAAACTTCATATTCTTTATTAGTATCTCTGTAAATAATTTTATCTTTGTATTCTTCAAAAAAATTAAATTCATGTCCTTCATATGATACCTTAAACAACAACGAAATATCCTTATCTTTATCAAAATAAAACCTGAAGATTACAGGAGCAATTACAACTTTTTCTCTAATATCCTTAGATAAAACTAAATCATTTGTTACTTTTTGAATCGAAGGTATTAATTCTTTCAAAATTCTACTTTCATTGATCTTATTGAAACTAACTTTGTTTGTAGCATTAAATATTTTTAAATATGGGGATAATCTCTCACATTGTTCTATTGATGGAATGTATATTGAAGTACCGAATAAGAATACATCTTCATTTTGAGTTAATGATTCTGGTATTCCATTAGGAGCTTCTAAAATTATATTGCTATTCTTGCTCAATAAAGCAAATGGAATAGGCATATCCCCTTCTATTATTTCAGATTCCAATATTCTATAAAAGAATCCATCGCCTAAAAAAACTCTATTCTTTTTTATAATGTATAAAAATTCTTTAAACATCATATCAGGAATTGTAAGAGTCTTTCCTTCTATTAACTTATCCTGATAACGTCTAAAATTTCTATCATGATCTGCTAAATTTTTTATATTATTCATGAATTTTATTAATCTTCTATCTTCATAAGAAAGACTTTGAGTTTTTATATCAAAAATAAATTCTTTTCCGTACTTAATTGGTACTTTATTATAAACGCATGTCAAAAATTGATTAATATCTTTAACTATATACATCTTATTGCTTTTTCTTAATCCTATTTTAAACTCGATTTGAAGTTTAGAGGACCAATTGTTTTTATTAATAATAACTTCGAATTTTAGCTTTTCCTTATCCGTATCTCCAACAAGCAAAGATAACAAATCATCATTGGAATTTTCCTTGATTCTAACTTTATTATCTTTAAGCAACAGATTACTAGTTATCTTGCTTTTTAATTCTTCATCTTCATCAATATTTCTTAAGAATGTATAAAAAGTAGCTATTATATGTTTACAACAGTAATTATCACGAGAAAATTCGTTTTTCTCAAAATCTAAACAACTACAATGAGTCCCTATAATTTCTTTAGTAACATTATCAATTTCAAGCTTGCACGAATATTCACTAAGAAGGCTTTCTGAAACTACAGCTGAGTTTATTTTTATGTAGTCTTTGTCTACCTTAACATTTATTTCTCTTAACAAATCATTTTTCAAAACACGTTGACCTTTTGTAAGAGATGAATTTGTTATATTCTTATTAAAGCCCTCTAGTAAAATTTGTTTTATCAATGTTTATCACCTGCATTTTTATTTTTAACTTCTTTAATTCTTTTAATTAAATCCACACTGATATATTGGGATTTAGAAACCCCTTTTCTAAAATATCTTATTTGCTTATAGTCACGGCCTTCAATATTTATATCTAATATATCGATTCTTTCAGCATTAAATATAGTAGGTTCATTTTTTCCTTTTAAATATATATGTATTTCCATTTCATTAGGTGAGATTATTTAAATTAGTAATTTAAAAATAATCCCATATCCTCCTTTTAAAATTATATTTAGTTATTATTTTTGAATTCTTCAATTGCTTCAGCAATTTCATTTAGATATTCCCATCGTTCGTATTTATTATCTAGTTCACTTTGTACTTCTTCTTTTTCATGCATCAATTCATTTAGTTTCCCATAGTTTGAAGAGTTCTTTGCCATTTCCTTTTCTAAAGAATTGATTTTTTCTTCAAGTTTAGCAATATCTTCATCTATAGTTTCATATTCTTTTTGTTCTTTAAAAGTAAACTTAGGTTTATTGTCTTTAGTTTTTTCTTTAACTCCCTTTCCTTTATCTGTTGCAAATTCATTGCTACTTTTGTCATTTGACTCAACAGATTTAATCTTCTCAATTTCTTTTGAAATCAAAAAGTCGCTATAGTTACCGTTATACTCTTTGATATACCCATTTCCTTCATAAGAGAATATCTTCGTACAAATTCTATCTAAGAAATATCTATCATGGGATACAACAATGATTACACCCATAAATTTATCTAAAAAGTCTTCTAATATTTTTAATGTTTCGATATCTAAATCGTTAGTAGGTTCATCTAATATTAAAAAGTTAGGTGATTCCATTAATACTCTTAAAAGATGAAGTCTCCTTCTTTCTCCTCCAGATAATTTTTCAATCGGAGTATACTGCATAGTGCTATCGAATAGAAATCTTTCACACATAGTAGAAGCCATTATTTTAGTTCCATCTTCTACTGGTATATATTCTCCGCCTTCTTTAACATAATCAATTACTCTTAGCTTAGGATCCATGTTACTATTATCTTGTGCAAAACATCCAATTTTAACTGTATCACCAATTTCAATTTTTCCGCTGTCTATTGGAAGTTTATTTCTAAGAATATTAACTAAAGTTGTTTTTCCAGCCCCATTTTCTCCAATGATACCAATTCTATCATTTCTCAAAAATATATAATTAAAGTCTTTAATTATAACTTTATTTCCAAATGACTTAGATATATCGTATAATTCAACTACTTTTTTCCCCAGCCTAGAACCAACAAATGATATATCCACATCTTCCTGTCTTTTAATGCTTTCTTCGCTTACTAACTCGTCAAATCTTTGAAGTCTTGCCTTTTGCTTAGTAGTTCTGGCTTTAGCACCACGTCTAACCCATTTTAATTCGTTCCTTATAAGAGCGTTTTTCTTTTCTTCTTGTGATTGTTCTACTTCAATTCTTTCAATCTTTTTTTCAAGGAAGGCAGTATAATTTCCAGGATAAGTATATAAATTTCCTCTGTCTAGCTCAATAATTCTATTTGTTACTCTGTCTAAGAAATATCTATCATGAGTAATCATTAAAAGAGCGCCTTTCCTAGAATTTAAGAATTCTTCAAGCCATTCAATGGAATCTGAATCTAGATGATTGGTAGGCTCATCTAATATAAGAAGATCACATGGTGTTATAAGCGAACAAGCAAGTGCTATTCTCTTCTTTTGTCCTCCAGATAAGTTTCCAACCTTTTCTGAATAATTCTTTATTCCAAGTTTATTTAAAATTGTCTTTGCGTCACTCTCCATATCCCATAAGCTTAAGGAGTCAATTTCACTTTGAACCTTAAGTAATTCATTATTTAAAGAATCAAAGTTTTCACCACTGCAACTATTAATCTTATCTAATAACGCCTCATATCTTTTTAAAAGTTTCATTTCTTTAGTGTCACCTTTAAAAATTTGTTCTAAAACAGTTGCATCTTCATCAAATAAAGGATTCTGATCAAGATATTCTATTCTAACATTTTTACCCTTTACTATATTTCCATCAAAAAATTCCTCTCGGCCAGAAACCACTTTTAAAAATGTTGATTTACCAGCACCATTTATTCCAATTAAACCAATTTTATCTCCATCATTAATTCCTAGTGAAACATTATTTAATAATATTTTATCACTATAATTTTTGCTTATATTTTCCAAAGTAATTATATTCATTAATTTTAAACTCCTTTATGTGATTATATACATACTATTTTAACATAGGATGCTCATAAACAGAAATTTAGATTGAATTTAAACAAAAAAAGACTACCTATTATAATATAGATAGTCTAAAAGTAACATATCTTGTTTCAAATAATTACTGTATATATTAATGATTCACTTATTTTTTAAGATTTTGACTTGAGATTTCATATCTTTCTTCATTATCTTCTGTATTATAAAAAGCATTACAACCAATCAATAAAGCACAAACAAAAATTACTATTCCTAGCATAATTATTCCCCCTTTAATATGGATCTGATTATATATTTATTATAGCACAATCTATATGTAAACGATATACTATTTTGCTTTTTTTTATTTCTATTAACATGAATTTCTTGATTACTATTTTCTTAATTTATAATTTTGCAGAATTTTCAAAAAATTATTGACAATGCTTATATCTTTTGACTATAATTTATACAAACCTATATAGTTTAAAAACTGTGAAAAGGAAGAGTACATATATTATTGAAATAAAGAGAGAGAATAATTGCTGGAAATTCTCATGATGTATATATGGAATGTAGCCTTGGAGTTTTTAATCGAAATCTTAATTGTTAGAGAGTAGAATTAAACGGATTGTCCACCGTTAAAAGGACAATAATATCGGTTCTTTAACCCGTATTATTAATAAGTGTGTATTTGATTATACAAAATTAGGTGGTACCGCGGTGATTATCTCTTCGTCCTATAATATTTATAGGATTGGGAGTTTTTTTTTACACAAAATAATATTCAATCTTATATCAAGTAATAAGAAATTATAAAATCGAACTTTTTATTTAATCAATAAACGTTAATGAAATATTCTAAGATATTTATGTAAGGAGTGATTTCTTTGAAATATAATGGTGCTGAAATAGTTATTAAATTATTAGAGAACGAAGGAGTTGAATATATATCAGGCATTCCAGGAGGCTTCAATCTCCCACTTTATGATGCTTTATATAAAAGCAAAAAAATCAAACAAATACTATCACGACACTAACAAGGCGCTGGATTTATTGCACAAGGCATTTCTAGAAGTACAAATAAAGTTGGAGTATGCTTTGCAACTTCTGGCCCCGGAGTAACTAATCTTCTAACTGCTATTGCAGATGCTAAACTTGATTCAATTCCTCTTGTTGCTATAACAGGTCAGGTTCCTCTATCAGCAATAGGTACTGATGCTTTTCAAGAAGTTGATGCTTATGGATTAACAATTCCAATTACTAAGCACAATTTCTTAATTAGGAACATAAATGAACTTTTTACGGTTATAAAAGAAGCTTTCAAAATAGCTTTAGAAGGAAGACCTGGACCAGTACTTGTTGATATTCCTAAAAATATTCAGAATGAATTTATAGACTTAGAAGACTTTCCTTCTGAAATTGCATCTGAAAATTTGCCTAAAAGAGATCAAATAAAAAGCTCTACGCTTTATTGCATAGCTGAATTAATCAATGATTCAAAGAAGCCTATAATTTATGCAGGCGGAGGTGTAGTTAATTCAAATGCTTCATCCAACTTATATAAAATTGCAAAGAAAAATAATATACCAGTTTCTTTAAGTCTTATGGGACTTGGTGCTTTTCCTTGTGATGATGAATTGAGTATTGGAATGCTTGGGATGCATGGTGCACCATATACAAATTATCTTTTGAATGAAGCAGACTTAATTTTGGCTCTAGGAGTAAGGTTTGATGATAGAGCTACAGGCAATATAGAAAAGTTTTGTCCTAACGCTTCCATAATCCATATTGATATTGATCCTTCTGAAATAAATAAAGTTAAAACCAGTAGTTTATCTATGATTGCAAATGTTGATGACTTCTTAGAAGATATACTTCCACATATTGAGAGTAAAAGTCGAAACACTTGGAGGGAAAGAGTTAAATGCTTTAAATCTAAATATCCACTCCCTTCCTATAAAAACATATTGCATCCTGCTAATATAATTCCTTTTGTAGGTAACATAGTTCCAAGTGATGCAGTTATTACTACTGATGTTGGGCAGCATCAAATGTGGGTAGCTCAAAGATACCCTTTTAAATTACCAAAGGCTTTACTAACTTCTAGCGGTCTTGGAACTATGGGATTTGGACTTCCAGCAGCTATAGGTGCTGCATTGGCTAATAAAGATAAGACTATAATCTCTTTCTGTGGTGATGGATCTATTTTAATGAATATCCAGGAACTAGCCACCCTTGCTGACTTTAATCTGAATATAAAAGTAATTATTTTAAATAATCATCATTTAGGCCTAGTACGTCAGCAACAACAGTTGTTTTATAATGAACATTATATAGCATCAAAATTTATATCAAATCCTAACTTCAAAATAATATCAGAAGGATTTGGAATACAATCTTGTGATTTAGGTAATGAGGAAGAACCTTTAGAAAAATTAAAAGAATTGTTAACTACAGATGGACCATGTGTAATTAATATACCTATTGAAGAAACTGAAAATGTACTTCCGATGGTTCCTCCTGGTAAATCAAATATTGATATGATTGGTGGTGAAAATTTAAATGATTAATACTAAATTTTATCTTATAGAGCTACATGTTAGAAACCATTCAGGTGTTATGAGCCACATAACTGGGCTTTTTGCAAGACGTGCATTTAATTTAGAAGGAATTTTATGTGCACAAATAGGTGATGGTTCTACAAGTAAAATGTATTTACTTGTCAAAAATGATTCTGTGCTTGATCAAATAATAAAGCAATTAGAAAAACTCTACGATGTTATTGAAGTTTCAGTACACCAAGATTATGATCAATCTGTATTTGAAGATTTAAATAAAGTCTTGCAGCTTAAACAAGAGGATATTTGAGAAACGATTCTATATCATAATCTTAGAGTAATAAGCAAAACTTAGTTTTAATGCAGAAACAAAAATAAGGATAATAAACAATATTTCTACTGTTTATTATCCTCATTAAATGAACCGCTCTATAAGAAAGTTTGTAATTATCTTGGGAGTATAATGTTAGCATTGTGTAAATTAATATTAACATAGTTTTAAAATTTATACAAGACTATTTTTATCTGCTTTGTATACTATTTTAAAAAGATATTATATAAAAAGCTCTTCAAAAATACTTTTTATAATAAAAAAGCTAATGTACATAAACATTAGCCTTTAAATCTTTGATCACATATCAAATAATCTAGTTCTTCTATTTCTATTTTAATTAAATGAGCCTAATAAATACATACCCCCAAAAATAAAAATAGCTACTAATACTCCGGCTAGTGCTAAGCGTAATGGGCTTACTTTTTTAATTTCACTAGAATCATCATTCTCTCCTTCAGATGATTCTTTTCCAGATAGAACATACTCTGCGTATTCAGAATTTTGACGTATGTATAATTCTTTATTTTCTGGATTCTTTTTTGCCATTTTTTTAGCAAACTGAAAATCGCTTTTTATCTTATTCTTAAAATCTGAATCACCTAATTTTTCAGCTTTCATTTGTAAAAGTCCACCTATAATGGCTAAAACAATTCCCGATACTAGAGCTACTGGAATAGCAAACTTAATATCTTGTCCATAATTTGGATTTGTAGCTGTAGGAATCATAATTATTAACATAGCAATTGAACATATACAAATCCAACAAAACGCTTTTAGAATCGCACCTAATACACTTAAAATAGTAGCACGTATGCTCCAATCATATATTTTATAACGTACATTTACAAAATACATATAATACCCCCTAATTGTAAAATCACTTGGATATTATACCATTGTTGTAATATTAATTCAATTTATGTTTTTATTGAGAAAAAGCCATAATTAAATATGTTTAACATCTTTACATCTTCTTAGTTTTACCAATATTAAATTTATTCACTAATTAATTCATTTTTAACATATTCATTAATATTTTCTTCTTCGCCTTCAAATATTTCTGTTAAATGTAATATTATCTCTTGTTCATCTTCTGGTAGATATTTTATTGTTTCTTTAATTGTATCTACATTTACATCTTTCATAAAATAAAATCACCGCCTTAATATTGTTTTATTTCTAAATCTCTTAGTACAGCTTTTTCATGTTTATATGTTACTATAAATCTCTGTTTATTATCTTTAGATTATGTTAATAATTCCTTAATATAATATTACAAAAAGTTAAATTAGCTCGAAATAGGGATAAACTAATTATGCAAATAATCTATTGTATTTTCTCATTTGACATTATAACTTATTTGCTTGTAATTTATTGTCTTTATGTGAAAATAACTTCAAGTTTATATCATTTATTTTTCTACATATTTATTCATATAAAGAGCTTATTCGAAAACAATTAAGCTATAAACTAATTTATAAGAAATATTTATTTAATTATTCTATAAAATATTAAAATTATTGTGATAAAGATAAATAATTGATTATATAATTAAATTGAATACTCTCATGTTTCTTGCTGTTTTCTAAATATAATAAGAAAATATCGCAAACTCGATTAGCGAGAAATTGATATTTTCACTTCATAAATTTTATATTAAATATTAGCTATTCATTTTACTTAATTTTAATGATTTTGCTATACTGATTTCTTTATTTTTTAATAACTTTAAACCCATGTAGCTAATAAAAACTATAGTGTAGCTGCTTAACCTTACCCAATCTATTTCCTTTTCATTTAAAAGTATGAGTAAAATATGAAGATATGTTAAAAAGTAAAACAAATATGCCCATCTTTGAATCCTCTTCCATTGCTTTCCTTGCATTTTACGCCTTATTTTCTTAAATGAGGTTATAAATAATGGTATCATTATAATAAATCCAATAATTCCAACTGCTATATAGCTTAAGTATAATACAGGAAACGAACCTTCATTGATGATTTTAGGAAGTTTGAGTATTATAAAGCGAATAAAATATACTATTCCATGAGGTAAAAGCATGATTGCACCTATAATAGCTAATTCTGCCCTAATGCTGCGTAATTTCTTTGTTATTGTCCATTTTTGATTTAAAGCTCCTGCATACATTACTACTATAAAAAACGATACTGATATCAATCCTCTTATTGAAGTTTTTTCAAGAGTTAGAATAACCCCTTCAAGCTTTGCATTAGATGTTATTCGTAGTATTTCATAAAATGATGTGATTATCGCAATACCCGCTGCCAGCGAATAAAAAAGATAATAATGTTTTTTAATAGATGATGTTAAAAGTAATGATAAAATCGTTACTAGAATTAATGTACAAATAAAGATCATATTTCTACTCCTTATAATTATTATTGATAATGAATATCACTAACAATTATATTTTATCATGGCTATTACGTCAAGATTTAGCAATCTTTATTTTATCTAATGGCTAGGAAATAAAATAGAATGATATTACAATCACTTTTCTTGTATATTGATTTAAACTTGGTATATATTGGCGCACTATTACATTGAAAAAGAGATAACCATAATTATTATAGTTATCCCTTAATCTTATTTCCTATATAACTTATATTATTCTACCATTCAGCTTTTGTTCCATCATAATTTTTACAATTTGGATTGCACCAGTTAAGACCTTACCTGGCAACTTCTTTTACTTTATTCTCATCAATAATAAATCCTAAACCTGGTCATGTTGGTAAGTCTACAAAACCGTATTTATATTGTATAAGGCCTTAATCTTAAGTGAACACTATATCTAAAGAAATATATTTATTTACTAGAAGCATATAAAGAATATTTCTCTAATTAACAGAACTTTAGTGATGGGAGAATATAAATAATGTTTTTAAAAGTAGAAAATTTAAGAAAAAGCTATAATACAGGTGATATAACTACTACTGTCTTAAAAGGCGCTGATATAAGTTTAGATAAAAGTGAGACAGGAGTAATACTTGGGCCTTCTGGTTCTGGTAAATCAACACTTCTAAACATTATTGGAGGAATTGACAGATGTGATTCAGGTATGGTTTCAGTTGATAACATAGATATTACTAAACTAAATGATAATAAGCTTACAGATTACAGACGGGAAAATATCGGCTTCATATTTCAATTTTACAATCTAATACCTAATCTTACAGTGGGTGAAAATATAGAAGTTGTTTCAAATATAAGCAAATCACCTCTTAATGTTGATGAAGTCTTAAAAGCTGTAGATATGTTTGATAAAAAACATAGATTTCCAAGAGAGCTTAGTGGCGGTGAACAGCAGAGAGTGTCTATTGCACGGGCTATAGTTAAAAATCCAACCCTTCTGTTATGCGATGAACCAACAGGTGCTCTTGATTTTTCAACCTCAAGGGAAATTTTAAAGCTTCTTCAAAAGGTAAATAAAGAGTTTGGCACAACTATACTTATGATAACTCACAATACTGCAATTAGTGCTATGGCAAATAAGGTTTATAGGGTTAGAAGCGGCGAAATTGTTGAGAGTACAGTCAACAGCATTGCAATGCCAGCAGAAAGGATTGAGTGGTAATGATTATTAATAAAAAAATCAAACGAACGATGCTGGAAAGCAAATCACAATATATTGGTTCATTAGTACTTATTGTTTTTAGCTGTTTACTTTTTACAATGTTTAACTTAGTTTCAAGGAATCTTACACAACTATCTTCTTCCTTCGAAAGAGATTATAAGCAAGAAGATGCAAATTTCACGACTACTCCAAGAATAAGTAATATTGAACCCTTAGAAACAAAATTTAATATTAATATAGAAGAAACAAAATCATTTGACTATTTGGTATCAGAAAATAAAACCCTAAGAATATTTAGTGAAAATAATAAGGTTAATATCCCTGCCATAATTCAAGGAAAAGCTCTAAATAGCGGTGAAATTCTCATAGATCCATCATATGGAAAAGCTAACAAATTAGATATTGGAGACAGCATAGAAATTAATGATAGGAATTTTATAATATCAGGCTTTATGTCTCTTCCTAACTATATCTATCCCTTAAAAAGCGAATCAGACATAATGAATGATCCAAGCCGCTTTGGAATCGCTATTATGAGTAAAGAGGATTTTAATAGTTTAAATAAGGGAAATGTTTCTTATTCCTTAAGATTTAATGGCGACAGGAGTAATATAGATAATAGGATATCCGAGTTTAAAGATTATCTAAGAAGTGAAAATACTAGTCTTCTCAGTTGGATGAACACAAGTGACAATCCAAGAATTACGTATTTTACAGCAAAGCTTTCTGGTATTGATAAGATGAGTTCTTCCATGCCTATAGCTGTACTTCTTTTAACCTGCATATTAACTGGAATTGTTATGTATAGAATGTTAAAGAGAGAAGCTGTTATTATCGGAACCCTTTATGCCTTGGGTTATAGAAAGAAAGAGATTATGAAGCACTATCTCCTATACCCCATAGTCATTTCACTTGTAGGCGGTATTCTAGGAACTCTCCTTGGATTACTAACATTAAGACCTATGATGAACTATTATGTTTCATTCTTTAATATTCCAGTAGGTTCTTTAAGCTATGATATAAGCTATATTATAGTAAGCATTTTACTGCCAATGTTCTTCTTAGTAATCTGCAGTTACTTTGTAGTTAATAAATCCCTAAAAAATTCACCAATCCAGCTAATGCGAGGTGGCGCTCAAAAGAATAAGGTTGGTTTCTTAGAAAGAAAAGTAAACATTGAAAGATTCAGTTTTAATGCTAAATTTAAAATACGTGAGTTCCTAAGAAGCATACCTAGAAGCATATTTCTGTTACTTGGCATAGTTATGTCAACAATGCTGCTGCTCATGGGCTTTGCATCTAAGAGTTCAATGGACTCCTTACTTAAAGAATCTTTTAATGAGGCCTTTAAGTATAATTATCATTATGTATTTAACTCTATCCAAAATGGTGAGCCAGAAGAAGGAGAACCCTTCTTGGAAATCCCTTTTGCAATGAAATATGATGATAAAACTACTTTTACAGTATATGGTGTGAGTCCAGATTCTGAATATATTTCCTTTAAGGATAAATCAGGTAATATATTAAAACCTAATACAATCATCATTACACGACCTTTAGCTGATAAACTTAATATATCTCCAAAGGATACATTAAAAGTAATCAACAGATTAGATTCTAAAGAGTACAACATAACAGTTGACAGCATTGCAGAAACATTTGTAGGTCAATATGTTTATATGCCACTTGATAGTCTTAATAATATGCTTGGTTTCCCTTCTGGAAGTTATATTGGATTATGGAGCACGGAAAAAATAGACATTCCAGAAAATAAGCTTTTAACAGTTGTAACTGTTGATGATATGAAAAAAGCCTTTGATACAATGACAAAACCACTTCAAGCAATAATCGGAAGTATAGCTTTCATATCCTTTATAATCGGGCTTATCGTAATATATGTTGTTACTTCTTTAACTATAGAGGAAAATAAAGATAATATTTCTCTTTTAAAGGTTTTAGGTTATAGAAAAAAAGAGATTTACTCATTAATTTTAAATAGTTCCAGGCTTATAGTAGTGCTTAGCTATATACTAGGAGTACCCCTCCTACTTGGTTCTTTAACTGCAATATTTAAATCAATGACAAAAGAAATGAGCATATCTTTCCCTGTAACACTTGATAATATCTATATTGTCATTGGTTTCGTAATAATATACTTAACCTTTGAATTATCAAAATTATTTAGCAGGAAAAAGATAAACAAAATTTCAATGGCTGAAGCATTGAAGTCCAGAGTAGAATAAACACAATAATATGCTTTTTTACATAGTATAGGTTATCAAAATATAAGATGGTCTGTTACTCTGTTGCTAGAAAGATAAATAAAATTCTAGTAACGGAGTAACAGACCATCCCTGAATGCAAGAAAGGAATCTCATAGCAAACAAAGATTGAACAACTTTTACTTCATATTTATATTTCCATTTCCTTAACATTATCATCTATTATCAAATCGGCATCCGTTGTTTTCACCACTTCATCAACAGTTAAACCTGGTGCTACTTCCATTAGAACTAATCCTTTATCTGTAACTTTCATAACCGCTTTATCTGTAATTATTAGATCAACACACTTGGCAGCGGATAAAGGCAATGTACATTTCTTTAACACTTTTGGATTCCCTTTTTTATCATTATGGCTTAATGCAGCTATCACATATTTAGCTCCCACTAAAAGATCCATTGCGCCTCCCATACCAGGCGAAAAAACTCCAGGTATTTTCCAATTTGCAATATTTCCTTCTTGATCTACCTCTAAAGCGCCCAATGCAGTTATGTCAACATGTCCACCTCTTATTATTGCAAAAGATAAATCCATATCAAAGGTTGATGATCCTGGTAGTAAAGTGATTGGAGATCCACCTGAATTGGCTAGATCTGGGTCAGATTCTCCTATCTTTGGAGTTGCGCCAAACTTCAATGCGCCATTTTCACATTGTAGTGTTATTTCCATTCCCTTTGGTAAATAATTGGCAGCCATATTAGGTATACCGAATCCTAAATTAGCAACCATTCCTTCTTTAAATTCTTTTGCGATTCTTCTTGCAATTATCTCTTTACCATTCATCATTTTCACCCCTATTTCATTTTATTAGTTCTTGTCCATAAATCTTCAAAATATTTTCTTCTATCTTCAAAAGAATCACCTTGAACTATTATATCTACTAATATACCCGGTGTTCCAACACTATCAGGAGGGATTTCACCCACCTCAACGATTTCATCCACTTCGGCTATAACTAAATCAGCAGCAAGTGCCATACTTGTATTTGTTCCTTTTGTTGTTCCTCTATATAAAATATTTCCGAACTTATCAGCCTTACAGCCTTTAATTAATGCAACATCTGCTTTTATAGCTGGAAATACTAAATATTCCTTTCCATCTACAATAAGTTTATCTCTTCCATTCTCAATTTCTGTACCAAGTCCAGTTGGTGTTATAACTGCGCCAAGTCCAGCTCCACCAGCTCGTATACATTCAACTATGGTTCCCATAGGTATAAATTCTACTTCTAATGTGCCTGCATTATATTGTTCTTGTGCTTCAGGGCAAGTCCCAATATGTGCACCTACAAATTTTTTTATTTGTTTATTTGCTATGAGCTTGCCAACATCATGAGTCTCTCCTGGTTGAGCTGATACAGCTTGAATAAGTGTAAGATCCTTAATATTTGTATTCGCTAGCGCGTCTATCATCTTCAATGGAGCACCCACTCCCAAAAAACCTGCTGTCATGATCTTCATGCCATCTTTAATATTTTTTACTGCTTCCTGTACTGTCTTAATCTTTGTCATTTCTCTATACACCTCCAGATTTTAATAATATGCTATCGATTATTAAAGAAAAATTATTATTTAAGACCAATTATCCCTTTTAGAAATTTAACTGTTATAATAATATTATTATTTATGAATTTATATTCCAATTAAATCCAAAAACCGAAAGAATAACGTCTAATAAGTTTTTATAAATTATTTTGTAACATATGGAAGTATATAAGAATTACCATTTTCAATTTATATGACATAATGAGTTATAAGTTTATTAAATAAAATAATTGATTTGAATTTCACTGAGCTCTTGAGTAAAAAAATAGATGTGAATTAGAATAATTTCTCCTAATTCACATCTGTTTTTATAACAATCTTTTAACCCACTAAACTCGCATGTTTCCAATAAATCATAAAAATTCTAGGTTTTGCTTCGCACTTTTTCATAAATGAATATTGTTAACTTTTTTATTGTTTTATTTAAAAAATGTTTCGTTTGAATACATTTTTGTTTAAAGATGTATTTATTTAAATCACTAAAACTCATTTATTCTTAAAATGTTTTAAAGGTTTATTGGAATGTTTTTAAGAATAAATGAAGTTTAATTAAAATTTTAGTTATCGCTTAATATATCTTCAATTATATTTTTTAAGTTTTTACCCTGTTCAAAATCCGGATCTAATTCAATAGACTTTTCTGTATACTCTAAGGCCTTATCAATTTGTTGTAAATTATAATAACAAAGTGCGATTTCGTAATTTGTTTCTGGGCATTCACCATAAAACTCTAGTGAAGATTCTAGAAGCTTTAGTGCATCATTATCATAGCCAAGATAACCTAATATAGAACCAAAATAATATCCTAAGTCGCCTTCTTCACCAATAGGAAAATAGTATTCCCAAACTTTATTGATAGCATCAGCAAGTTCATCTTTAGGGAAGTTTTCTTCATTTTCTATTCTTTCAATTAAAATATTGTATAACTCAAGCAAAGTTCTTGAATCCCATAATGTAAATCTTAGAAAAGTCAAAAGTTCCTTAGTGGTCAAGGAGTTACTCAAAGGCATAATTGCTTTTTTCATTATATAGAAATCATCTGGACCTACACTTTCTATAATTTCATTGTAAGCCATTGAAGTTTCAATAAAATCATTATCACTATTACTTACCATAAATAGAGACACATTTATGTTTTCGTGTTCATATATACTATGTATTGCTTTTCCGCCGAGTTCTTTAAAATATAACTCTATAGCATGAAAATTTACCGTCATAGAAATACATCCATGCTTTGATAAAAATGGATGATAATTTTTATCCATGCTTTCTTCATTCTTATAACCTTTATCAGCAGATATCAAAATCACATCATCATTAAACAACTTTCTTAATCTTGAAATACATCTTAATCCAATTATAGGCATATAGAATGCTGTGTCCTCTAAAGAATTTTTGTAATGCATCAAAACATCATTTAAATTCTTATCTTCGTAATAACTATTCCCATCAATTTTTTTATCTGTATAATAATAATCTAATCCTGCAAGAATTGATTTATCATTAGGATCTCCTTTTTCGTCTGGAGAAGTTATTGTTATTACTCCTTCATAAATCTCTCCGTTATTAACATAAAAAGTGTCTTGTGGAAGACTGTCAAAAGTATAATTAGCAAATAAAATTAAAGGATTCTTCATTTTCCCTTTTGATAATACTTCACCACTATGTCTAAGTTTAATTTCATCATCCTTAGATATATCAAAAGTTGCACAATCAAGTATTCCAGCTTCGAAATAAGGACTTAAAAAGCTATGATTCTGCCAATATTCAATATTTCTTTCAGCAAAATCCGTTACTATGTATTTAAACTTTATATCTTTTAACGAAGAATTTTCAATCATATGTAAAAATCTTTTTAGAAACGTATAAGTAAATCGTCCAATTCCTGCTGCAAGCTCCATAATATATATAACAGTATTTTTATCTACATCTTCTCTTGCAACATAGTCTCGCAAATATCCAAAGACAGTTTTAGCGTATTGATTTGCGATATACGGATTGGTTGTTATATATTGTGGTACAATCCCTTTAATCCAAGCCTCTGGACCTTGGTTTGCAAAGAATTCTGTCTGCAATTTCCATAACATTGACTGAGATAAAGGCTTTTCAGCTTCAACTATAGCTCCAGAACTCTCGTTAACTTTCGAATTTGAAGCCTTAGTGATATTATATTTTATATTTTTTTCTGACAAAACAATTCCTCCCTAAAAGTAAAGTTAAAAATTACTTTTACTAAAATATCATTAACAGAATGATTATACTATTCTAATTAATTTATGTATATAGATAAACCAACTATAATCTATACTTATGCGTATACCTCACCGAAATCATAATCATTATTTCTAGTTGGGATATATTTCAATGTATGTCACTGGTAAGGCTGAGCTTTCCCAAATAAGCATTTTCATGATTTATGCTTATAATTAGGAACGGCACTCACAAATTTAGTTTCAATATAAATCTATAGAGAATAAAGAGGCTACGTAAAAACGCCGCCCCTTTATACACATGTTTTAATGATAAATATACATTTAAAATTCTATAAATAAAAATCATCAGTTAAAGCTAGAATGTAAAAGCTTAATTACAACATATATGTTAGTATTTGCTCTAAAATTATTTTAACTTGTTTTTCTTTTACTTACAGAATTATATCGGATATTAATTTACTTGCCCTCAGCACACTTTTTGTACTCTATAGTTTTTTCAACTGGTTTAACTATGGATTTATCTTGCCACTTACCTTGCCTGTAACGTATTACGCTTGCTATAGCCGTAATAGTCCAAGTTAGTCCACTAGTTACCCATACACTCCAAACTCCTAGAAAAGGAATCATAGCTAGTCCGCTTGAAAATCCAACTCTTCCAGCCACTTCAACAAAACCGTTAACCATAGCATAAAATGCATCCCCTGTACCATTGAGTACACCTCTTGTAACGTAAATCATTCCAAGAGGAAAGTATGCACAACTTGTAATCCTTATTGCCTTATCTCCAAGATTTATTACTGATTCATCTTTAACAAACACTTCCATTATAGCCTGTCCACCAAATTGCGCTGCAAGAAATGCTAAAAGGCTAAATCCAGCTACTATTAAAATGCTTTTGTGATATCCTTTTTTTACCCTATCCAGTTTATTAGCTCCCATATTTTGACCTGCAAATGTAGACATAGCTGCTCCTAATGAATTGAATGGCTGCTGTATTAGCTGTTCTACTCTACTAGTAGCAGTAAATGCTGCAACAGCTGTCTCTCCAAATCCATTTACTACACTCTGAAGCGCTACTAGTGAAACAGCAATCAGTGAGTTTTGAGCTGCTACAGGTACTCCGATCCTTATGCATTTAGTTATGATTGATTCACTTATTTTCCAGTGTTCTTTTTTCAATTTAAAATATGGATTCTTGATCAAGGCAAAGACCAAGCAACCAATTGCTGCACATGCCTGAGAAATGACAGTAGCATAGGCAGTACCTGATACACCAAGTCCAAATTTTAGTACGAAAATTAAATCTAAGACCACATTAATTGCACAAGAAATAATCAAAAAAACTAAAGGTGTACTTGAGTCACCTAATGCTCTAAGTATGGCAGCTATAGCATTATAGGCAGCTACAGCTATCATTCCTCCTGATGCTATTCTCAAAAAAGCTACAGAATCATTTAAGATTTCAGGTGGTGTATTCAAAAGCTGTAAAACTTGGCGTGCAAAAACAACTCCTAATATACTCATAACAACACCAGATGCGCCAATCACATAAGTTGAATTGGCAATAGCTCTCTTTACCTGTTCTTCCTTCTTAGCTCCAAAATATTGAGAAATAATTATACCTATACCAACAGACAATCCCAAGCATACAGAGAAAAAAAGAAAACTTAGAGATCCACAAGCACCTACTGCTGCTAAAGCATTAGCACCAACAAACTTTCCTACAACTATTGAATCAATCAAGTTATAAAACTGCTGAAATACATTGCCTATAAGCATTGGCCAAGTGAATTTTATAATATGGGAAACTTCATTACCTTCAGTCATATCATGTACATATTTTACAGACATAATTTAAAACTCTCCTTCTTTTGTTTACTTCAATATTACATGGATTTAATAAATTAAGCTGGCAATATATTAACCCAATATAGACATATATTGCAGTGCATGTTATATTTTTTATGTTAAATTTAATTTAAGTGTACATTATTTACAATCGGTCTTCTTAGAATTTTGCAAGGATTGTGTTTCTATCAATATCTTGTAATACCATTGAATTATCTACATACTAATTATATATATTAAATATTTGGAGGTCTTATATGTATCCATTTTTTGAAGCGAATAAATCTGGTGATCAAAACTTTTTTAGTTCAAAAATTTTAGAAAATTTCAGTTTTCCTCCACACTTACATCCATATGTAGAAATAGCTTATGTTATTGAAGGCTCTATAGAAGTTACAATAAACGATACTCCATGCTGCCTTAAAGCTGGTGAAGTTTCCATCTGCTTCCCTAATGATATACATACTTTTAATAGTGACGGATTTTCAAAAATTATTCTATTTATTTTCTCACCAGATCTTACACGTAGCTTCTTTGGTATACGAATGGACAAAACACTGGAGAATCCATTTATGTCAAAAAATATTGTCGATGATGGGATAAGTTCTCTTTTATATATGCTCCATGACGAATATACAAGCTCTAATAACAAATATGTTATTAAAGGGCTTTTATACACCATACTTGGAAAACTTGATTCGCATTTTTCATTTAGAAAAAGCAGCACTTTTTATAACAGTACAATGCAAAATCTACTTAAATATATTGAAATTCATTACCATGAGAAAATTTCACTAGATAGTATAGCGAAAGATTTAGGTTTCAGCAAATTTTATCTCTCAAGAATTTTTTCAAATAAGATTGGCTACCAATTTAATGATTACATAAATAGATTACGGATAAATAAAGCTCAAAAACTCCTTAGCGAAACAGAACTTCCAGTTACAGTTATAGCTTTAGAATGCGGCTTTGAAAGTCAGAGAAATTTTAATAGAATTTTTAAAGAACTAACAGCTCTTACTCCTACTAAATTTAGAACAGGTATATAGATACTCAAATTTAAAACCGCATTTATGTGATAATTTACAGAAATCATAAATATCTTGATTATGAAAAACTATAAAAATTTCACTGAAGCTTCTAAGTAGCAAGTTACTTTAGCATAAAGTACAGTAAGAGTTTAGTGGTACTGCAAAGTTTATGGTAAAAGCGATTTTGATAATACTTCCAATTAACTTAATATAATAAGTCATTGCTAGTTTAGAAGATGATTTCAGGTGTTTTATGAATTATAAAGCAAAAAAATTAAATCTGAAATCTTCTAATATGTAAGAAAACTTCAGATTTTGATTTCATGACTATTTAAGTTTGTTTTAATAGAATATAAAAATTCACCTTAGTAAATGGTGCTATTTTTCAACAATTCCATTTGATGAGTTGAACTTTAAAAAGCGTGTTCCTTGAAAAGTTAATGTTCCCCATTCATGTTCTGGAACATTCTTGAAGACACGTCTTCCAACTGTAAATTTAATTTCACTCCCAGTGTCTAACTCAAATTCTAAAATTAACTTTTCAGTAGTTGTCATAACTCCATTGCTGTCTGTATTTGTACACGTTTCTCTTTTCTTCTTAATTAATTTTGCCTTAGTGGATATAATTGGTGAGTTTTCATTTTTAATATATTTACTGATGTTTATAAAAATTATAAAAGCTACGAAAACAAAAAATATTAGCTGAAATCCAATCATGATTAACCCACTTCCTATCTTTCTAAAATTCTATTACTTTAGCTTAAATTCAACATTTCATTTATTTTAACTTGATTCTGATAACTTAGTTCTTTGATACTTATCGGTTTTATACCTATTATATCATAAACTTACATTAATCAGCCTAATAAGCATTATTTATGCTAAAATAAAGTCAATATTTAAGAAATTTTATCGTTAAACTTTAATCAATTAAACTTCTATTAATAATACATATTTTCTTAAAAAATAAAGCTAAGATTTTTAAACGCAAAAAATCTCAGCTTATTAATTATAAAATCCTTTATAAATTTCCTAACACCTTTTGAATTTCTAACTCTGTCAAAGACCTATACTGACCTTTCTCTAGTGATTTGTCCAAAGCTAGTCCACCAATTGAAATTCTCTTTAAATATACAACGTAGCAGCCTACAGACTTTAACATACGCTTTACTTGATGCTTGCGTCCTTCTGAAATAGTAAGATATCCAGAAACGACTGGCTGTGTATGATAATTTGAGTTTATATTATTCACATTATTGGTGGCAATTTCATGTTTAAGATCTTCATATACGCCAAACTTATCTACTTCTATTCTTGCCGGCTTAGTTAATATTTTGCCTTGTCCAATATAAGTTCCCTGCTCTAATTGGTTCTTATCTTCTTCGCTTAAAGAACCTAATGCCCAAAAGAAATAAGTTTTTTCAACATGTTTTTCTGGATACATGACCTTATGTTCAAATTCTCCATCATTTGTAAATAACAATAATCCTTCTGTATCCTTGTCTAACCTTCCAACATGAAATATTCCTTTCGTGCCAGCTTCGCCTAAAAAATCAAATACGGTCTTATGAATCTCATCAGTTTTTGCAGTAATACAACCTGCTGGTTTGTTAAACATGTAATATAATTTTCCTGTATATTTAACTATCTTATTAAGATACTCAATGACATCACAGTTTTCATCAATTTCTATTGCAGGCTCTGTCACCAGCTCTTTATTTACCTTTACCATACCTTCTTTAATGTAATTTCTGACACTTTTTTTGCTTCCAACAGCTGATTCTGCTAGAAATTTATCTAATCGCATATATCGTCACATCTCTTCCTATGTAAAAAATTCAATTAACTTGTCCCTAATGTCAACTTGTTATTTAATAAATCTAAATCATAAACCGTATTCTGCAAATATAATTATTAATTTGGATATCCATAGTTTAAAGTAAATCTCAATCTAATAAACTTTTTTAAAAATATACATCTTTTATTTCAATTTAATCTATATAGATTATAACATCTTTTTCATTAATTATTTACTAATTTAAATTTTTGCCATGGAGCTATTGTATCTATCAAAAACAATTCTTCCTCTGCGATTCTTCCTACTACATTTGATTTACCGGAGTTTTTCATAGGCTTTTTAGCTATCTGCATTTCTCCTGCATAATGTCCATATAATGAGCTTTCTATAATAATATCTCCTCTTCTTATATCTGGAGTATTAAATACTTCAAAATTGTGGTCTTTATATTTAACTCTGCTTTGAGTTGATCTTATTAAATAATCTGATACATCTCCTCTGTTAAAATGAAATTCCTCAAGAACTATTTTCTTCTCTGTTTCAGGTGTATTTTTATTTATCTCACAATTTAATGTCAAAACATAAGGATCTATTTCACTTAATGCTTTTAATTCTTCTTCACTAGCAAAGGCATTTGCAATAATTACATCATCTATTAAGTCAGATGTCCATAAATGCTTTGCTTGAACTGTTATTGGAAGATCTCTATGAATTTCAAGAGTGCATAATCCCTCGTTTACAGGCCATGGACCATGATCTGCACTATGAGATGAAATAAATGCTGCTGTTCTGATTCCTAACGATTTGAACTGCTTGCTAGTTTTTATAAAATGTTCGTAGCTTAATCCTGTATATCTGTGTGGATAAAAATTATGACAGCCTAATATATTATCTGCATTTGGCATATAAGAGAATATATTATCTATATATTTTGTCCCATTGCTCATGTTTAATTCTATTTTTAATTTCTTACTTGTAAAGGACATAATAGATTCTTCTAAGCCAGTAAATCCAAGATCAAGTCTTATACCATAGAGTCCTAGTTCATTGAAAAAATCTAAATTCTTATAATCAATTCCAAGTTCATCGAATACTTTAGGACTTATATCTGCTATTACTTCCATATCATTTTCATTTGCACATTGTATTATTTTCTTGAAATTATTGATTATTACTTCTTTACTTCCATCAAATGATAAAAGACATGTAAAAATTCTTTTAAAATTATATTTATATGCCAATTTTATATAATCTTCTATTTCATTTGCACTACTGTGCATAGGATAAACTGATATTCCTAGCCTTCTCATTAAAAATTCTCCCTTAATTAAAATTTTTATTATAGATAAACAGCATATAAAGCATACTCCTTATTTCGGAGCGCTATATGCACAGATTCATTTCTCACTTGGTCTATCTATATTTTCTTATAGATTTTCACTGACAATCATTTTAAATATAGTGTTTCTCTATTTAATTGATATGATTTATTTATCATAAAACATACCGTTAAAAAATATTTTATCGTCTAAAATTGTTATATTAGTTCCATATTCGTTAGTGATCTTTTCAGATCTTCCTCCTCCAACTGGAATTTTATAAAGATTTTCATTATCTGAATAATTTACATAGTAAACATAATCGTTGCTTGCATTTATAAAAGTGGCTTTGTCATTAGATAACTTAGATTTTCCGCTTCCATCTCCATTTACTTTATATAACTTATCACTATCTGATTTGTTGCTATAAAAAACTGTATCTCCACAAACACTCATAAATAAAGTTTCATCATCACATACTTTTGTATTCTCACTTCCATCTAATCTCATTTTGTAAATTTTATATCCATCAGATATATTCGTGTAATATATCCATCCATTGCTTACAGTCATATCCTCTGTAGCAGATGAATTAAGTCTAATTCTACAACTGCCATCTAAAGATATCTTGTATATATTATTCAAATCAATTGAATGTGAATTAGTTCTTTTAACATAATATATCCAATTTCCTTCTACAAACATATTTCCTACTGCTTCATTTGCTATGCATGTGTCCTCTGTTCCATCTTTTTTTACTTTATTTATACTGTGATGAAAAGCATCTTTCCAATTGCTATAATAAATCCAGTCGTCTACAAGATTAAGATTCCACACTCTATTTGGAATTAATTGTGTATTGTAGCTTAAATCACATAAATCTTTCCTAGGAGGATCATTTTTCCTTATTTTATACAAATAATCAGGAGCTGCTCCATAGACATCTCCAACCCTATTTATATAATATATATAATCATTATCTTCTACAGCCATTCCATCATTTACAATATTGCCTGATGAATTAGAAATTTTTGAATCGCCATTTTTAGGCGCATCTGAGCTATTGTAGCAAGTAAAATTAAAATTATATATTTTATCATAAGCTCCATATGAATTTTGATCTACTCCATTAGATGAAGACCTTTTTAGAAAAATCATAACTTTATATTTACCTTCAGTTAATGCATTATTATCTTCTATTATAAATTCATTGTATGCAGGTATTGGATTTGAATATCCATTGGTTAATTCTGTGTAATCTTCATTTTCACCCTTAGCTATAAATACTCTATACTGAACTGGATCATAATTGCCGTAGTCAGAATAATCTCCATCATACTTGGAACTCATACTTATCTTGATAGTGTCACCACTTAGCACTGGATAATGATCAACTCCTGCATATTCGACATATGGATTTTGCTTCTCAACTGATAAACCTGAAACGGTACCAAAATCCGTATGTGAGAAATCAGTTTCTGTTTTATCAGCTTTTGCACTTGTACTACATGTCATAAAAATCAATGATGTAATAGTAATGACTGAGAATAATCTATTAATAACCTTTTTTGACATCTATACATCCACCCCTGATTCTTTTTATTTTATAAAATATTTATTGACAGCTCTAAGTGATGCATCTGCAACTTTTTGGCTGTTTAGTCTATGCATCATCATCTTTGCATCACCATCATCGCACTCAACAGTCGTTTCCATGAGCACTGCGGGGCACCATGCTGATGATAACACTGCGAGATTTGGCCTATCTTGAAGTGGATATGTGTTAGTTTTTATGGTACTAGAAACTTCTCTCATGAGTATTGTTGCAAATTCTCTTCCTGGCTTTGGAGCAGTAGAATTATATAGTACGGTAGTTCCCCTAAACATATAAACAGACTGCATATTAACATCCAATGGAAGTGAATTATTGTGTATACAGAAAAATAAATCTGCATTCAAAAGATTTGCTGGATCTGTTCTATCTAATAATCCAACATTTCTATCATCATCTCTAGTTATATATATACGATATCCTGTTTTTTCAAGGTTTTCTTTTACTCTTTTAGATATATCCAAATTTAACTGCTTTTCATAAGTGAAATTAGCTGTTGCTCCAAGCTCTGAGCCTCCATGACCAGGGTCAATAATTATTATTTTCGAATTATCTTTAACCTTTTCTTCAAATGTAACATCTATAAATGTTTTAAACTCATATTTATTATCCCCTAAGGGAGAATATCTCCTTTTTACAGGATTTATTTTAACATTAAGTTTTCCAGAAGTCTCAATATCAACTTTTGCTGTATTATTATCAAGTTTATCTAGCTTTATATTCTTTATATATTTATTATCTTTTAAAACTGAATCGAAGTTATCAGATGCACCATTAACATTAACCTGTGAAATAATTATTTCAACTTTATTTCCGTCAATGCTTTCAGAATACTTAGGCTCAACGGTATATTTTCTAATATCTCCTGCCTCAGATTCTGTACATGAGTAGGACACTGGAATTCCTAAAGCTCCTTTATGTTCAACTTGATAATATTTAAAAGCATCTTGTTGGAAGTCATAAACTTTGCTATCGCTAGCTTCAGTAGTAGTAGTTTCTTCTGCATTGCAATAAGAAAAAGGTAGTATAAAAGTACAGACTAAAAAAATCCCAAAGACCATACATTTAAATTTTTTCATAAATACTTACCTCCACTACATTTTTTCTTTATATCCTATATAGACTTTTCATTCTATTTTTTCATAAATTTGTTTGGACTATTCATTTAATTACATAATATTTAATTTATTTTACCTTTCGTTCATAATCTTATACATTCCTACCATTTTCTCAATTAGAACATTTTCAGACATGGCAGTCATTAATTGATCTTGCGCATGAACCATAAGTAATGTTATTTTAATTCCTTTTCCATTTATCTCAGCCTGAATCAATTTTGTCTGAGTACTATGAGCTAGTTTAAGTTCTTCTCTAGCCTTTTTTAAAAATTCTTCTGCTTTATCGTAGTTTTTATTTTCAGCTTCATCAAGAGCTTCAAAGGCATATGCTCTTGAATCTCCTGCATGTGATATTATTTCGAATATTTCTTGCTCCATATAGCTTCATCTCCTAATATTATTTATTAAATTGCGGTAAATATCCTTTGTTTAATGAACACAATTCCTCAAATAGCTTAATTGCAATATCTACTGATGGGACTAGTGGATTATTAGCTAGTGCCATTATAGCTTGATTTGTATTTCCATGTACTCCTGCTTCTATTGTTGATATCTCATAAAATTTCACACTGTGAATAAGGCCTAAAATTTTCTCTTCTACAGGTCGTGTCAAAGATAATGGAGTCGCACCTCTCTTATCTACTAAACAGTTAACTTCAACAACCGAATCGTCTGGAATTCCTTTAATAGTCCCATTATTTTTAACGTTTATTGTATGAATGTCTTTTTTATCATTGTATATTGAACTTATAAGTGATACAGCTGCATCCGAATAATATGCTCCACCTCTTTTTTCTAATTCAGGTGGTTTAACATTTAAATTTTTATCCTTATATTTTTCAAATAAGCTTGCTTCAATTTTCTTTACCTGTTCTGCTCGTGTCCCAATAGTTTTGGCTGCATCTTTTTCCTCTTTCAACAATCTATCTGTCATATAGTAATATCTATGATAAGGACATGGTATCATTCCTAAGGCATCTAAAAATTTCTTTGGCCATTTTAAATCTGATATATTTTTCATTGTAAGTTCTGCACCATCTTTTAATTTTTCAATAACTCTATCAGTTACATTTATGCCTTTATACCATACATTTCGTCCCCATACTAAATGATTAAGTCCTACATATTCTATAAAAACATCTTTACTGTTCACATCTAACATTGAAACTATATCCATCTTCATGTGTATTGGAACATTACATAGGCCTATACATTTAATATTTGTATATTTCAATACAGCTTCTGTTATAATTCCTGATGGATTAGTAAAATTAATAAGCCATGCATTAGGGCATAATTCTTTTATATCTTTTGAAATATCTAAGATTACAGGAATTGTCCTAAGAGCTTTTGCAAAACCTCCTGGACCAACTGTTTCCTGACCTAATACATTATACTTTAAAGGGAATCTCTCATCTCTTGCCCTTGCATCTAATCCTCCAACCCTAAATTGTGTAACTACAAAATCAGCATCACTTAGAGCCTCTCTTCTATCTAATGTGAGAGAAATTCTAATGTCTAAATTAGCCTTTTCACACATTCGCTTTGCTAAAGCTCCTACTATATTAAGCTTTTCCTTCCCCTCTTCTATATCAACTAAAACTATATCCTTAACCGGAAGTTCATCTTTTCTCTTTATAAAGCCTTCTATTATTTCTGGAGTATAGCTGCTTCCACCACCAATTATTACAATTTTCAACTCACTCATCTTACGCCTCCAACTTGATTTTGTTATGCAGTATTTATGCAATAACTGCATAACAAATTTATAATAAATTTTTATTAATTATTTTCCATACCCTCTTTAATTAGTTTCTTTTCATATGCTTTTAGGAATGGGAAATATAAAGCAGTTACAATGGCTATATTTATTAATACCAAAATTATTGCTCTCCAGTCTCCACCGGTTGCAAGATACGCACCAATAGGTGCTGGCAATGTCCATGGTGCCAAAATAACTGGTTTAGATACTAAATTTAAAGTCATAGCAAAGTATGATACACACCCGCAAATTAATGGTCCAAGAATAAATGGTATTATTAATAATGGATTTAACATAATTGGAGCTCCAAAGATGACCGGTTCATTAATATTACAGATTCCTGGAATTAAGCTTGCTCTAGCGATATCTTTTAAGTATCTTGATTTAGAGCCTAGCATTAATATTACAAGTCCTATTGTTGCTCCTGACCCTCCAATCCATACAAACCATTGAAAAAATGGCTCTGGTGCTATATTAGGAATAGGCTGTCCAGCTGCTTGAGCTGCTACATTAGCATCAAGCATTGCAAGCCATATAGGTCTTGCAACAGTACCAACAACAGAATCTCCATGTATTCCGCATCCCCATAAAAGTGTAATAAGTAAGATTGGAACTAATATTCCAGGAAGTGAATTACCTGCAGTTACCAAAGGCGTAAATATACTTAGCACAAATTTTTGAATATCAAAATTTAATAAATCTCTTATGATCCATATTGGTACTATAATAAAAGCTGCTGGAATAAGAGCTGCAAAAGAATTAGCAACTGATGTTGGGACTTCTTTTGGCATCTTAATAGTTAGATTTTTTTCTTTGCATACTCTAAAGATTTCTACAGCAAAAATAGACATTATAATAGCAGTAAACATACCAGATCCGCCTAAACTAGATAACGATAACATCCAGCCGTTAGGATCAATATTTAATGGAACATTTGTAAGCAGGAATGCTGCAAGGCCTAAGCTTCCACCAGATAAAGGATCTAGCTTATATGACTTTGCTAGATTATATGCTATTCCAAAAGATGCATATAAGGCCATTATGCCCATACTTAAGCGATATGGAAACATTATCTGATTAACATATGGAGCCACTAATTGCTTTAGCCAGTCATTTGGCGGAACTGCAATTACGAGAAAAAAACTTCCAATTATTATAAGTGGAATAGTAGATACTATACCATCCCTAATAGCTTTTAAGTGCCTCTGCTCAGATAATTTAGTCATTGGTGGCAATAAGTACTTTTCTAGCCAATTAAAAAATTTATTCATACTTCCTCCTTATCTTTTATTACTGTTTTTACTTACAATAGCTCTTTATTTGCTTAAGAACTCTTGCTCCACCAAGTGGTGTATATCCCATTGGTTCAATAGCAGTTACTTCAAGACTATATTCATTAGCTTGATCTTTAAAACCATTTAACCTATGTCTTACTTGAGGCGCAACTAAAACTAAATCATATTTATTTTGCTGAATTTCATCCTCAAAATCGCTAGTTCCTACCGCTTTGATTTCTAGATCAAATCCTTCTTTATCAGCTTCCTTTTTTATCGCTTGTACAACAATTGCACTAGACATTCCCCCGGAGCAAACCATTAAAACTTTCATAACAATATCCCCCTTCAATTAGCAATATATTTAAATGCTGCTTTACAATATATGTATTTTAGTACTATCAGTATTATTACCCGCTTTTGGTTTTAATTTAATAAAATTTCATAAAAAACTATTATGATTGAAATTTTGTTTCATCAATTAGCAAATTTAATATTTGCAAAAGAATATTAACAAATAATTATTGACAACTGATAATGATTATTGTTAACATAAATTAAGTACTTTGGAAATTATATTTTAAATCCATGTACTTTGATTAGATAAATATTATTGATACTTTATAGATCACGAAAGGCGGTAAAATCGATGAAAGAACTTCATAATATAGGGTGGTATGCTAATAAGATATCCCCAAAACTACCTAAAAATGCATTTAAACCAGTACCTTCAAGGCTGTTTGGAGGACTTGCATATACAATTATTATAATTTGTGGAATACTCACAATTACTCTATGTAGATTTAATAATATTATAAACTTTTTAATATCTTTAGTTTTAGGCTTTAGTTTTGCATCCATAGGCTTTCTTGGGCATGAAATTTTACATGGCACTGTTGTAAAAACACATTGGTTAAAAAACTTGCTTGGAGGGATAGCTTTTTTGCCATTAAGCATAGGTCCAAACCTTTGGATTAAGTGGCATAATATGAGTCATCATGCTAATACTCAACATGAAATAAATGATCCAGATGCTTGGATGAGCTTTGAGCAATTTAGCAATAGATCTTTTATAAAGTACATTTATAAACTTCCTTTGTGGTTTCGCTCACTATTTAGCTTCACTGCATTAAGTATTTCATTTACTCTTCATGGAACTCGCATGTTTTTTATATATGTTAAAGAATTTAAAAGGCAAAAAAGTATTAAGATATGGATTCAATTTATACTTCCATGGATTGTTTGGATAGGCTTATTCTCCTTAGTTGAAACTGATAAGTGGATTTTTTCATATTTACTTCCATTCCTTATAGGAAATTTCATTGTAATGTGTTATATATCAAGTAATCATAGATTAAATCCTCTTGTACCTATAAATGATCCTTTAGTTAATAGTCTCTCAGTAACAGTTCCAAAGTGGCTTGATGTTCTACATTTTAATTTTTCTTACCACACAGAGCATCATCTATTTCCCGGAATGAACCCCAAATACTATTATCTAGTAAAGGAAGAAATATTGAAATTATGGCCAGATAGATATCATCAAATGCCTCTTTGCAGCGCTTTGAAGCTTCTCTGGAAAACTCCTAGAATCTATTATAATAACGAGGAATTAATAGATCCGAGAAACAAACGCATATATACTTCACTAGAAAAAGGATTAAAACCTAATAAAATTTCTTATCATAATCTATAGATAAAATTAGAGATAATTATAGATAAACCAACTAAGACCTAGACTTATGCATATATCTCGACGAAATCATAAATATTTTGATTCCGAAAAGCTATGAAAATATCGCTGAAGATTCTAAGCAGCAGGTTGCACCACTTTAGCATGCTCCCCCTTTCATAGGGCAGCTCGACTCATTACATTCGCTGATGAAGTTCGAGAAACCAAAATAAAATTTTGGGCTCTCACTTCACAAGCTAAAGTGGAACAATCAACAACTAGGAATCTTAGCAGCTCATTTTCAAATGTTTTCTCCATATTATGACCCTTGTGGTTACAAATATATTTATGATTTTTAGTGAAGATATGAAATTAAAGTTTTAGGAACTTTGTAAATATGTTCATCTAATAAGTTTAATTCTCAAATTGTTTATCTATATAAATTATTAAGATTTAATTCGTCATAAATATTAGATTTTTATAAAAACAAAGACTTAAAGTATCTATTAGTTACTTTAAGTCTTTGTTTTTATCATTTATATGTTTGCTCATTAAAAATTTGAAATATATTGGAGCAGAGAAATTTTCATAGTCATATTGAACAAATATATATTCAATTTCGGCTGATATACACATAAGTCTCAATATGCAACCCCATACCAATATATAACAATATTAAATTTAGATTTATGCTACATCTTTACTCAACATATCTATATTTTCTAATTGATATAGCAAGCCTTTGTTTCATTCCTAATGAATAATTTTTAACTTTTTTATTTTTAGCATTTAAAAGATCTGCCTTACCTAAGCACTCGTCTATTATTCCCTTATCTTCCAACCCCATATAATTAGAATGAAGTTTTAAGTTCTCATAAGCAGTTAGGTTTTCATAAGATGATGGAAATTCTATAATAGATCCTATATTTCTTAAACAAGAAATATCCTTTTTATTAACTTCTTTTCCTAAAACAGTTATTTTACCACTAGTTGCTGGGATTAATCCTAGGATCATCTTCAAAGTAGTTGTTTTTCCTGCTCCGTTTCTTCCTATAAATCCATATATGTCCCTTTCCTCGATGTTAATACATAAGTTACTTACACTCAATTGTGTTCCATACTGTTTTGTCAGATTATCAGTTTTCAATATATAATTCATATTAATATTCCCTTCAAATTGTCTTAAATATTCCCAAGTAAAATAGAAGCTGTTTCCCAACATGCCCCACTCCCATTACAACCCTAAATAACAAAATAATGTATTAAACTTTATAAGCCCTAATTTATGGGATTCATCCAATCTCTATTATCATTGACGAACAATAGACAATTCCAATAGATAAGAGTCATTTTTGCCTAAAAGATAATCCTTTAAAATCTAGTAATAAGATTGTATTAGCTTATGCAAACATAACATTAAAAAAATTTAATAATAGGGATTTCTGATAGTTTGATTACTAAAAAGTGTTCATAAATCAGCATGCATTGAAATATTCTTAAAAAGTAAATGTATCGGAGGTAGATTTAAAGCGATTGAACGATATTGAGAAAGATAACAAAGTTTAGTTTATTCTAATTGGTAACCGCAACAAATCTAATGAGGAAATTTGACTAATTTGGACATTTACAATTAATGCCTAATATAATATATTACTATCTATACCAATCAAGGCACAATCAAAGAAATAATAAACCAGTATGCTTGTCTATTTTGCGTCATACTTCGTCAGCAAATTTAGCTAATAGACCTGCTATGAGCTTAATTTACTTCCTTATCTGACACTAAATATTTAGCGCATCTTTGATCTATTATTTTCTTTCATGTGCCTAAACAAGAAAATGTCTTAGAAAAAGACAATAAATTTATGGAGGGAATTTTATGAATTCAGGAACAATATCAATTTTAATTTACGTGGGTATTGGAATCTTAGCGCTATTTATATTACTTTATGGCATAGGATTTACAAGTATCGGAACTGATGAGGTAGGTATAGTAGAAAAATGGTGGAGCTTAAAAGGTTCTGTGCCTGCTGATGGTTTAATTGCATTGAAAGGTGAAGCTGGTTATCAGCCACACGTGCTAAGAGCTGGAGTGCATTTTAAAACTCCTTTCAAGTACAAGGTTAAGAAAGTAAGACTTGTAACAATTCCACAAGGACAGATAGGTTATGTATTTGCAAGATCAGGAGAAAGCCTTGCTGATGGACAAACTTTAGGAAAAGTTATTCCTGAGTGCAAATCATTTCAGGATGTAGTAGCCTTTTTAAATAATAGAGGGCAGAAAGGTCCTCAAAGGCAGATCCTTCGTGAAGGTACTTATGCATTTAATCTAGCTCAGTTTATTATAATTACAAAGGATAAGGTACATTCAATATTTACTTCAAAGGATGAATCAGAACAAATAGAAACTATGAGAAGTGACTTACTTAGAGTTAATGGCTTCCTTCCTGTAGTTATCTCAAGTTCAAAAAATCTTGAACAAGACGAATTTGGAAATACTATTAAAACTAAAGATACAATTGGTATAGTAACTGTTAATGAAGGACCTACTCCAGATAATGGAGCTATAATTGCTCCAATAGTTGGTGAAGGCATTACAAGCGAATATTACCACAGTAACTTCCAGGAACCAGAAAAATTCTTAGCTGCTGGTGGTAGAAAAGGTAAGCAGATACAAGTATTAACAGATGGTGTTTACTTTATTAATAGATTATTTGCAAATGTAGACATAGTTCCAAAAAGTATTATAGATATTGGTTATGTCGGTGTTGTTGTTAGTTATTTTGGTGAAAAAGGTGAAGATGTATCTGGATCAGATTACTCTCATGGAGAACTTGTTGAGCAAGGCAAGAAAGGTATTTGGAGAGAATGTATGATGCCAGGTAAGTATCCATTTAATACTTATGCGGGTAAGATTATCCCAGTTCCTACTACTAATGTTATATTAAAATGGATTAGTGGTCAGGTTGGAGATCATAAATTAGATGACAACTTAAAAGAAATTAATCTTATAACTAAAGATGCTTTTGAACCTAATCTCCCACTTACTGTAGTATTTAATATTGATTACAGAAAAGCTTCTTCAGTAATCCAAAGATTTGGTGACATTAAACTACTTATTGAACAATCACTAGATCCTATGGTAGCAGGTTATTTCAAAAATATTGGACAAACTAAGACTTTAATTGAGTTAGTACAAGATAGAAGCGCTATTCAAGAACAAGCTTCTAAAGAAATGAAGGAAAAATTCAAGTTATATGATTTAGAATTACAGGAAGTATTAATTGGTACTCCTGCTGCTTCTTCAACAGATAAGAGAATTGATCTAATCCTTGCGCAACTTAGAGATAGACAAGTTGCCTTAGAAGAAATTAAGACAAATGAAGCAAAACAAAAGTCAGCAGAAAAACAAAGAGAACTTAATGAAGCAATTGCTAAAAGTGCAGCTCAGGCAGCTCTTACTCAATCGAGTATCGATATAGAAGTTGCTGATAACAAAGGTAAGTCTGAATTAAAACTTGCTGAACAATTAGCCTTAAAGACTCAAAAGCTTGCTGAAGCTGATAAGTACAAGAGAACTCAAGAAGCTGATGCTTTAAGATATACAAAAGAAGCTGAAGCTGCTGCTAACGCTAAAGCCACTGAGCTTAATGCTGCTGCTAATGCTAAACAAGTAGAATTACAAGCTGGTGCTGAAGCCTTCAAGCTTGAAAAAGTTGGTGCAGCCCAAGCATTAAACATCAAAGCAGTTGCTGAAGCGAATGCTGAGCAGGAAACAAAGGTAGGTCTTGCAAAAGGTACTGCTGCCAAAGCCTTAGTTGATGCTTACGGTGGTCCAGAATTACAAGTACAACAAAGTGTATTAACAGCTTTTGCTGAAGCTCTAAAGATAAGTAAATCTCCTCTTGTACCACAAACAGTAATTATGGGTGGTGCTGATGGAAAAACTCCTAATGCTATGGAAGGAATTCTAAGCATGATTTTAGCTAACATGGCTAGTGCTAATGGATCAATAGTAAATCCTGTTGCTACTGCTCAGTCCGAGTTAACCAATCAAGCTGACAGCAGCTCTACTAAAGAGTCAAAAGTAACAAAGAAGAAAGATAATATTTCTGCCAAGGAACCTGAAGCATAAACCATATCTTACTTCTAGTATTATAAAAAAACAAGATGTATCTAAGTAATTTTTGAAGTTATTTAGATACATTCTTTTTTTTAATCCTCATAAAACAAATATAATGTATTTGTTTTAGTTTATAAACTTTTGAATTTATGATACAATCAATTATAAAATTGTAGAACCATTTAGATTATACAATTTATTTTAAGCATATGAAAGAAAATATATGAGCGTGCTGACTTGTTATTTTATGAATAGGCTTTATATTGGAGGAATTAAACATGAATGAGAAACAAATAGAAATGATGAAAAAATTAATAGAAGAAAAAAAACAAAAAGGAAATAATAATAAGAATAATAAAAGGCCTAAGAAGCTTATTGGACGAATGTTACTGGATAAGGGAAAAACAACTCAATAAAAACACAATTATTTTGAGTAAGGTAATATGAGTTAAAATAAATTCACTTTAACTTCTTATAGAAAGTTCAGTTATTCTTCCTTCAACAAGATCTTATTGATGCTTCTGAAGTCGGAATAGCTGGGTTACTATCTATATCTAATAGATAGCCTGAAACTCTTCTAAAGCTCTCTGTTCATAAGCTTTATAAAGTTATCATGTTTCATTAATATTGAAAAGTAAATGCTTGAACCAGTTAAGAATGTGTTTGCCATTGGTACAATACTTAAAATTATCAGACTCACAATCACCTGCCATTCAAGTTTATTACTTTTAAAGTCTATTTCTTTCTTATTTATCAATACTCTGATAAAAAATAATACTAGAAATATGTAGCTTAATACTGTAGATATTGAATATAGATATTCCATTTTATCAAGTCCTTTTATTTATTTTTTATGTACATTACTATTGTATACCTCTATTCAATTACTTTCCACTAAAGTTACATTTTTATAATTATTTTCTACTCTTTTAGAATAATTTTGATATTCAAACAATATATTTTCCTAATTAAAATTTTTGGGGAATTATCTTTATTATGAAATATTTATAATCTCCTGTACAACAAGAAAGCACTGCACGAAATATATGAATTTAGCACAATGCTTTTATATTGAAAATTGTGTTAAAGATTTAGGGATATTTCTTCGTACAATTCATCTCTTTCATCAGAGTAAAGCCATCCTTCATCTTCTGCATAATCAAAAATTTCTTCTAAAAGTATATTGTATTCTTTAGCAAAAACCGCTGGATTTCTTTTATATTTATCAATCGTTTGTTCTGGGAAATCGTTCTTTCTCATCTTCTCTTCAAGCACAAGTGCTTTTAAATATGTACTTCCTATGAGTTCTCTAATCACATTATATCTATAACTTCTCGCACTACAGATATAAAGCCTGCATATTACTGGTCTCTCTTCATATATAGTGCATAGATTTGTTTCTGTTATGAAATTACAGTCAGTTTTCTTATCTAATACATACTGATCAAAATCCCTATAGTAATTTCTCTTTTTAACTAACTTTTCTTGCACAAAATTCGAAGCAGCTTCATTATCCCAATTACTTAGTTTATTCACACATACATTATCCATTTCAACAGACCAAGACTTTTTGCAGCAGCTCTCCTCACATCCATTACAATCAAGAGGATTATTATTTAAAAATATATCAATTGCATCTAACACATCTTTAACTGTTGTATTTTTAGCAATTTTGTCATAATTCACTTTTCCTTCGCCATCAAATAGTAATTTCATTTTATAGTTCCTCTATTTCAAATTATTTTTCTTAATAAAAAGAGCCTAAAGCAGAAAATTTTAAAAAAATACTTTCAACTTTAGGCTAAAATTTTTAGTCTGTTAATATTCAGGTAGTTAAATAATAACTACCTGTAAATTTTTAATTTCCCCAAGAATGCTTCCGAGACACAAAATGTGGAAGTCGCTTTTTTGTAAGTAAAATAGTTTTATATTATAATAGTTAATACTATTAGTAACGCTATAATTTATTACTTAAACTTTCTCTTTCTAGCTTCTTCTGACTTTTTCTTTCTTTTTACGCTTGGCTTTTCATAGTGTTGTCTCTTTTTTGCCTCTGAAAGGATTCCAGACATTGAACATTTCTTTTTAAATCTTCTCAATGCTTGCTCTAGAGATTCATTTTCTCCTACTTTAATTTCTGACATACTTTTATCCCTCCCTCCGGCGCTGTATTGTAAACCACATTAATAGTTTACAAATATAAACTCATAATATACTATACATTATTTACTAAAATGCTGTCAATGCCTTAATAGTTTAGTAATAAAGTCTTATGACACTTCTAAGCTAGATATTCTGTGGTCCTCTGCACTTTTTAATGTATATAAAAAAATTCTGACAGGTGAATTTATTTTTTTATTCTCGTGATTGCATTCAAGATCATTTGAAAATATTGTTTTATAATTTGCCTACAGATTTAATTACATTATATTTTTCTACGAAAATAAAATTATTATACTTTGTAAAGATTTTTCCTTCATAGGTAGTTCCTAAAATAGAAAAAGAACTCCCACATAAAATGAGAGTTCTTTTTACGAATCTGAAATCAAGAAATTTATATGCTTTTAATTTTAAGAATTAGGATAGTCAGTAACTGATTGCTTCATATTACCAGATTTTGCTGTATTACCTATATTATTTACTACGTGTGTTATCTCACCATTACCAGATAAAAATACTGAACATGCATGGTGTACTTTAACTCCAGATGCATTTGGAACCTCTATTCCATTATTTTCTGATACTACAGCATCCCTAAAGTATGAGTAAATTCCTGATCCAAAAAGCTGATGAGAAGTAACTGAATCAGCCACTTTGTAAGAAGCATATCCGTTTTGAGTACCATTATTGCTCATCCAAGATGCTTGATTTGGAACATCATATGGTAATTCACTTTGATAGAAGTATACTTTTCCACCATTACCATTCCATATAGTTTGATACTCCTTAAAGTGCTCTACAAACAATCCATATAGTGTAACATTATTACCATTTACAACAACACCATTTTTTGCATTGTTAACTGTCCAGCCTACTCCTGTACCATGATCTGCACGCCATACCCAGAAATCATCACCTATAACATTATTGCTATTTATCTTTAGACTTGTATCAGCATTTCCTACTGCTGCTCCTCCAATTCTAAAGAATAAGTCACTAAGGCTTGTAGGATTATCTGAGTGATCAGCAGAACTTCCATCTTGTCCAACTTTTAATAATACTGGTGAATTCTTTGCTCCAGCATCAAAAAGAATTCCAGAAACTTTTACTCCGTCAACATCTGAAATATTCATTGCAGCAGTACCATTGTCTGGGATCAGAGTTGCAAGTCCAAGACCTAATATAACTGTATTAGACTTTGTTACATTTATAGCATCACTAAGATGATATACTCCAGGAGTAAATATAATGTTCTTTCCCTGACTAAGAGCTGCATTTATGCTTTCAGCTGTAGATGTATCTGGTTTTGCTATATAGAACTGATCTATAGGTAATGATGTACCTTGTCCTAAACCATTTGACCAAGTTATTCCTTGAGAATTTTTCCTAAGATCAGGAACAAAAACTTGGTAATTTCCACTATCATCAATATAAAGAAATGGTTTTTCTCTAATAGCTGGTGTTTGACTGACTACTGTATCTGGTGTTGATGGATATGCAGTGTCATCTGTAGGTGCTCCATTATTCCCTACAAAAACCATGTTCCAGTTTGCGCCATTCCAAGATCCCATTTGACTGTTTCTAGTAAAGAATTGTTGTTGTGATCCTGAAGTAACTGAATTATCAATCTTTGAATCAGCTATAAATCCACCACTAGACCAAGCTCCATCATAATTAGTTCCAAGTGGATCCCATAAAGACAATCCACCCTTAATGTGAACACGTCTCATTGGTGCAGCTTGTGATACTGCCCAAGTTAAAGTACCTGCTGGAGCCAAATTGTTTGAAGAATAAGTTGGAGTTACAGCAACATTTTCAACCGATCTCCAGAAGTTACAAGTTGCATTTCCTCCCATCCAATCTGCTTCACAACGTACTGCACCAGTTATATTAACAGCATCGGGTGTCTTTCCAAGTCCTAATACAGACGTAAAGAAACCTACATTTACATTTACGTTATATGAACCTGGCTTAAACAAAAAGGCATATCTTTCATTTCCGAATTGATTTGTCTCCATCTTACTAAACACGCTATCAACAGTATTTTGGATATCAGAACTTGGCATTGATGGATCAAATATTTTAACATTTGGACCTAAATCAACATTGTTAACTGTATTACCATCTGAAGTACCGTATACTTCAAAATCCCATAGAGAGTACCCATACTGTGTAGTTCTTGCTGTTCCATACATTCTTATATATCTTCCAGTTGCAGTAGAATTAAAAGTTATGTTTTCTACTCCTCCTGTTCCTCCTGTTTTTGTATAAGCATCTATCCAATTTTTATTATCAGTTGATACTTGTATCTTATAATCTTTTGCAGCAGCAGTTTCCCAATTTAGTTTTACTCCTGAGATATTATAACTTCCACCTAAATCAATAGATATCCATTGAGGATCACTGCCTTGAGCAGACTCCCACCTAGTTCCTGCATTTCCATCAACAGCTAAAGAAGCAGTATTTCCACCTGTAACTGAAGATGCGGTTGCAGACTTATTTAATGCAATATTAGTTGATACTGCTGCACTTTCTACAGATGCGTTTGAGGTAATTTTACTGCTTGATTCTAAACTTACAGTTTCAGCCTTTGTGATAAATGAAGTTGACATAAACATAGTAGTAAAGACAGCCATTGAAAGAGTTAATGATAAAATTCTTTTATTTCTCCTAATCATTATTAAACTACCTCCTAAAAATACAATTTAACCTTATATTTTGAATATTTAGCTTCTTAATTAAAAATACTCTACTTGTTTTGTTGCAACAAAGACATTAAGTTACTTAACTTTTTAATGTTAAGTTTTATATTTTACTTCACTAATACCTACTACTAAAGCGCTTTAGCATTAAGCAAGATGAAGATAAATATCATATTATTAAACTTATCTAACTGAATTTATTTAATTAGTAACTGGGAGTAGCTTTTGTGCCGAGAACTTAATTAAAACGTATACATAAAATACCCCCTTTACTAAAGAATAAAATTTGAAGAGTTTATTTTGATATAAACTTAAAGTTTAGCAAATTCGTAAATATGTTTATCTAATAAATTAAATTTTCAAATTGGATATCAATAATATTGCTTTATTCATTGGTGATTTCATTATAAACGAGAATTTTAAAGTTATGTAAAGAACTATTTTTATGATATGCTGGTTGCGATGTGTATGCTTTACTTTATATCTTGATAATACTCTGATAAAAAACCAAAGTAAACACCAATTTCTCTAAACATACATATTTTAGAATAAAACGTAAATCTATAGTATGTTTTTTATAAATATTCTTTTTATTCTTAAAAATGTACGTTTAATTCTTATAAAAATTCAAAAGCCATCCATTTCACTGGATGACTTTCTATAATGTTAATATAGCTTAAATAATTTCACTGCTGTTTTTGCAATTTTATATACAGGTGTTTCAAGCTCTCTACTTGCATTTTTAAGTTCTTTTCGAATCTCTATGTGCTGTGGACAATGCTTTTCGCATTTACCACATTCCACACATTGTGAAGCGCTGCTTGGATTTTTACGCACCGCAGTACACATTAGGTAATTATGCCTGCCTGACTTTTTATTCTCAGAATACATAAGATTGTACGAATGAAAAGTTCCAGGTATATCTACCCCCTTAGGACATGGCATACAATATCCACAGCCTGTGCAGCCAACTTTAATATTTCTATTTAGCTCATTTTTAATTTGTTCTATTAATTCAAAATCATCTTTGGTGAATTCATCAACCTCTACATTGCTTGCGATATCTATATTTTCACGAAGCATCTCAAGGGAGTTCATTCCTGATAATACGCACGTAACCTCAGGCTGATTCCAAAGCCATCTAAATGCCCATTCTGCTGGGGTACGTTTCTTTGAATTTTCATTTATTATGTTCTTAGCTTTTTCTGGTAATAAATTAACTAATCTTCCACCACGTAATGGCTCCATTATAATTACAGGAAGACCTTTTTTATTAGCAGCCTTTAATCCTCTTTTTCCTGCCTGACTATGTTCATCTAAATAATTGTATTGAATCTGACAAAAATCCCAATCATAAACCTCTAATAGCTGAAGAAAAGTTTCTGTATTTCCATGATAGGAAAAGCCGACATTACGAATTTGCCCATTTTGAACTTTCTCTTTTAACCAATCATCTGCGCCTAGAGCTTTTAGTCTGTTCCAAGTTTGCACGTCAGTAAGCATATGCATAAGGTAATAATCAACGTAATCTGTTTGGAGCCTTTTTAATTGTTCTTTAAAATACTTTTCTAAATCCTTCTTTGACTTAACCATAAAATGTGGGAGCTTTGTTGCAATAAATATTTTCTCTCTACATTTATTTCTTTTTAAAATTTCCCCAAGTGTAGCCTCACTACCTGGATAAACATAAGCTGTATCAAAGTAATTCACACCGTTATTTATTGCTTCCATAATTTCTTTTTCTGCTTTATCTATATCAATGCTGGCCCCTTTTCTAATAAAACGCATACATCCATAACCTAATATTGATAACTTATTTCCATTTTTATCTTCTCTATATTTCATTTTTGAAGATTCCTCCACAGAATCCATCATTACAACCACCTCATCAACAATTTATATAATATATGTATATTATAACAAATTGAACTTTTTGCCAATAGCAGATCTGATATTATTTCATTAAGAATAATATGGTAATTCTGACTCTAAAATATGATTGATTGTTAATTAATTTTAGTCTAATATTGTTGTTACCGCTCAGTAAATTGCTTTAATGATAAATATGCATTTGAAATTATAGTAAAGCAAATACTGAGTTCAGATTAAGATGTAGAAATCTAATTACTATAAAATCTAAATGAAAATTTCTAAGACAGGAGAATAGAAAATGAAAACTAAAAGAAACTATGTTTTTAATGACTACTTTGAGTTGTTTTTATATGCTCTTGCTGTAATTTGTTCTATTTATTTTCTTATTAGAGGCGATATGCAAAGAACGCTTCAACCCATATTAATAATCCTAGTGTTAACTGTTATAAAAGTATTAATAAATAAAAGTAGAATTCCAATTTCGACTGGTTTAAGATTTTCTGTTTTAGCATTCATTTTTGTTACTATGTTTTTTGCTAATGAATTTAAAGGTTATTCATTTATACCTTACCTTGATAAAATAGAACATTTGTCATCAGGGGTTATACTCTTCTATATAGGTTCATTAATATTGGAGCTTATAAATAAAAATGAAACAAATAAACTTAATTTAAAAACAATTATCCTTTTTAGCCTTTTCTTTGCAATAGCTATGGCTGGAGTCTGGGAAATTTACGAGTTTACAACTGATAGATTATTTGGTCTTAGAAGCCAAAATAATAGTCTAGTGGATACCATGGGGGACATTATCTGTGGAAGCATTGGAGCTATATTTACTAGTATTTACACTTACAAAAATTTTAAAGCAAACTCTAAAGTTTCATCAGAAATGATTGGTGATTCTGACAATTTATAAATAGATTTGAATTATATCTTTAAGATAAATAGTCTATATTTGAACATTAAATTAAAGGCGTCTAGTAAATTTAGACGCCTTTAATCTTTTTATACATAAATGAAAAGCTGCCGAATTTATCGACAGCCTAAGGCTTCCTTTTGGAATCTGATTTTATCAATTTTTGAAATCTTCAGGCTTTAAGCTGTTTACATACCCTAGAACATCATCTAATTTCTTTGAACAACACATTGCATCTGTACCGCCACCATGATAGTAAACACAAAATTGTCTTTTATTTAAATAAAAGATATGGTAACTTCTCTCGCCTACTTGTCTTTGTCCTAAGCAAACCTCATCATCATAATCTATTAAATTTCTCAACACTTTATTGCTAGCATCTACGTCTTTCATTCCATCTATTTCAGAAAATCTTGAAAAGAATTTAAAACTATCCATTGTTTTCATACATCTCACTCCATTCACAAGATTTTATTAATTAATAATAATTATTTGTTAATAAAATTATAGCATAATTTTCATGAGTTGTATATTGTTTCTAAAAGTTTTTCTTACAGATATTATTAATATTTTATTTTAAAAATATTATCTAAATTCTGTGGTTCCATCGGGATATCGTGCAAATCTCCCTTTTTCTCTTGGATGAACAAAATCGTCACGTTCCCATGGCCAGCCGCCAAAGCCAGTGCTCTTGTAGTCTGCAAAAGCATCCATAATTTCTTTATCTGATGTCATAACAAAAGGTCCATAACTTACAACTGGCTCTCCAATAGGTTCTCCTTCTAAAAGCAGAATAAAGCTTTCCTTAGCACCATTTTCTATTTTTACAATTTCATCGCCTGCAAGTTTTACACTATTATAAACATCAATATCAGTTCCTTCAATCCTTATTGTCTCTCCATCATAGAAATAAATAGTTCTGTTTAATGTTGAAGATACCTTTTGAAGTTCTATACTTGCTTCAGGTTCCATGCGTATAATACATATTCTTACATGATTATTCGCTTTACTTGCCCATGAATTAGGCGAAGGTTCTAGGCTCTTAGTACCATTATAAGTACCTGAAATAATTCTTACAGTACTTGTTTTTCCATTATTGTCTTTTGAGTTTATACCTGGTATATCCTCTGCCCAAAGCATTTTATAATGCGGTTCAACGAATTTATCTTTCTTAGGCAGATTGAGCCAGATTTGAAATAATTCTAGAGGATTTTCCTTTTCGGTATTAACTAAAGGGAACATTTCTGTATGATTGCAGCCTCTACCTGCAGTCAGCCACTGCACATCATTGGCTCCATAGCGTCCTGTAGCACCAGCTGAGTCAGCATGATCAACATAACCATTTAGGACTATTGTTACTGTTTCAAACCCTCTGTGAGGATGCTGAGGGAATCCTGGAATTGTATCCCCATGATACATGTTCCATCCATCAATTCCTCTAAAGTCGTTGCCAATAGTTCTACCATACAAAGAAGCATCCGGTCCCATCTCACTATTGCCCTTTGGATAAGCATCCTTATGATGTGCACAAAATATAAAAGGATCGCTTGTCTGCCACTGTGAACTTAGCTTGCTTATTTTAAGTATATTATTTTTTCCCATTTCTTAACCTCCCTTAATACTCCATATGACTTATAAATTTTTAACGATTTCCACATACTGCTTCGCCAATTAGATTTATTTAATAAAAAAATATATTGATTGAATCTTCTCAACTTATTATGTGTTATTTTTATAGATTAAATAGTAGTTATAATTTTTATTATTTGATAATAATTATTATTTATTGATATAATTATAGCATAGCTTTCATAATTTGTATATTGCTTCTAATATCTTATTGCATTTTTTACGTATTTACACTTCAATGGCACGTAAAAAGATCTACCAGTAAAACTATTTTCACTATATTTTAGGAAAGCTTTGCCTTCATACCAGTTTCTATAGAATAGAAATAAAGACTAAAATTCTCCTATATTAATAATATTAGAGAACTTTAGTCTTTACTGTTTTTTCTTCTTTAGAAAGTATCTTATAGATACACAAAGGATGCAAAGTTATAATAACATCTATGTGCGCGAATAAAATTCACTTTACTTTAATGCATTTAAAGCAGCTTCATAATTTGGTTCTGATGTTACTTCCTCGCAATATTCAACATAAGTAACCTTGTTATTTTCATCAACTACAAATACTGCTCTTGTTAGCAGACCTAATTCTTTAATGTAAGTTCCGAATTCCTTACCAAAGCTTCTATCCTTATAATCTGATAATGTTTGTACTGCATCAATACCTTGATTTCCGCACCATCTTCCTTGTGCAAAAGGTAGATCCATTGATACTACATATATCTTTACATTGCTTAATTTTGCAGCTTCTTCATTAAATTTTCTTACTTCAAGATCACATACTGGTGTATCTATTGATGGAACACTTACATATGCTCTCTTTCCTGTAAAATCTTTCGAATTAACAGCGTTTAAACCATTATCTGTTACTACGAAGTCTGGTGCAGTATCACCAACTCTAATTTCTCTTCCTTCTAATGTTACTTCATTTCCTTGAAATTTAACTTTCATAATTCATTCCTCCTAAATTATTAATATTATATTTTAACTATTTTCTTAGTGGTTTATCAAATATTTTTCTGCCCCATATATACTAACGGCTCCATCAGCAGCTGCTGTAAGTACTTGCCTAACTTCTTTTGTTCGAATATCTCCTATGGCAAATATACCATCTACGTTTGTTTTACAGCTTTCATCAGCAATAATATAACCATTTTTATCTAAAGCAACTAAATCTTTAACTAATTCTGACGATGGATCACTTCCAATTGCTACAAAAACACCATTAACTTCTAAATTATCTATCTTACCATCTTTATTATTCTTAATTTCTATACCACTTAATCTTTCTTCTCCATTAAGTTTTGTAACTCCACTATTCCAGATTATTTCTATATTATCTGTTTCAAATAACTTTTTTTGAGCAGATTTATTTGCTCTAAGTGAATCTCTTCTGACAATTACATATACCTTTTCAGCAATTCTTGAAAGATGAAGTGCATCCTCTACTGCTGTATCTCCACCGCCTATAACAGCCACTACTTTTTTTCTAAAGAAGCCACCATCGCAAGTAGCACAGTATGATACGCCTTTACCTGTAAGTTCTTCTTCTCTATCAATTCCTATTTTTTTAGGTTTTGCACCCATTGATAAGATTATGACCTTACTTTCATAAGTATTCACACCAGTTATAACTTTTTTTATATCTCCATCGATTTTTATATCTGTTACTTCTTCATATTTCATATTACTTCCAAAATCTTTTGCATGTTCATACATAGTATTGGCAAGTTCTGGCCCTGTTATGCTGCGAAAACCAGGATAATTTTCCACTTCATTTGTAGTAACTATCTGGCCACCTTCATATTGTTTTTCAAGCATTAATGCATCTAATCCAGCTCTACCTGCATATAATGCTGCTGTAAGGGCCGCTGGTCCTCCTCCAATTATAATAATATCTTTCATATTACCAACACCTCTCCTACTAATCATTTATATATTCTTTGATAATATACAATTTATAAAAATTCCAATAAGTTGTTCTAAATTTAATAATTTAGTTTTATAAAATTAAATTTTATTATATTTTATTGTATGATATTATATTAACTTTAATAATATATTTAGTCAACTATTTTGCAACAAAAAATTTAATCTTTACTATAAAATTATTACTTATCGAAATCAGATGCATTTGTAATCAAACTCTTAGATTTGATATCTATAGTTAATTCTTAGATATTTTCATTATTCTTATTCTTAGTTTTACCTCTTTATGTTTAATCACAAAAAATATATAATATATATAGCAAAACTATAACCTAGGCCTATACATATAACTCATCGAAATAAGTAATATACTTTTGTGATAAGTATTTTCATAGTGTTTAGAAGTAAAAAAAATTATTACTCAAATAAATTTAAACATATGCCTAGTTTCAGATAGGAGAAAATAAGAATTATGAATTTTATCAATCATTTTAAAACTATAACTAACCATAAACTATTAGTTATGAAATACTGTTTTAAAGTAGGTTTATATAGACAAGGATTACTTCATGATTTGTCCAAATATTCTTTTGTAGAGTTTTCAGCTGGTATAAAGTATTATAAGGGATATGTAAGTCCTAATGGTGTTCAAAAAACAGTTGAAGGATATTCATCAGCATGGCTACATCATAAAGGTAGGAATAAGCATCATTTCGAGTATTGGATAGATTATGGAGCAAATGAAGCAGAAGGTCTTAAAGGAATGAAAATGCCTGTTAATTATGTTGTAGAAATGTTTATAGACAGGGTTTGTGCTTCAAAAAATTATTTAAAAGAAAAGTATACTGATGAAAGTCCTCTTAGTTATTACGAAAGCAGAAAACTTTATTATGTATTACATGAAGATGTACGTGCTCTTTTGGAAAATTTGCTTAATAAGCTTGCCAATGAAGGACAAGACAAAACTTTTTCATATGTTAAAAACAACATTCTAAAAAATACAAAAAAATTTTATAGTAAAACACTCTAGTTTATTTTAGTTTTCTTTGAACTGCAACCCAATATGGTTTATTGTCTCTTATAAGCTTGGATTTGTAGAATGCAAATCCAAGCTTACTTTTAGATGTATTTTTTCAACCACTTTGTGATAACTTGTGATTGTTCCTCTGTATGAAAATCATGTTCACTTCCAATTGATACAGTTAAATCACTATTAAATTTTTTTGAAAAATTATCTATAACCTCATGACTTTGCAAATTATCTTCTGATCCATAAATAATTGCAGTAGATATATTCCATTTATTAATTAAGTGTTCTTTTACATAGCTGTAATACTCCCACGAAAGAGTTTCAATTGGAGTATATATTTCCTTTTTTTCTCTAAGTAGCTCTTCTGTAACATTGAACCATTTAAACATTTTGCATATAAGATGCTCCATATCAACAATTGGTGATTGAAATAAGCATTTCTTTATTGGAAGGTTCTTATATGCGTGCAAACTGAAATACGCGCCAAGACTGCACCCAAATAAGTTTATTTCTTTCCAATTTTCTTGTACATATACTCCAATTTTTTCGAGATCATGTACTCCATTCCAAACATTGCATAGATAATTTTTATCTTTTCGCTCACCATGTTCTGGGAGATCAAAACTAAGAACCTGATATCCTCTTTCTGATGCTATCTGTGAAAACTCATGTGCACTTTCTTTGCTAGACATTTTTCCATGAACAAATATATATATTTTGTCTGAAGGTTCTCCCCATAAGATCGCTGGAATATTATCTATTTCTATTTTACTGGTGGTTTCCATAATGGCGCCTCCATAAATGTAGTTTCTTTTATATTAGGAAGAATATCATATATAGAACAATTCATCTGCTTTTCAAAATATTCTTTCATTTCAAATGTTGCATTCCAACGTTCTACTGTAAATGGAAATGTTCCATAGCGTCTTGTCGTATTAACAAATCGCTTTTCTAACATGCAAAAACCTTGAGCGTCAGCAAGTGAATCACAAAGAATTAATAATCTATCATAGTCATCATAGGTTAAATCATTAATATATTTTCTAACAAATCCACTTTCTTCATCACTCATATCATTTTGTCCTATTTCTTTATCAAAATCAGGAATCGGAAATGAATGTGTCAAACAAATTCTTCCTACTTCATCCCACCCCTTTTCCAACATAAATTTATATCCATCAATGCCATGTCTTCTTGCACTTGTACCATATCTTCTACCTATATCATGAAGAAGTCCCAGCACATAAGCTTTGTCTGGATTAAGATTACTACATTTTTCAGCAATAATTTGCGCTGCTAATCCAACATTTATAGAATGCTCTGTCCATGGTCCTTGATTTAATTGTCCTGCTATTTCCAATTCTTTTTCAGCCACTTCTCTACTTGGAAACATATTATCCTCCTAAATGTATCATATAAATTCTAATTTATTATCCTTATTTCAGTTGCTTAAATCACTATTTAGTACTCTATGAATATGATGTTTGTCTATCACTCAATTATAGCATATTTTGCAAATATTATACTATTATGTTTTCTGGTAGTGAACTTTTTTATTTACTGCATCAAATATTAATTAGGTCATTTATATTTATTGCTAAATGTACCACAAATAAATATTTCATCCTCTAAATTTTAAGATTATATTATTTTCCAAAAGCTTTTCACCATCTCTGAGCGCCGATGTTTCCTATAAATTGTTAACTTTTTTTTCTTCTTAAATTCGTTCATTTTTAAATTGTAAAAAAGGGTTATTTAAAACTATGTTCCTTTAAAAGAATGTTTAATGGAAACTTTGAAAATTTATTTATTTTTAACAAGGTTTAAATTATGCTAAATCATATAATTAAATAAATGTGTTATTCAGATCTACTATTTATTTTTGTTAATTCACGTAATAAGTAATATTTAAGTATCTAAAAAATCGCCTTTGCTTTTATTATATAAAATAGCTCTTCGAAACAAGAATATTAATGAGAGAGTTATTATAGATAACATAATTAGTTCTATATATTCTGTACAAAATAGGTTTTCTGAAAAATTTGGTGATACGTAACTAGAGTAGTTAAAGGAAATAAATCTCGTAAACTTATATGAGTTGTCTAAAAACAATATATCTTCGGCAGTATTATAGAATAAATGAGCGCCTATAACGAACATCAGCGATTTTGTCTTTATTACAATAGCCCCAAATATTATTCCTACTAGCATAGCATTAATGATTCGTATCCATGTATGAGATAGTAATGAATAGTTATGATAATGTACTAATCCAAATACTAGTCCTTGTAAAATTATCGCCAGTAAATTAGGAATTTTCTTAAATACTACCTGCATAAGATATCCTCTAAATAATCCTTCTTCTAATAATGATACCTCGAAAAATCCAAAGCTGCTTACTAAAGTAAAAATTATAGTCTTATCTATACCTGATTTATCTATTTCCAATACCATCTTCCCGCAAGTAACACCTATTAATCCTAAGAGTGACTTATAAAGCAATGCCACAATAATCCCCAAAAATAATAGTTTAATATCGTGTTTTTTTATGCTTATCCAATATAGTGGTGTATAATTTTTATCGAAATTAACCTGAATTCCTTTTACAAATAATACAAGAATTATAAACAAGCCTATATTAATAAATGCATTCACTAACCCATCAATAACCATTATGTCATCTCCAATTTCTGTTGAATAGATTATATTTTTTATAATGTTGTTAATGTAAATTTCTCTGCTATTATCTATTAATTATAACATATTTTGTAAATGGCTATATTCAATTTTCAATTAATATTTTTATTAGTTACTATGGCAACTTTAAATTTAGAGATTTTCTAAATTTTTCTGCTGCTCTACTTAATGTGGATATTATTTGTCACCTCATTTCATCTAGTGGACGCAACATATCAGAATGCGTTTTTAGAATTAGATAATAAAAAAATATCACACTATTCATACATTGTCTTGAATAATGTGATATTAAAAACATATATAAACTTTTTAAAGTTTTGCACTAATAAAAATTTAATTTCATTGATTTCATGTTACAATTCATAATCTTTCTAGCATATCATGACTTAAGGTCCTAAATACTTGACAATAATTTTGAAATCCATCTTGTCCGATGATATAAATATTCGGCATGTAGTCCATTCTTACTTTTGAATATAAAATACGCTCCAAGCCATTATCTACGATTGTATGATTGCTTAAAGCCACATCAACTTTTTTACGCATTGCTTCACTAATAAAATAATCCAATGATTTGAGATATTCTTTCACTTCATTCCTTGTCCATGGTGGTGTAGTACCACCCCATAATGCTGCCATATGAAGTCTTCCATCTTCTTCTACAGGAAATATATAGCTTAATACTCCTGGAGTATGACCTGGAGTACCGTAAACATACATTGTTTTATTACCTAATGTTATTTTATCTCCATCCTTAACGTAAACATCAATTTTATAATCTTTCCACGTTTCTGGTCTATCAGGCTTCGCTGGATGTTCCTCCCAAAAAATATCATCTATTTTGGAAAGGTATGTTTGGACATGGTATTTATCAATAAAGTATTTTCCACACCCTGTATGATCAACATGACCATGAGTCAAAACAAGTTTTTTTATTGCATTAGGATCCCATCCTACAGATCTAATTGCATTAACTATCGCTTCAAAGGCTTTTTTTGATGGCCAAATAGCATCTATTACTATCAGTCCCTCACTCGTCTTTAATACAAAACAATTTGTTTCTTTTTGTGCAACAATAAGCAAATCGTCAAAAATCTTAGCATGAATGAAAAACGACATATCCTCCATTGCTTTGATTGTTTCTTTCGTAATAACTGGCTTATTTAATCTATTCATCTAATATACACTCCTCTGTACAATATTAATTTTATATTTGCACAGAGGATACTTCATTCTTAGGATGCATACGTAAAAATATCTTCATAGTCTCACCTTCTTTTAATATAAAAATAAGAATCACACATATGTATATAATACATCATAACATAAGCAAGTTTTTGTAAAACATGTTCTTTATAATAACATTATCTTTCAAGAATTATTACCCCAAACATCTACTGGAGTGACAATAACCTTTCTCCTAAAGTATATTTAAATTGTTCAATGATCTTTGCAATATCTGGTACATTCTCAGACTCCAAAATCCATTTTATTGTAGTTAGACCTAAAGAAGCATAAAGGGTTGAATAATAATCTAACATAGAACTGTCTTTAATTGCATTATGAGCAGTTAGATATTCCATGCAATATTTCTTTAATAAACCTTGTAAATCATCATATAGATGAAGTTTATCTGTTCTAATTTTCCATAATGCAAGAATTATCTTCTTTTGTTCATATACATACTCATAAGCTTTATAAATAGTAGAAAAAAGTTCATCCTCTTTCATATTACTAAAACGTTCAGTAAGAAATACAGTGGCTTTTTTCATAACTTCATCAATTAGCTGCTCTGATAATTCATATTTATCTGAATAATGTTTATAAAAAGTGGACCGATTAATCAAAGCTTGATCTAATATATTCTGTATAGTGATTTCATTAAAGTTTTTTTTAGAGAGCAATTCAATAAAAGTTTTTTTAATATTGGCACGTGTTTTAATTACTCTTAAATCTGTTTTTGGTTCCATAAGATGCTTCTCCATTCTATAAATAATCAATTAAATACATAATATAGCAATTACATATATAAATTTTAGCAAAATTAAAATAAAAGACAATAGCACCAGTTTGCTTTAAAAGAAAATAAACTGACTCTATTTTTCTATACACTTAAGCAACAAAAGGCAGTAAATTTGTTGCTTATCAAATATTTTTTCTGTTTTTAGTGATTGTAACTCGTTCAAAAATTAAATAAAATAAAATCATAAAATGAGAACCATTCTTAATAGAATATTAAATTTATAATATTCGATTTCATGATTCAAAGTTTTAAAAGTAAGCTTACAGCGTTGACGTTAACCGTAAGAAAAATTTAATTTCTTGAAAATTGCAAGATTAAACTTCCTTCTTATACAGTTTAAAAATGGAAATAAAGAAAGGTGATGAACTTTATGTTAAACAATAAAATAATAAAAGGTAGATTTCCTATTGGGTTTTATAATGATTTACACCCAGATTTCAGCATCAATTTTCAGATGAATCGTTTTTATAATTGGTCCAATGACGAGGATATGCTGAAGGAAATGAGAGAAGTTAGTGCAAGTATTCATAATTATGAGGAATATATTAATAAATTTTTAGAACTATCCGAAAAAGCATTGAAGGACGGAAACAAATTAAAAGCTGCTTATTATTTACGAGGAGCAGAATTCTATATAAAGGAATCCGATCCCCAAAAACATATTTGTCGTAAAAAATTTATTTTATTAATGCAGGAACATTTTAATATCGAGGAAAATCAATATTTCAAAGTTCCCTATGAAAATGGATTTCTTTCAACTTATCGCTTTACTCCAGAAAATCCAAAAGGAACCTTTGTAATGTTTGGCGGCTTTGACAGTTATGCGGAAGAATTATTTACAATAGCTATGACAATAAAAGATTCAGGTTATGATGTTGTATGTTTTGAGGGACCTGGGCAAGGGACTACTCTGGAAGATTATAATATACCAATGACTCATGAGTGGGAGAAACCTGTAAAAACAATATTAGATTTCTTTCAGCTTGAGGATGTAACATTGCTTGGAATTTCCTTAGGTGGTTGTTTTGTCCTAAGAGCAGCTGCATTTGAAAATCGGGTTAAACGTGTGATTGCTGATGACATATGTACAGATTTTTATCAGGCAGTAATAATAAAAATGCCATTGGATTTAAAAGAAAAAATTAATGCTTTAATGATAGATCAAAACAGCCAACAATTAAATGCTTTATTAGAAAGATTAGCAAAAGAAAATCTTATGCTAGAATGGGTACTAAACCAAGGGCTGCATACTACTGGAAGCCAGACACCTTACGATTTTCTAAGAAAAATTAAGCTTTATAATACAAGTGAGATATCAGAAAAAGTAGAACAAGATGTACTTTTATTAGCTGGGCAAGAGGATCATTATATACCCCTTAATCAATTTTTTGAACAAGGCGAAGCTCTTAAAAATGTACGTTCCTTAACAATGCGCATGTTCACAAAAAAAGAAAATGCTCAAAATCACTGTCATATAGGAAATATTGGGCTTTCCATAGAGGTTATTCTAAATTGGTTAGAAGAAATGGCACATTAAATAAGCTTTGCTTATAATATTTAATCTTTCTTTATTTTTGATTATGGAGTTTTCGATAATATGTCTATATATTATCGAAAACTTTAATTATATTCTTTTTTAACTTAATATATCGCTTGCATTTAAGTATACTACAACCTCTGAGAGTACTATACTTTTTAAACTATTCAATCTATAAAATGAATTATTTACTAATTGGAAAGCAAACCTCAGTAACAAATTCTTCTGGACTCTTAACGCTTTGAGGTCCATTCAAATAAATATCAAAAGGCGCCCCTGCATATTCATAGCCATTATCCTCAATCCATTTTACAACTTTAGCATAAGCTTCTCCCAGCCTTGAATAAGGCCCAACAAAAGTTGTGGATGCAACCAGACCTCCTGCAAGTTCTTTTATATTTTTATTTTTCTCTGCATTTACTCTGCTATTTACTGGAACACAAACTTCACAATCTGCATTTTCTGCATCAAATTCCTGCTTATCATGATAAATTGTCATTACTGGCCCCGATGGCTTAAGATCCATCTTGAAGATGTCCTCAAATACCTTTCCTATAACACTACTTATATTGCTCATACTTGTTATTGTCCTCCTGCTGATAACAATTAATGACTTTCTGTCCTTCAATTCAACTTTTAAATCCTTCTTAGCTTCCATAATATTACCTCCTAACTCAATCTTCTTAATTTTTTGTTCAATAGAATTCTTAAGTTTCAAGCTGTTTTGAACTTCCTTATTAATCCCAGCAATTTTGTTCTGTAAAAACTTTTTAAGTAAGTCCACATCTTCCTCATCCATAATAGCTTTAATTTCTTCTAGTTTTAAGCTATATTCTTTTAATTCAGATATAGAAAGAAGTTTTAAAACCTGTTCATATGCATAGTATCTGTACTGAGTATCGCTGTCCACATACATAGGTTTTAACAGATTAATCTCATCATAATAACGAAGTGTCTTAGTTGAAACTCTCCCGATTTTAGAAAACTGCCCAATAGTGTACACAATTAATTCTCCTTCCTGTCGACAATCATAGTATAAACCTTCCAGTTAAGGTTAAAGTCAAGAGGTAATTTTATTATTTATATTTTAATTTTATCTTATAAAAAATATTTCTTGATTTATTCATTATATAATTTTCACCTTATATCATTTAACTTCATTAAACTCAATATTTGTAATCTTACCATTAAGTCTAAGCTTATGGATATATTTCCAATTCAATCTACTCTAATTAAGTATATAAGACAATATTCTCTTTAACAACACATATACTCCGCTCATATATTTCATTTAACAAATAAAATAAAAAAATTCTCAATTTGTTAAGAAAATGTACAGGTTAATATATTAAATTATATGTAACAGGTTAATTAAACCAGTTTAAAAAGATTGTGAGACTTTTATACCATAATTCCAATAATAGTTTTAACAATTTCAAATGAAGAAACTGCTATAATAAATGCTTTTACTAATGCAAAATAAAATTTAAAGCATATTATTTTAAGGTGTCAGATATGATTTAAATTGATTTTTGTTAAAGAACATATCATTTATTAATAATCAGGCATAATAGATGAAAAGATTGTAGAAATATTTATATAAACAATTTACTACATTTTAAAAAATAAAAGAGAGAGCATCGTACAAATTAAATTTTAATAAGTACGATGCTCCTTTTATGAAATCACTTTTCTTAAAATATAACTTCCTTGTTCCAAATCTTTTGGATTCTCTATTCTTATTACATGAAAACCGCATTTATTAACATAAAAATTATGATTCCGATGAGAAAAAATGGGGGTTTCAGTACTCCATGCTCGTGTATTTGGATACATACCTTCAATTTCACTCCAAATTCTCATTCCTATACCCTTGTCTTCATAATCAGGGTCAATAAACAAACTGCCTAAGAAGTTTTCATTACTATCGTTAATCCAAAGAATTGTTCCACCAATAAGAACGTCATTTAAGTATATACAATAAGAAGTTGCTTTTTTATCTAATCCCCATTTACTCAAGAATGTGCCATCATCATATCCTGGAGGCCCTCCAGTTTCTTTCCCCAAGTGAATTTGTGAATCATAATCAAAAGCCCTTTTCATTATTTTAACAAGGCTCGTAATATCTTTTTCAGTCATTTTACAAAATTTTATATTCATACCTTTTCCCCCTCTAATCTTTTCGCTATTTCTTCTATGTGAGTGTTGTCAACCACATGGCAACCTCCTAAAATTTTAGAAATAAGATAATAGTATTCTAGCTTTGCCTGCTTAGATAAATTGAAACTTGTGTTATCTTAATAAGTCTATTTCAAATCCATATTCATGAAATGTAAGGTTTGCATCGATTATTTCTTCATAGATTCCATCTACTTGCATAAATCCGTTTTTTAGGTATAAATTTATGGCTGGTTTATTTATATTGACAACAAAAAGTCTTAAATATTTAACGTTCATATGCTTAGTTAGTGTAATGGCATGCTTAAGCATTATACTGCCAATTCCTTGTCTTGAATAATCAACATTAACTCCAAAACGTTCAATATATAATGCTTTAGAGTTTGGATTCCCCCATTTTACACAACTTTCTCCAGCATTTGATTCACATAATGCAAAGGAGCCAACTATATTATTATCTTTCTCAATTAGCAAATAAAGGCGATTATTTTCAATATCCTTGCTGAAAAACTCACACGGATATATTTCGTCCCAAATTGGTATGTTGTTTCTGTCCATATCATCAATTATGTTTCCATACACAGCTTTGAGTTTTGGTAAATCATTTAAATTAGCCAATCTTAAATTCATATCAATTCACCTCCAAATGACTATTTATAATGTTCAATATTAAATGTTTACAAAATCAGTATTCAACGGTACATTTCCATTCTGTCACCCTATATATAGAACAAATTTCAAATTTTAACTCCTGTTTTCCAGATTACCAAACTGAAATTTATATATTTGGACTATTTTTAAACTTAACACAATATAAATTTAGCTAATCGAAAAACTTCCCTTTATAAAAATTCTCATTTTCAAGTTTCTTAGCCGTCATTCTAAATATAACGCAGCCATCTGGGCATACAACATCTTTGCTATACTTGCTATCTCCGCCAATATTCTCTAAATCTCCACCACTTCTGACGGCCTCCATGATTGGGAACATAATCATCATTACTTTTGAACAGATACCTTGTCCATCCTTATTTATAGGACAACCATAGGTGCAAGTATACTTATCACCAACTTCCTCACCGTTTCGGCAATACCTTTCTGTGTGGTCACTTCGAAGAAATCCTGTCACCTCAATTTCCCATTCGTACTCTTCATCATACCATTTTTTCATAATTACCCTCCAAATATAACTTATATGTTTATTATTATTTAACACTTATTTGCCATTTTTGAATCAGAAGATATTAGACGCCCTCTTCATTTACGTGCATAATTAAACTTACTAAAACAACCAATACAATTTATCTTTTGATATTTTAAATCCAAGTTTCTTTTGTAAAGCTATTGATTTTTTATTTTCTACTTCAACTTGTGAAAATGGTACTAAACCATTCTCAAGTGTTTTGTTTACCATATAACTTTCAAGTATTGTTCCATATCCTAAACGTCTGTATTCAGGAAATATCTCTAATAGTCCTATGCTCCCTTCTAAATGATTTCCTATAAATCCTATGAGCACGTTGTTCTTATATCCTCCAAATATATTCCTACCTTTTAACAGTTTTTCAATTTTATTATTAGATAATTTATTATAATGTCTTAAGATAATTTCTATTTGATTCTGTTTTAATTCTCTTAGTTCTAGCTCTGATTTTATATCGATCTTTGCTTTATCAATATATACTGCTTGAAAACATTCAAGTTCTTCGTTTAACCCAAACTTACTTAATATATAATTGGTTATAAATTTTTGATGTACAACGATTAAATTGCAATTGGATATTCCATTTATTAGTTCTTGTCCTTTTTCAAAATTGTCTACAGATATCATATATGCATTACTTTTTTGCTCTTTTATCAGTACCCCATCTATTTCAGCATACAAAATTTCTGCCGTATCTCTACGTATCGGCTCAATCATTCCCATATGTAACAATGGATTTTTTATTAAATATTTAATTGCAGCAGATTTCATACTTCTTTACCCTTTAACCTTTTCGCTATTTCTTCTATATGAGTATTATCAGTTCCACAACAACCTCCTAAAATTTTAGGAACAAAATATTTATATAACACCATCATATCATCAGCAAGACTAACACCATCAGAAAATTTCAAATCAGAAGAATTATCTAATTCTTCTGGGGATAATGGCGAAGTGTTTGCTTGTATTCCATGAAATCTTTCTTTAACTAATTTTGTTTTATTGAAAGAATAAGATAAAGATTTTTTTAATATTGCAGGATGAACACAGTTTACCATATAGCAAATCGGCTTTTTAATTGTAGCATTATCTATATGTAAAATTGCATAATTAATAGTAGTTCCATCTATTAGTCGCCCATCAGCCCTAATCATAAAACTAATTATATATGGCAATTCCGTACTTTCCATAGCTTTTGCCATTCCAATAGCTTCAGATAGCGCAGGCATAATACCTGCAAATAGAAAATCTACTCCCGATTCTTTAAATAAATTTGCCTGCCATGAATGGAATTCCTGTGCGTCATCTATTGATAAGACATCACTAGCTTTATATGCATCTCCTTTACATCCCATTAAACCGCCTACAAACATATCTATTTTTGCATTACTCCTTATTTTTTGTAGGAATCTCACATTATCTTCTATTATTTTTTCAGTAAATTCAGATTCTAAGACACGATTTTTATTGGCTCTTCTTGTAGGTGTTGTTACAATAAAGGGAAATTCATATTTTTCAGCAGTTTTCAGATATTCTGTATAAATACTACACATGGCTTGTCTTGAATCAGAATCATAAACTAAACCAGCCATCCCAACCTTATCATCAAATATAATATTAAATTCTCTTTTTAATCTTTCTCCTAAAGCTCCCTCCATTAAAATAGATGAAGATTTATCAAAGCAAGTTTTAAAGTCCATATATACTCCTCTTTACATTTCAGCTTTTGAAATTTTTCACGCCATTGACTAGATATTTAACTTACGGCACTCATTAAATTTTATATATAACAATAGAATATCTTATATTAGGTCTACTACTGATTATATTTATTATATAAACACTGCTTATACACTTATTTTGATGCTAATGAAAAAATAACACCATATAAAACACATCCTAAAGGAAATAATATAAATATGCTTCCTAAAATTATTGAACCTATATTAAATGAAAAATTTAATGCACTGTCTTTTGTTTTAATCTGTTTCAAGTATATTTTATTCATTGCTATGCCTGTACCACCGATAATTATCAAGCCTGTTCCTATAAAACAAATAAGAGCAATGATAATTCCAATTATAGCTGCAAAGAATGGAAAGAAAATTATAAATCCCATTAGATCACCTCTCCTATAATTTATTTAAAATGAATACTCCTGCAATCAAATAACACAATGTTATCAAAATGCCGACCCACATATGTATAGCAGAAAGTAACCAATAACTAACTTTTACTTTTTTATCTGATGTATCAAAGCGTTTACTCATCTTCATCCCTTTATGCCCTCTAATTATTGCAATAACAGCAAAAAATAAAGCGGCTATAAATGCTAAAAGGATAAGTGCATTTCCTAATTTTATCATTCCTTTCCCCCTTTTATCTAAATAGTATTCTTATTTTTTTCAAGCTTAAAGTAAGCCTTATACTTTTCATAAAATGATTCTAGCCCAAGTAATTCAGAACTTTTATGATCTAATAATGTATCATCTATATCAAAAAAAATCATCTCTCACCTCCATTTGCCAAAAACTATTATATTACATAGTCTCATGTTCCATCCAATTCTCACTATGATTACTACATTCTGCACAACGTAGCGAAATGCATATCCATTCAAAACCATCAACCCAATCTTCTTCTGAAAAAGAATCATCGTTACTGACACATTCGTCGATAAAATCCTGTTTTCCTTGCGAATAAATTTCCATTGATATTACGAAAGCATCTTTTTTACATTTTTCACAAATTACTTTCTCAAACAATTGAGTTCTATTTAAAGAATCATACTTACATACAAAACCGTTCCATCCATGCTTTCCGGCATCAAAAATACTAATTTCTTTATAACATTTTTGGCATGTTGCCTTTACAATCATTTTGTTGTTACTTTGATAAACATTAAAGCTCTCAGTACCACAAGAACATTTTAATTTCCCTTTTACTTTATATTCGCTGTTATTGGCATCAGTTAATTGAAAAAACTCTTTAATATGGCTAGGAATAGGATAGTTCATTTTATTCTTTCTCCTTTACAAATTACTATTTATAATACGCAGCATTAAATTAGAATTTATAATTCAAATTTAATAAAACTATTTATATCTTGGATATTCTGGCAGTAAGTCAATTAGCTTGATTGACCTCCCTTGATTATCAAGCAATATTTCAATGTTATCTGAATCTTTTCCAAGATGCATCATAAATTCTCTGCATGCGCCACAAGAATGTATAACTTTACCATCCTTGTAAACAGAAACTACTTTATCTACTTCATTTTCTCCATGTGTGAGCATTGTTGATAAAGCATTTCTCTCCGCGCACATTCCTAATGAACTAGTCGTATCAATACAAATCCCTGTGTAAATATTTCCTCTTTTTGTTAGCACCGCTGAAGCAACGCTTCCAACCCACATTGTACTTGAAATTTCATGTGGATTTATTACATTAATGGCTTCTTTATAAAGCTTTTCCCATATTTGTTCCATATTGCCCTCCTTAATCTTTAATTTAGTATTTATAATAATACCCTTCAATATCTCTCGTATTCTGCTGTTCCGATGGAACTTTATTCATTTCTCTTTTCATAAACTCAGGAAAATCTTCCATACTGGAATCCACCCTATAAATTTTAATTTCTGTTTTACTTTATAACGTCTTGATAGATTATATCCACTATTTCATTTAAGCTTAATTCTTTATGTAAGAATACTTCTGAAATAACATCTGATAAATCTTTTTCGTTCCACCATTCTCTCATTTCTTTCTCTCCAAATTCATGTGAATTGGACTTTTGCCTATGACGATTTAAAGTTTCCTCAAATGGTATATCAAAATAATATGCAAAGATTTGATTGCCGAATTCGTCTGATAAATCTTGAAATAATTTTTTATACCACTTTGAATTTAAAATTCCTTCTAAAATTAACTTCGCCACTCTTTACCTCTCCATACCCCAATGTCTTTCTGTTTTGGGTTAATTAAACCGCTGTCCATATCTAACTAGTTATAACATATTCTGTAAGAATATTACGAATTAAATATTAAGGAGAATTGGTTCTAATTTATTTTTTTATAAAAATAACAACACTAAATATCTAAAAAAAATTAGTGTTGTCCATTACAAAGCAAATTAAAACCATGAAATATCATTATAAGATACCTCATGGTTTCATAAGCTTAAAAAAATAGTGTGGTTACATTATCATATCTAATACTGTTTTTTCATTAATACCATCTTCAGTTGAAATTGAATATGATATATCATCCTTTTTCCATGTTGCTAAGTTATACTCTTCATTTTTATTTCCTTCAAGAGTTACGTCTATCCCATTTACTTTTACTGTATTCTTAACTTGATAGGTATTATAATCTCCACTTATATTATCAGTGCTTTTACCTGCTCTGAAAATCATATTGTTATTACCATTGTTATAATCTACTTGTATCATTTCATTTGATATAATACTTACATTTTCTACTTTAAATCCATTAGGCAATGTTTTTAATGGACTCACTTTTAAATTCAATGCTTTTTCTGCTTCATCTAGTGTCTTATATTCTTGACTATAACCTACATCTTTGTCCATTACAACCGATGTACTAGAGACACTATCATCTGTATTATCTTCTGATATTTTATTTTCTTTTACATCTTCTGGAGCTGTTTTTTGATCTGTGCTTGTTGGATTTTTTTCTTCTTTATTATTAATATCATCTTTATGATTTGTTTTTGAAGAAGTATTTGAATTTTCTATAGCCTTATTATCAGTAGCTTTATTATCATTATTTTTATTTTCGGGTGTCTGCCTCTTCTTTTCCTCTGATCCTGAGTTAGATTGTGAGTTGTCTTTTCCTTCCTGCCCAGCTTTTGAGGCATTATTGGTATTTTGGTTCACATGATTACTGCCATTATTATAGTTATTATCATTTTTATTATTATTTCTATTATTTTGATTTACAGCTATCTCTTCTTTATGATCATTATCAGATGCTTCTTTACTATCATTATTATAGATCAATTCACTATCATCACTAGATTTTAAGTTATTATTCTTATCCTCATGATTTTCTTCCACTTCAGTCTGTTCTAAATCATTAGACGCATGTTTGAAAAGCATAGGATAACTTTTAGCTACACTTAAACATATAAGTATTGCACCACAGGCTGCCGCCATTTGCATATTTCTTTTAACATTATATTTCTTTATTTTTGGCATAGTAGTTTCAACTTTTATTTCTTTTTCTTCATTGTTATCATTTTTATTTTCAGCCAAAACATTTTGGAGTATTCTTTTTTTCATATCATCATTCATCACTATTTTATTTAGTTCTTCTTTATATTTCTTACTCAAAATCATACTCCTCCTTCAGCTCTATTTTTAACATATTTCTTCCTCTGCTAAGTAATGATCTTACTGTAGCTTCTTTCTTATTTACTATATTTGATATTTCAACCGTAGTATAGCCTTCATAATAATATAAATGAACAATTTCTCTATATTTCAGTGGAAGTTTCATAACCTGATTTAAGACATTGTTATCTTTGTATTCATCGTAATAGGGCATATCAGTTAACTCTACATGCTTTTTAAACCATACTGATTTCAACTTATTTTTGCATATATTTCTGGTAACACAAATAAGCCAATGCTTTTTGTGATCGTCGCTTTCAAATATCTCTATATTTTTAAGCAATTGTACAAAAACATCTTGAACAGCATCTTCTGCATCGTATATATTTTTCATATATGAATATGCAAGCCTCAGCAGCATATCTCCATAATGATCTAAATCTTGTGAAATAATTTCATCCGTACGCAATGAAACATCTTTCATTAAAAAACTCATCCTTCCATCCAGTAGCACAACAATGTATTGTAGATATTCAACTTTAAAACTAAATTTATGTGGTAACTTACCGAAATCATAAATATTTTGTTCCGAAAAGCTATGAAAATATCGCCGAAGATTCTAAGGTGTAGATTTCACCATTTTAGCAACTAAATATCTTTATCTAATAAATACCATATGAAACGTTATAGTATTGCTTAAATCTATATTTCAAACTGTTTATCCATAGTCCCAAAATAAACTCTTCCTTATTATTCATGTCTCTACTTATGTTACTTGTTATTTAAATTTCTTTCTAATACAAGTTCTGATTAACTTACTTTATTTAATTGTAATTATAATAATATGTAATGAGAATTATTTGCCAGAATATATAATCATAAACTTGGTTAATATGTATCTATATTTTTTTACAAAACCTGTTTTGTACCTCTAGATAGAAACAATATACATATTTGCTATGGTGTTACTTGAAATTTATCTTAATAAATATCCTTAGATAGAGGTTGTCCTAGATATTGCATCTCTAAAACTTGTTTATGAAATATGCATAAATAGATAAAACCTTCTTCTTCGAACATTCCAGTAAAAATTTCATCAATCCATATGAACAAATATGTATTGAATTTCTATCATTTGAGGCACAAATTATGTCTTTGTGTTGATTTTCTGTATAACTAAAAAGTACTTTTTATAATATTAATAATATCCTCTTGTTTCATACCATCATTTAGTGAGATAGAATATGACATATTATTTACGCTCCAAACAGCAACCCTAATAAGATTGTCATCTCCTTTTAATTTTACATTGATTCCATTTATATTTACAGTATTATCAATTTTATAATCATTATAATCACCACTTATATCATAAGTTCCTTGTCCCATTCTAAATATGATGTCATTTTGTTTGTTTACATAGCATATTTGAAATAAATCTCTTGATATAGTATTTATATATTTTATATTGTATTTACCTAATAATTCTTTTGGTACTGTAATCTTAAATTTTAATGCTTTTTGTGCTTCGTCTATAGTATCAAATCTCTCAATAGGACTTATTATATCATCTGCATCTTCAGGTTTATTTACCACAGTGGACGCTGGTTTACCATCCCATTTTCCATTTTCATCTAATTTATATCCATCTGGGGTTACTGTACCTGCAGCCATTTCTCCATTATTTAATAAATAGTACCAATTTCCATTAGTTTGAACCCATCCTCTTTGCATTATGCCATCATTATTCATAAAATACCACTTATTATTTATTAACTTCCATCCTGTTGTAAGATCTCCATTAACTGAATAAATCCATTGTCCATCTTTATTTCTTACAAAAAAGATACCTACTGTTTTTTTATTATTGAATATCTCATTATACAAATTAATTGGTACATATACAACATTATCAACCTTTATAGTTTCTGCACCTAATTTATGCATTATTTCTAATACCATAGTATCAGGGTCATTACTTGAATAAAAATATTCATCTGTTCCTACATAAAGGTTTATTTTAGTTTTGCCATTATCTAATCTTACAGTTTTATTGTCATTATCTGCTTCAACCTTAAACCCAAGACTTTCTGCTGTAATGTTTAGTGGAACCATAATCTTACCTTTATATATTGAAACACCATTTGCTCCAAGCTCAATATTTTTTCCGCATATTGATACCTTGTTAATATCAACATCCTTAGGTGCATAGTTTGATATTGGAACAGTATCATCAATAATATTTGCTGGATTAGATTTGTGCCTTGATATATCATCTGCTGCAAGTGCTTGAGCTGACATCCCCACAATTGTTACTGCTGTTAATAAACCTATCATTAATTTTTTCATAATCTTATCTTCTCCTTCTAAGCTCGCACAATCTAATGCTGTATTTATTTTTATGTGCTTGCATCTTAAATTTTCATTTTAGGCACTTGAAAGAAAATAACAAGTCCAAAATTGCCATGGTATATCATTCGCCAAGAAAGCGCATATCACTTATAGTGGACCGGACATATTAGTGCTATCTGCCTAAAAAGCATGATTGAATATAGATTGGCAGATGGACTAGTTATTTTTTGATTGCCTTTATATTAGTAATACAATCCAACTTAGAGAAGTGTTGCAAAAAAATTAAAATTTTTATAAAAAATCTTAAGATCATAAAAAACATGACTTATATTTAAAATATAAAACAAAAAATTCTCAGTTTATAAACATAAGAAAAGAAATTCATAAGTTTATCCTTATTAATATATCAACATCCTACATAACCTCTTTTCATTTTTATAACTACCTTTGATTAAATTCATATTTTCCTATTGTACTAAATTTACCTTTTCTCCATCACTTAATAAATTTTGGCCTTCAGTAATGACATCTATGCCCTCTTGCACTTTGCCTGTTACTTCTGTAAATTTCTCATTCGAAATTCCTGTTTCAACAGATATCTTTTTAACCACGTCATTATCAACTGCATAAAGATAATTTACACCATTCTCCATTTTGATTGTTTCATTTGGAACCATCAGGATGTTGTCCTTATTTTCAGCTGGTAATGATATTTTAGCAAACATACCTGCTTGTATATTGTTATTAGTATTATCAATTTTAACCTTCACAACGTAGAAATTATTTTTAGAACTTGTATTTGGGCTGATATTGTCTATTACTCCAACTATTTTTGAATCTGGTAATGCATTTATAGTAACTGGTACAGATAGACCTACTTTAATTTTCTCAAGCATCTTATCAGGAACATTTATTTCTGCACTTAGACTATTATAATCTATAAGAGTAACTGATCCTGATTGCGCACTTGCAAGCTGTCCTACTTCTACAGCTTTTTCTGATACAACTCCAGCTATTGGTGCAGTAATGGTAGTGTTACTTATTTGATTTTGCACGGCACTCACTCCTGCTTGTGCTTGTTCAAGCTGTGCTTCAGCAGCTTTTGTAGCTTGAGGCCCTGACTTACTCTTTAATAGCTCTAAGCTATCTTGTGCATTTTTTAAGTCTATAGCTATTGCATCATATTGAGCTTTTGCGTCATCCAAATCCTTTTTCGCTACTGCTTGTGCTGAATACAAAGTTTGTGTTCTGTCATAACTATCTTTTACACTATTATATTGGATTTGTAGCTTTCCTACTAGCTGTTCCGCTTGCAATAATTGCTGTGTAAACCCTGAATCGCTTGTTCTTTCTAAGTTAGCACTAGCTGCACTCACTCCAGCCTCTGCCTGCTCAAGTTGTGCTGCATAATCTGTGGTATCCAAGGTAAATAATGTTTGACCTACGCTAACTTTATCTCCCACCTTTACATCTACAGTTGCAACTCTTCCTCCTGCTTTTGACAAAACCACTACCTCTTTTGCAGGCTTTAGGTTACTTGCATATTCTACACTCGTTGAAATGGATCCAGTTGTTATTTTTTCCGTTTTTACGTTTTTAACCTCTTGTACTACTTCTACCGGTTTCTTTTTAGCAAAGATAGAAATAATTACGACTACAACAATTGCTAAAACTACCCCTCCTATTAAAAGTTTTTTATTTTTCTTTAACCCCTTAAACTTCATAGGTGCTACCTCCTTCTATGTTATAAACTTTCTTCTTTTTAAAAGATATTACCTTTTTTAAATCAGCCATCAATGTATAAATAATTGGTAATACAATTGGTGAAAGTATTGTTGATGCAACCATTCCTCCAATGATTACTATAGCCATACTCTTTTTCATCTCAGTTCCTTCACCCATGGATAAAGCAACTGGTAACATAGAAACAATCATGGTAGCACTTGTCATGATTATCGGTCTTAATCTAGTAGCACCAGATTCTATAAGAGCATCTCTTAAATTCATTCCTCTCCTCATAAGGGTATTAGTATAATCTATAAGTAATGTACCATTTTTAGATGCTAATCCTTCTAACATAATTAATCCAATTATGGACATTAAATTTAAAGTCTGTCCAGTTAGAGCCAGTAAACCAAAAGCTCCTATAATAGCACAAGGTAGAGCCATCATTCTTATAAATGGAGTTAAGAAGGACTCATAGAGCACTACTAAAATCATATAAACAAGAGCTAAGGATGCACATAAAGCAAGTCCAAGAGAAGAAAAACTTTCCGCCATCTGTTTTTGATTTCCTCCAAAGCTTATACTATATCCATCAGGAACTGAAAGAACCTTTAGTTTAGCATTAATATCATCGGTAACTTCTCCAAGAACTCTTCCTTGAAGATTGGCTTCAACAGTTGCCATATCCTGCTTATCCTCCCTAGATATAGTAGGAGCACTATCTATTTTTTGAATGGATGCAACTTGGCTAAGTGGAATTTGTTGTCCCGATGAATTTGTGATTTTCAAGGACTTCAGATCTTCTGCACTCTTTATTTGTCCATTTTCGAACTTAAGGGTTATATCATTTTCCTCATTTTTTGATCTATACACTCCCACATTAGTTCCCGCAAGCGCCATTCTAACAACACTTCCTATGTTTGTAGTAGAAATATTGTACTGAGTAGCTGCAAGGCTGTCTATATTTACCCTAAGCTCACTGCTTCTTGAACTTGTAGAGTTACTTATATCAGTGATTCCGGGTACTGCACTTAGTAATTTTTCAACCTCGTTTGATAGATCTCTTATAGTATCTGTATCATTACCTTTTATTTTAATTGATACAGGCTTACTACTTCCGCCAGATGAAGATGACTCTGCTACATTTAAATCTACTCCAGACATATTTTTACCAAATCTGCGAATCTCACTTGCAAGTTCACTTTGGCTTTTTTTACGTTCACCCTTAGGAACTAGGTTAATGAAAATCTGAGCAATGGATTTATCTGCTGTTGCTTCTCCATCATGCCCAATTAATGAAAAATAATTTTTTACTTCTTTTGTATCCTGTAAATATTTCTCTACCTCAGAGACCTTTTCATCCGTTTGTTTTAAAGTTGATCCCGGTGCAAGCTTCATGCTAATTTGAAGAGAACTCTGATCCGCCATAGGTATAAACTCTGACTTTATTGCCCCCATCGGAATAAGCATGACACTAAGCACAACTCCTGCAACAACTATAGCTAAAACTTTTTTCCTGTTATCTAAAGACCATATTAAAGCCTTTTTATAGGTTTCTACTAGTTTATCAAAAGAGCCTTCTGTTTTAGCATTTATTTTGCTGAATTTAGAACTTATTATTTTGATAAATTTAAAATTTATTTTGCTTAAAAATTTAGATTTTTCTTTTTTTACTAACACATCTTTAAGGTTCTCATTTTTTAATAGCCTTGAAGAAAGCATTGGTGTAATTGTAAAAGATACAATTAGAGAAAACATTGTAGCTGCAACTATTGTAAGTCCAAATTCCCTAAACATCTGCCCAACTAAACCTGACACAAGTGAAACAGGGGCAAATACAACAACATCGCATAAAGTTATAGCTATTGCTGCCATTCCAACTTCCTTACGTCCTTCAATGGCTGCAGCTATAGGATTTTTTCCCATATCCATATGCCGCTGTATATTTTCTATAACAACTATAGAATCATCCACCAGGGTACCTACAACAAGAGACAAGCCCATGAGTGACAGCATGTTTAAGGTAAAGTGCATCTGATACATCATAAAAAACGTAGCAACCAGCGATGTTGGAATTGCAATTAAAACTACTAGTGAAGAACGGAAACTACGGAAGAATAAATAAAGTACAAATGCAGTAGTTATGATACCTTCTGCAAGATTATGTTTTATTTGAGTAAGTGAAGAATTAATAAACGTAGTAGTATCCATTAAAATATTTACTTCCGTTCCTTTTGGAAGTGTCTTTTTTACATCTTCTAATTCCTTTTTTACAGAATCAGCAACTTCTACCACGTTTGAATCACTTTGCTTTCCAAGCATCATCGCTATGGTCTTGTTACCACCAAACCTTGTTAATACATTGGCATCTGGGACTTCTAAGTCAATTTTTGCAATATCACCAAGGCGAATTGTCACTCCATTACCTGCTGGTATTAATAGATTTCTAACTGCATCAATGCTACTAAATTGCCCAATAATTCTAACAGATTGATCTAAGCCTTCTTGTTTAATCTCTCCAGCTGGTACATTAACGTTGGACGCCTGCAGTGTGCCCATTAAAGTATCAATGTTCACTCCATAATACTCCATAGTTGCTTTATCAATTTTTATCATCAATTGCTTCTTATCAGCACCCAGCAATGAAATATTCCCCACCCCAGGTACTTTTTCTAATCTTTGCTTTAGGATATCAGATTGATTATAAAGTTCCTCATAACTGGCATCCCCATTTATTGAAACTATCATCATAGGTATGGAACTCATATCCATTTTATATAAAATAGGCTTATCTGCAGCTTTAGGAAGTTTTGCAGAGGTAAGTTCAACTGCCTTTTGGACATCTAAATATGCGGTGTTTATATTCGCACTCATTTTAAAAGTTATTGTAACAGTACCATAGCCTTCTCCAGAAGTTGAATTTAAAACATCAACACCACTTATTCCCGAAACTGCATCTTCAATTGGTTTTACAATATCTTTTTTAATATCTTCTGCACTAGCACCATTATAAGTTGTCATTATTGATATAACAGGAATGTTCATAGATGGCATTAAATCTGCTCCCATGCTTTTATAACCCATGATGCCAAGTCCAATAAATAAGATTACTGCCATCCACATGGCTGCTGGTCTTTTTACTGATATTTCAGTTATACTCATTTCTCTCCCCCTAACTCTATGTTCATAAAGTGAAACTTTTCAGGTGAAGTTTTCTTGGTGCCCTTTGAGGGTAAACTCCATCTGAATTTAGTTGAACTTATCCAGGAGCATGCAGCCGTTATCTCCCACTTAAGCAGATAAGTGAAAGTCCAAATTTACAATTTGATCACTTGAACTTAGCTAACTCATTCATGAGTTAAACTCATCAAAAATTGAATTAGTGTGAATCACTTCCTCATCTGACGCAAGGAATAGGATCTTCATATATTGTGAGGGTGTTACGGATGCTAGCTATCAGATAAATTTTTACTCATTATCTCGCTCATTCTCGGTATGTCATTATTTAGGAAACCGAGGAATATTGCCCATACGTTTAACACAAAAACAGTTATGTTCTAAATAATGCCGATTCTTACATGTATGCTGCGCGCACCCAAATTAGAATAGCTTTCTTCTTAAATATAAACATTTAATGTTGTATTTCATATTCCAATATTTTTAATAATTTTGATACTTAATATAAATTCTGTACATTTTACTGCTAAAAAAGAGAGCTTACTACACATAAACTCTCATAAATTTATTATATCCTCTGTATCTCTATTTTTAACCTAATATTTCTTTTCAAAGAAGATCTGCTGCCAAAAGTGCATCATATGATGTCTAGATAAGTTCAACTAAGATTCAGCTTGATATTCCCCCTCACCTGAATCAAGTTTCACTCGATAAAGATTAATAGCATAAACATACTAATCGTTTTCTGATACAACCGTTGTTCCAGAAATATAATCATGAATAGCCCTATGTGATAGCGTACTTAAAACCAAGATTCCGGACACAATCGTTAAAATTCTGCCTGCTATTCCAAGATAGTATTCAAAGTAAAAACCGGTCACAAGAGTAAGTAGCTGCATTAAATAACTTGTTATAACAATTGCAGCTCCCTCTATCACCATGATCCCTACAATTTGTCTTATTAAAAGGTTTTTTAAATCTACTTCTGAATAATCAATTTTTACGATTTTAATCTTAACCAAATGCTTTCCAATTGTCTGACCATGGTATTTTTTATAAGGTATGTATACATAATAAATTAGGGCTGCAATAAAACATAGGACACCAGCTAAATATGCCCATCCGTTTGAATATCCAAGACTTGCAAACACATAGAGATTGCTAAACATATCCCCTTTCTTTGTTACCGCACTATAAATTAAAACTGCAGGGAATCCTGTGATAATTCCTCCTAAACACCAATCTATGATGTAAGCCAGTAGCCGTTTTGATATGCTCACATTAGACGGCTTCCTATCCACCCATGATGTTACTTTTCTCCATGATTTATGCATAAAACATTCCTCCTATTTTGAATACAAATAATCCATGGCTTTTTTAAAGCGCTTTAACCCATCCTCAACCTTTGAGCGACTGCATCCTAAATTCATTCTCAAATATTTAGCACCATTCTTTCCATAAGTTTCGCCCTTCATAATAGCAACTCCGCCCACATTTACTAGCGCATCCTGAATCTGTTCAGAGGTGAATGAAACTCCCCTTCCATCTATCCATGCCAAATAAGTGGCATCTGGTTTTTTAAATTTAAAGTCTGGCAGCTCATTTTTAATAAAGTCCTCCACCAGCTGCATATTACTACCTATATAATCATTTAGCTCATCGATATAATCATCGCATTGCATATATCCTACCATTGTCGCATACATTCCAAATATACTTGCAGAATTCAAAAAATCCCTCTTCCTAGTATGATATAAAAAATCATTTCTCACCGTCTCATTTGGTATCATCACATATGAACCAATCAAGCCAGGAGTATTAAATATTTTACTGGAAGAAGATGCTGTATATAACTCATCATAATCATAGATATGGGATAAAAGCGGTATTTGTTTCTTTTGTCCAATCTGTATATCCATATGTATCTCATCCGAAATTATCTTTGTATTATATTTTTTACACAATAATATCATGCGCTTCATATCATCTTTTGACCATATCATACCTGTTGGATTATGTGGAGAGCATAAGAGCAATATTCTGCAGTCCTGTACCTGTTTCTCAAACAAATCAAAATCAATTTCAAATACACCATCTTTATGAATTAAATCATTTGATACCAATATGCGATCATTATCCTCTATAACTGTAAAAAATGAATCATACATAGGATTAAATGTCAAAATCTTATCTTTTGGACAACTTAACAGCCTGATTAGTAATGATACTGAATACATAACGCTTGTACTATATAAAATCCAATCTTCTTCAATGCATGTATTAAATCTTCTCTTATAATGCTCTGTTATAGAAGATTTGAAATCATGATGATTCCACCTGGTATATCCATATATCTGATGGCTGGCAACTTGAAGAATTTTTTCAGTAATTGGTTTTGGAATAATAAAATCGGTATCTGAAATTGAAAATGGTATTAAATCTTTCTTATGAAAGCGATCTTCAATATAATCCCATTGTGTAGAATAAGTTCCCAAGCGATTATGAACCTCATCAAAATTATATTTCATTTATTTCACCTCCAAAATTATATAATCCTTTGTAGTTTTATTTAGTGGAACACCTCTGCCATCAATGATAACCACATCATCTTCAATACGAACGCCCCCGATATTCGGTACATAGATTCCAGGCTCACAGGACATCATCATATGTTCCTTTAAAATGGTCTTACTTGTAGAATTCAAAATTGGCAATTCACAGCCATCACCGATTCCAAGGCCGTGACCCAGGCCATGATTGAAATACTGCCCATATCCATTTTTCTCAATAACATCCCTAGCAGCCTTATCCACATCACTAGCAGTAACTCCAGCATTAATAGCGTTTAATCCTACCAGCTGTGCTTTTAAAACGATATCGTAAATTTCTTTAACCTTAGGTTCAGGCTCTCCGATAAAGCACATGCGCGTCATATCTGACTGATAATTTTTATATTGGATCCCAAAATCAATCATAATAGGTTCATGAGCCTTGATTCTGCGTCCAGTTGGCCTGCCATGTGGAAAAGCTGTCCTCTCCCCAGTTGTTACAATTGTATCAAAAGACATTTGCTGCGCTCCTTGTGCAATTGAATAATATTGGACCAAAGCGCTTATTTCATACTCTGTCATTCCTAAATGTATATTGCCGAGCACCTTTTTATAAATATCGTCTGTTATATCAACTGCCTCTTGCATGATATCTATTTCTTCCTGTTGTTTAACAATACGTAAATTGTCTATTTCTTCATCTAGCAGAATAATCGGAACACCAATCTTTTTAACATCTCTGTATTCTTTAACTAACATTTGAGAAGCTTCAACCCCTAAATTGCGGCAATGTTCTTTCTTCAATATATCTTGAGCTGCCGATAGATAATTGCATCCCATTTCATGAGGTGAGTGAAGAATGATTTCAAAATCATGTTCTTTTTCTTTAGCCTCAGTCAGATATCTCCCATCTAATATAAGGAAACCTTTATTTTGAGTGATTAAGACATTGCATCCGCTGCCTGTCATAGTTGATAACCATTTTTTCATGGTTTTACTTTTAATAAGAAGAGCATCAATATTATTATGATGCATAAACTCATGTATTTTTTCTATTCTTTTAGCCATATTATCACCATCCTTAAAAATGAGGAGCTGTCACATTAAGAAATTTAACTACGATATGTTGTCTTAAGATTTAAAAATCTAATCCAATATATCGTGATTTTGTTCTTTGTGCTACAGCTCCTTCTTTTTAGAAATCCAAATCGAGATCCTTTAAGATTTCTTCATCTTCTTTAGACATTTTATTCTTATCATTTTCCTTTTGTTGATAACGTTTTTCATATATCTTAAAAAATGGATACCATACAACAAGTGATAAGACTAATTGAATTGCATTTGCAACAATGGACATTGGATCCATATTAGTAAGATATCCTTCTAAGAAAACACCCACATAAGGAGGTGTAAAGAATGAACAGCTTAACATTCCAAATTTCATCATCCAACCAGGGATAGTTCCTATAATTCCACCGCAAATAACGTATGGAATAAAAAATATAGGATTTAATACAATTGGAGCACCAAATAGTATTGGTTCGTTTATTCCAAATAACGCAGGAATTAATGCAACACGTCCTATCTGCTTTAAGGCCTTTGATTTAGATAATAAGCACCAAAATACTAGACCAAATGTTATACCTGTTCCTGTAAAGTTACCAAATGCAGACTCTGGACCTGGGGCGAAGAAATGAGTCATAGCTAATCCAGCTTTATAGTTAGCTATATTTTCTGCTAGGAACTGAGTAGAGATTGGAGTTGTAATTGGACTCAATACAGAAGGATGAATTCCAAAGAAAAATAATAAACATTGCAACATCTTTAAGAATGTATAAGACAATGGATTGTCCATTGACCCTACTAATGGTGCAAATATGCTTGTAAAAATTAATGGAGGCATGATATTAAACACATTAACACACACAATACGAATAATTAAGAAGAAACCAATAATAATAACTGATATTGGAATCATTTCGAAAGATCTTGAAACAAAATCTGGTACTGAATCAGGCATTTTAATTGTGAATTTCTTCTTCTTACACCAGCGATATAATTCCACTGCAATAATTGCTGCAAACATTGCTGCAAACAGACCTTTAGGTCCTAAATATTTAGTTATAATTCCGCCATCTTTTGTATAATCAACAGTCATCATAAGGAAAGAGATAACCGCCATACTGATACACCCTGGTACATCCAGCTTGTAGGAATTGGCAAGATGATAGGCCATAAAAGCTGTAGCGTATAAGGCCATCAGTGCCATACCTACGTTGTAAGGAATATAAATAATATCAAGATTAGCTAATATCCATTGAGATATTGGATTATTCTCACCAATCATATTAGGGATGGCTTCTGGAATTAAACAAAAACTGCCAATAATTAACAAAGGCATTAAAGCAACCATGGCTTTTTTAATGGCACTTAAATGAATCTCTTTATCCATCTTGTTAGCAAGTGGCGCTAAGTATTTGCTCATAAAAGCTTCAAACTTGTTAAACATTATTCAACCTCCTTAATTTATTTTTTTCATATCAGCTTTTTTACGTTCTATAAGAACTTTTTTTAATACTGTTGCTCCATCCATCTTTCCATAAGTCTCCTTATCTACAACAACATAAGGAATTTCATGTGGATCAATAATTGATTTAATATAATCCAACTTATGTGCAATTTGTGGTCCTACAACAACAGCATCACAACCTTCTACTTCACTTTCCAGAATATCTACAGGGATTGCAATGAATTTAAAATCCTCCTCTTTAAGTTTTTCACTTTTTTTAATGGTATTTTTCATACTGTCCATAAGCATAGTCGTTGAAAAGCCTCCTGCACAACATAATACAATCTTCATTTCACTTTTCCTCCCTTTCTTCAAATACATTTATTAACGCCTCAATTAGATCTCTAGCTAATTGAGCTGTCATGTAATGGTCTTGTGCATGTACCATTAATAACCCAACTTCAGGTTTATTTTCGCTATTTGACAATTCAGCAGTTATAATCTTTGTTTGAATTTGATGAGCAGCCAAATCTGCCTCTCTGGCTTCATTTAATAATTTACGAGCCTCATCATACTCTTTCGTCTTTACCTTTTTTAATGCTTCAAAAGATTTCACCTTACTTTCACCAGCGGAAGAAATCATCTCCATAATAATGCTTTGTTCTACTTCAGTCATTTTCATATCCTCCTAAAAAATCTATAAATTTTTCGTAATCTTTACGTTTTAAACGATAACATAGCTCATATACAAGTTTAATTAAATTTTCCAAATCATCACTATGGACAAAAGAATATGCACCATGGCAATATCGTAGTGGAATTCCTAAGACCAATGATAGTTTTCCTCCTCGATCTAAATGTGCATTTCCAGCATCAGTTCCTCCCCCGCTAAACATATCGCATTGATACGGAATTCCTTTTTTATCCGCCATATTCATGATATATCTTAGAAGCTTTATATTAGGAGACATTGTCTTATCATAATGCACAATCATTGGTCCCTTACCAATAAGACGATGATTTGTATAATTTTTTGTTAATTCAGGATTATTTGCTACATCTAAAGCAAAAACTATGTCTGGATTGACTATATAAGCTGAGGTTTTCCCTCCCCTAGTTCCGACTTCCTCGCTGCTTGTCCCAACAAAATAAATATCATTTTCCAAATTATCCTTCATACTCTTCATGGCCTCGGCAATAACATAGCAGCCCGCCCTGTCATCCATTGCTTTCCCTATATAAACCTTTTCATTTGATAATTGTCTTGCTTCACTTGCGAAGCAAACCATATTGCCTATTTCTACTCCCAATGATTTAACCTCATCAAAAGTGTCACATCCAATGTCAACGTACATATCTTTTATATTTCCTTCACTATCTTTCGTAACATTTAACAGTCCCTCTATTTTTTTACCAGTAAAGGTTGTTAATCTAACTAACTGCATTTCTTTGCTTTTATCCTGCACCCCGCCGACAGCTATAAGATAAATAAACCCGATATCAGAAATACTGCGAACCATAAAGCCCACTTCATCCATATGGGCGCAGAACATAATTTTCAGTGGATTCTCACCTTTCCCTTTTTTATGAAATATAATGCTTCCAATATTATCACAAAAAACCTCATCACTATATTTTGTAAGTTCCTTGTATAGAATCTCTCTGACTTCATTTTCATTTGAAGCTATACTGTCCGCATCACTTAGTTCTTTCAATAAAATATCATTCATAATTAACACCTCCCATCTCTTTCATCACTGCCATAAGCTCTTCAAAAGATTTAACACGAATAACTCTTTCTAAGTATTTTGGCTCCCGCATAAGCTGATATAACTTTTTAGTAATGTCTTTATAAACCTCTACCTGTTCCTTTTTTAAACAAATCATAAAAATGATCCTTACTTCTTTTTCCAGCCATATAAAGGGCTTTTTTAATATACTGACTGATATTACATTTCTTAAGGCATCTGTTTCAATAGGATGAGGTATGCATACGCCATTTAAATAAATGGTACTTATGAATGCCTCCCTTTCCATAACTAAGTCTGCATATCCTTCCTTGCCATATCCTTTCTTTTCAAGATCTTCTGCCATCTTTCTAATGAGATGTTCATAGTTATCTTCTTCTGTTATATTGAAAAATTCCTTTGAGAAATATGAATAGTATATTGGATTTTCATTAATCAATGTATATGGATCATAATCATCGCACTCGAGAATCTGCCTAATTCTATATAGATCTTTGTCATCCAAAAGCTCTTTTATATAAATGATAGGTATGTGGGCATCATAAGATATTGGTATAACTGTAAAAATAATATCGGGTTTATAGCTGATCATCTCATCCTGCTGCAAAAAAGAGAAGGTTTTGACTTCTGCCTTTGGGAATACGGATTCAAGCTGCATTTTAATCATATATGCGCTTCCACCGCCAGAAGAGCATACTACGCAGATTTTATTGTAAGATTGAAGCTTTAGCTGTTTCTCCTTTACCATATGTGCTGCAAAATGCATAGCTACAAAACCTATTTCATCAAAAGTAAATTCTACATTATACTTTTCATGGAGAATATCACAAAATTGTATTGCTATATTAAATATCATGGGATATGTGATACTTAGCTCATTTGCCAGAGCATTTTTATATGAAATTTTATTGTGAAGCCTGTCTACTAATAAAGATATATGCGAAAGTAAAAGCCGTTTCAAGTCCTGATCTTCAAAAAAGTGAGTATCATAAGTTTCATCTGTTTTTTTCAAAAAAACTTCTATATCATCAATCAAATTGTCAGTGAAAGAAACATAGGTATCTTTCCTATGGATATTTTTCTGCATAACTTCTATCAATTCTTCAACGCTATCCTTATCAAAGCATACCTTATATTTCTTTTCCATTGTATGAATTAATGATTCAACAATTTTTTCAATAGGATTAGATTCATGAAATTCATAATCTTGGACAGGCTGCTTATTTCCTTTTAGTGAAATATATACCATGGACTTTAGATAAACTATCATATTTAATAGCTCATTATAATTAATATTTAATTTTTCTTTGTTCATCTGTCTTATCAATTGAGATTCAACATGTGAAAAGTCCATTACAACACCGTCAACTGCCATTCTAACAAATACGTTTTTAGTTTGATATTCCAGGCATAAGTATTTTTTAAGATTTCTATCTGAAGAAACTATTCTTATTCCATGATGGCTCTTTTTTTCCAAAGCCAGATGATAGCCTTTAGCTAGTTCCTCTACCTCTTTAATATCATGCTTGATCAGTGTTTTAGAAACTTGAAAAGTGTCTGCAACTTTATCCATTGAAATGTATTCATTTTGGACTGATAAAAATGCCAGTATTTGAGATGGTCTTTCTTTTATCTTAAAAATAATGTTTTCATCTAAAGTTTTAAGAAATTCATCGAATAATTCATCGTCCTTAACCTCTAATAAATATCCTACTCCCCTTTTTGTATGTATTTCAAATCCTTTGCTTGTCGAAATTCTCATGAGATATGAAATGTCACTTTGAATTGTTCTTTTAGATACTTTGTATTTATGAATAAAATATTCAATTGAACAGTAATCTTCATTGTCTATGAAGTCACTCATTATCTGACTAAATCTCATCTGAACTCCACTCTCCTATTTCTTATATTATTATTATATAAAAATAATCTGCTAGATAAAAGGAGACCTTTTGCATATAAAAATGCAATAATTTTCCTAATATGTAGCTAACCCACAATACAATACTTCTCTAAATATCAATCATTATTCAAAAATACTGCCCTCTCCACTATTTTATCTCTAAGTTACATTTTATGAAAATCAAAAGTAGTTTCATAAAAACCATACTTTGAATAAATATCCTCTCTTTTTATTACTTTATTCAATAAAATCCTTAATTTCATCTTTACTTAAATTATCTAATGCAATAATCCCTCAATTGTCATTTCCCCAAAATCTGTCTCTACTAAATCTAATAATATAAATCCTTCTGGTTTTTTATTTAAAGCTATTATACTCGTTTTTATATGCACAGGCCTCTCAACTTATCCTTTCAGTTAAAAAATTATACATATAATTAAACAAGTTTATTCCCACAAAACATTGTGCTCTTATTAAAATACTTTTCTAAATGTTCAATTAAGTGGTATATTATAATGGAATTTAATTAATAAACATAAGAGGTAATCTACATGAAAACAATAGTACCCCATTATTATAAAGATTTTAAATGCATCGCTTCAAAATGTACTGATACTTGTTGTGCTGGGTGGGAAATTATAATTGATGATGAAACATATGAGAATTATAACAAGGTAAGTGGTGAATTTGGTGAAAGATTACGATCAAATTTAACATTATATGAAGATGGAGAGCCTGGTTTTGTATTACAAAATAATAACTGCCCGTTTTTAAATAAAAATAACCTCTGTGATATCTATACTGAACTTGGAGAAAAAAGCTTATGTTATACATGCAAGACATACCCAAGGTTAATAGAGGAATATAGTAATTTACGTGAAATGGGGGTATCTTTGTCCTGTCCTGAAGCTGCAAGATTAATACTTCAAGATCCTAAGCCAA